>NZ_CP083539.1:2636520-2942648 GCF_025144335.1 Jannaschia sp. W003
TCGAACCACGGCGGCCGCCAGCTCGACGGCGCGCTCTCCTCGATCCGCATGCTGCCCGAGATCGTGGACGCGGTGGGCAGCCGGACGGAGGTCCACATGGACGGCGGCATCCGCTCCGGCCAAGACGTGCTCAAGGCTCTCGCCTTGGGCGCGCGCGGCACCTACATCGGCCGCGCCTTCATCTACGGCCTCGGCGCCATGGGCCGCGAGGGCGTCACCCGCGCGCTCGAGGTGATCCACCGCGAGCTCGACGTCACCATGGCCCTGTGCGGCGAGAAGGACGTCCACGCCCTCGGCCCCCACAACCTCCTCGTGCCCCGCGGCTTCCGCGGAGAGTGGGAGCCGGCCCGCAACGCCCGCGGCGCGGAGCAACTGGACGGCTGACGGCTCCCTCATCTTGCCGAAAATACCGAGGGGGTCCGCGGGCTACCCGGGATCGGTCCAGTGGACCGATCCGCCCGCGGACGGGCGAAGCCCCGGACGGCGCCGAAGACGACGGGGGCGGAGCCCCCACCCCGGCGTCCTCCCGTATGCACGGGGGGTGCACGGGGGGTGTACGGAAGGCGCCCCCCCTACTTCCGCGCCGCCAACCGCTCCAACGGCCATTCCAGCGTCAGCAGCACCGCCACCGCGGCGAAGGCCCAGCGAAGCCCGAACGCCTCCGATCCCAGCCCCATGAGGGCGGGCGCGAGGAAGAACCCGAGGAACCCGATCACCGCAACGCGTGCGATCACGGCCGTGCGCTGCGACCCCGCGCTCAGGCGTCCCGCGAGCGCCAGCCCCATCGGTCCGATCACGGAAATTCCCAGTCCCATCAAGCCGAAGCCCCCGTAGGCGACCCACGGCACCGGGGCCGCCGCGGCGACCAGAACCCCCGCCACCGCCAGCCCCGTGGCCCAGCGGATCACCCCCGCCTCCGACAACCGCGCCGACACCGCTTGCCCCGAGAAGCGCCCCACCGCCATGGTCAGCCCCAGCATCGCCGGCCCGAACGCCCCCTCGGCCGCGCCCCCGCCCAGCGTCCGCTCGATGTGCAGCGCCGACCAGCTCTCCACGGTGCTCTCGGCCATGAAGGCGATCAGAACGATCGCCCCGCACAGCGCCACGATCCCGAGCGGCAAGCGCGGCGGCGGGCCGCCCGTCTCCTCGGGCGCGTCCACCTCCATGAACTGGAGCGGGGCGGTCAGGAGGATCAGCGCCGCCGTGACGCCGAAGATCGCCAGCGGCGCCCACCCCGCCTCGCGCATGGCGCCCGTCAGCAGCGCCGAGCAGGCGTAGGCGACGGAGAACATGGCGTGGTTCACGTTCATCAGCGAGCGGCTCGCGCGCGTCTCGATGGCGCTCACGCGGGCGTTCATCACCACGTCCGTCAGCCCGCTCGTGGCGCCCGCGAGCGCGAGAGCCACGAAGAACAGGGGCACCGTGGTCGCCAGCCCCGGCCCGAGGACCGCGAGCGCCAGCAGCACCGTGCCCGCCGGCATCGCCCAGCGCCCGAGGGTCCGGTCCCAGCGCGGCGCTAGCACCATCGTGGTCGACAGGCCGACGGCCGTCCCCAGCAGGAGCAACCCGAAGGTCGCGTCGTCGACCCCGATCCGCGCCTTCAGGACGGGCGCCATGGCGGCGACGCAGCCCCAGGTCAGCCCCACGGCGACGAAGGCGAACACGGGTGCGCGGCTGAGCGCGAGGGCGGATCGGATGGTCATGGCGCGGGCCTGCGCGCGCCGGCACCCGAGCGCAAGCCCCCGGGGCCCGCGCGCCCGCCCCGCAAGGGAGAAACCCGCTTGCCAACCCCCGGCCCGGCCCATAGAGGGCGGGCTTCGAACGAGGCGGGCCGCACCCTTGGAGGCGGCCCAGAGACCGAAAGGAAACAACATGGCTGGTGAGATTCCGGATCTCGTCGCTCATGCTCGCACGGGGACGGGCAAGGGGGCCGCTCGTGCATCGCGTCGTCGGGGCATGGTCCCGGGCGTGGTCTATGGCGGCGGCGCCGATCCCGTTGCGATCGAAGTGCCGTTCAACGAGCTGCTGAAGAAGCTGCGCGCGGGCCGTTTCATGGCCCAGCTCTGGAACCTCAAGGTCGAGGGCCAGGACGACGTGCGCGTGATCGCGCGCGACGTGCAGCGCGACGTGGTCAAGGACCTGCCCACGCATCTCGACCTGATGCGCCTGCGCCGCACGAGCCGCGTGAGCCTCTACATCCCCGTGGAGTTCGTGGGCTTCGAGGGCTCGAAGGCCGCCCGCGCGGGCGGCGTGCTGACGGCCGTGCGCCCCGAGGTGGAGCTGCGCGTGACCGCCGGCGACATCCCCGAGAAGATCGTGGCCGACGTGTCCGAGATGGAGATCGGCGACACGCTGCACATCTCCGACATCGCCCTGCCCGAGGGCACGCGCCCGACCATCGACCGCGACTTCGTGATCGCCAACATGCAGGCGCCCTCCGGGCTGGCCTCGCAGAAGGACGAGGACGACGAGACCACCGAGACCGAGGTCATCAACCAGACCGACGCGACCGTGGGCGAGGAGCCGGCCGAGGGCAACTGAGCCCCGGCGCGAGCTGCGGATTGGGGGGCGCCTGCGGGTGCCCCTTTTCTGTTGGTGGGGGCTCTGCCCCCGCTCGCCGCACCCTGTCCGGGGCTCCGCCCGTTCGCGAGACGATCGATCCCCCGGATCGATCGCTGGTATCTCGCGAACCCCCCGAGGTATCCGGGAAACGAAGACACGGCGGAAGGTGGGAGGATCGTCATGGGCGTGCAACTCTGGGTCGGCCTAGGCAATCCGGGCGCGAAGTACGCGGGCAACCGGCACAACGTCGGATTCATGGCTCTGGACCGGATCGCCGCGGACCACGGCTTTCCGGCGTGGCGGTCGAAGTTCCAGGCGGAGCTGTCCGAGGGGCGCTTCGGATCGGAGCGCGTGGCGCTGCTGAAGCCCGCCACCTTCATGAACCTCTCGGGCCAGTCCGTGGGCGAGGCCATGCGCTTCCTCAAAATCGAGAGCACCGCGGTCACCGTGTTCCACGACGAGCTGGACCTCGCGCCCTTCAAGCTGCGCCTCAAGGCGGGCGGCGGGCATGCGGGGCACAACGGCCTGCGCTCAATCCACCAGCACCTCGGCCCCCACTACGACCGGGTGCGCATCGGCATCGGCCACCCCGGTCACAAGGACCGGGTCTCGGGCTACGTGCTGTCGGACTTCGCCAAGTCTGAAGGGGACGCGCTCGACGACATGCTGCGGGGCATCTCGGATGGGGCGCCGAAGCTGGCGGCGGGCGACGGCCCGGGCTTCCTGAACGCGGTGGCGCTGCGCGTGGTGCCCGCCAAAACGGCACAGGATACGAACCCGACGCCGGCGCCGAAGCTCGCCCCCGAGGGCGAAGCCGCACCCGACACACGGAACCCGCTCCAGAAGCTTGCGGACCGCTTCCGCTAGCGCCCCGGTCCGCCCGCGCTACGTCCCGCTCCGAAGGAGACGCCGCATGACCCAGCCGCCCCGCACCGCCCCCGCCCGCAACGTCTCGGGCGGCCCGCTCGCCACCTGCTCGACCGCGCCGATGACGGGGTTCTTCCGCGACGGGTGCTGCAACACCGGCCCCGCGGATCGGGGCTCGCACACGGTCTGCGCGGTGATGACGGCGGAGTTCCTGGCGAACTCGAAGTACCTCGGCAACGACCTGAGCACGCCCCGCCCGAAGTTCGGGTTTCCGGGGCTCAAGCCCGGCGACCGCTGGTGCCTGTGCGCCGCGCGCTTCGTGCAGGCCCACGACGAGGGCGTCGCCCCCCGCGTGGTGCTGGAGGCGACCCACGAGCGGGCGCTGGACGTGGTGCCGCTGGCGGTGCTGGAAGCCTACGCATCCACCGAGGACTGAGCCGCGGCGGGCGGCTTCGCCCCCGCCGCAGTCGGCACAAGCGGGCCCTCCATCAGCTCCTCGACGAAGTGGCTCAAGAGCTGGCCGCGCCCCGAGACGCCCGCCTTGCGGTACACGGCCGCCGACTGCGCCTTCACGGTGCCGCCCGAGGTGCCGCGGATCGCCGCGATCTCGGCCGGGCCGAGCCCCTTGATCGAGAACAGCGCCACGTCGCGCTCGGCGGGCGTCAGGCCCCATTCGGCGAAGCGCGCCTCGAGTAGCTCGGCGAAGGCGCCGGAGGCGACGCGCAGCCGGTCCTCGACATGCCGGCGCCGCTCCTCGGAGCGGCGCAGCGCCAGCGCCCCCAGCGCGGTGCCCAGCACCAGCCCGACGGCGGCGCCGATCTCGATCAGCTCGCGCAGCTGCCAGTCGAGCGGGCGGTCGAGCAGTCCGAAGATCGACGTGACGACGTCGAACAAGAAGAAGGCGGCGCACAGGGCCTGCAGCACCAGAAGCGCAGCGATCGCGAGACGCCGGTTCACGGGGCCGCCGGATCAGTCGTCATCGCGCCGGTCCTCTTCGCGGTCCTCGCGCCTCTCGCGGTTCTCCTCGGCCCGTTCGCGGGCGTCCTGGCGCCGGTCCTCCTCAAGCTCGCGCGCATCCTCGCGGCGGTCGGCCTCGCGGTCGCGCCGGTCCTCCTCGCGGTCCTCGCGCTCCCGCGCCCGGTCGCGCGCCGCGCGGTCGCGGCCGTCCGCGCTGGGACCTTCGCGGATCATGGGAGCCGCGCCGCCCGCGCCCCGCCCCTGCTCGCGGTAGTCGCGCAGGAGCTCGCCGGTGCGGGGGTTCAGGATGATCTCGCGGCGGTGCCCGCCCGGGGCCTCGGCCCGGATGCGGGCCCGCCCGAGGAACGTCCGTTCGACCCGGATGGTCTGGTAGCCCTGCGCCTGCAGCTGCGCGACGACGTCGCGGACGGGATCGGCGGACGCGGTCGGTGCCGCGAGGGCGAGCGCCAGGGTCGTCAGCGCGATGTGGACGGGCCTCACGGAATCTTCCTCCGGGTCCGGGGCGCCTCGGACGGGCGCCCCGCAGCGTAGCAGACGGCCTCAGTCGTCGTCGTCATCATCGTCGTCGTCATCGTCGTCGCGATCCCGACCGCGGCCCCGGTCGTCGTCCCTGTCGCGGTCGCGGTCGGCTCCCCGGTCGCGGTCGCGGCCCCGGTCGTCGTCATCGCGATCCTCGCCCTGGTCGTCGTCGTCGCGGTCACGATCGTCGTCGCCGCCGCGCCCCCGGCCCCGGCCGCGCCCTCGGTCGTCCTCGTCGCGCGGCCCGACACGGCGCCCGCGGTCGCGGCGATCGTCGTCGTCATCCTCGATCTCGTCGAGGTCGCGCGGGCCGACACGGCGGCCGTTGTCTCCGCGTTCCCGCGCAGCCTCGCGCAGCGCCTCGAAGCGCTCGCGCCGGTCGGCGAGGTCGCCCGAGCTCCGCCGCTCGAACTCCTGCTCGACGATGCGGCCGGTGGCGTTGTCGTAGGTCACCTCCAGCACCCGGTCGCCGCGTACGGCCTCGACCTCGGTGCGGGATGGTCCGACCTGCACCTCGATGTTCCGGAAGCCCTTGCTCTGGAGATCGGAGACAATCTGGCTCGTAATGTCCTGCGCCGATGCGGCGCCCGCGCCGAGCGCGGCGGCAAGGATGGTGGGCATCAGGGACGTGATTCGCATGGGACTGGTCCTCTCATCGGGGGGGGTGGTGCGACGCCGCACCGGTGCCGCGACCCTGCATCTCCCGCCCGACGACACCATCGCACGGGAGTTTACCGCCAGATCCCGCCGTCCCGATGCGGCCCGTAAACCGAGGTTTACGGGCCTCAGGCCTCGGTCATCTCCCAGCCCAGTGCCTTGGCGACGGTGAAGATGTCCTTGTCGCCCCGCCCGCACATGTTCATGCAGATGAGGTGGTCCTCGGGCAGCCCGCCCGCGATCTTGGCGACGTGGGCCAGCGCGTGGCTCGGCTCCAGCGCGGGAATGATGCCCTCCAGCTCGCAGCAGAGCTGGAACGCCTCCAGCGCCTCCACGTCCGTGATCGACACGTACTGCGCGCGGCCGATGTCGTGGAGCCAGGCGTGCTCGGGGCCGATGCCGGGGTAGTCGAGGCCCGCGGAGATCGAGAAGCCCTCGAGGATTTGGCCGTCGTCGTCCTGCAGCAGGTAGGTGCGGTTGCCGTGCAGCACGCCGGGGCGCCCACCGGTGAGCGAGGCGCAGTGCTGCATCTTGAGGTCCACGCCCTTGCCGCCCGCCTCGACGCCGATGATCGCCACCTCCTTGTCGTCGAGGAACGGGTAGAACAGGCCCATGGCGTTCGAGCCGCCGCCGATCGCGGCGATGATGGTGTCGGGCAGCCGTCCCTCGGCCTCCATCATCTGGCGCTTCGCCTCCTGGCCGATGATCGCTTGGAAGTCGCGGACCATGGCCGGATAGGGGTGCGGACCGGCCACGGTGCCGATGCAGTAGAAGGTGTCGGCCACGTTGGTCACCCAGTCGCGCAGGGCGTCGTTCATGGCGTCCTTCAGCGTGCCGCGCCCGGAGGTCACGGGGATCACCTCGGCGCCCAGCAGCTTCATGCGGAACACGTTGGGCTTCTGCCGCTCCACGTCGTGGGCGCCCATGTAGACCACGCACTTCAGGCCGAACTTCGCGCAGACGGTGGCGGTGGCGACTCCATGCTGGCCGGCGCCGGTCTCGGCGATGATGCGGGTCTTGCCCATCCGGCGGGCGAGGATGATCTGGCCGAGCACGTTGTTGATCTTGTGTGCGCCGGTGTGGTTCAACTCGTCGCGCTTGAGATAGATCTTCGCGCCGCCCAGCCGCTCGGTCAGGCGCTCGGCGAAGTAGAGCGGCGACGGGCGGCCCACGTAGTGGGTCCACAGGTCGTGCATCTCAGCCCAGAAGCTATCGTCGGTCTTGGCGTGCTCGTACTGACGCTCCAGCTCCAGGATCAGCGGCATCAGCGTCTCGGACACGAAGCGTCCGCCGAACTGGCCGAAGCGGCCCTTCTCGTCGGGACCGGAGGTGAAGCTGTTCAGAAGATCGTCGGGCATGAGCGGGGCCTCCCTGTTGCGCGGTGTCTAGGCCCAGCCGCCCGGGGGGGCAACGGCCCCGCGTCAGAGCGCCGCGACCGCCTCGCAGAACGCCCGGATGCGGGCCGCGTCCTTGTGGCCCGGCGCGCTCTCGACGCCGGACGAGACGTCGACCTGCCGCGCGCCCGTCAGGCGCACCGCCTCGGCCACGTTCGCGGCATCGAGGCCGCCCGCCAGCATCCAGGGCCGCGCCCAGGTCCGACTGGCGATCAGGCGGTGGTCGAAGCCCACGCCGTTGCCGCCGGGCAGCGCGGCGCCCTGCGGAGGCTTGGCATCCACCAGCAGTTGGTCGGCCACCGCCTCGTAGGCGTGCAGCGCGGCGAGGTCGCCGGCGTCCCGCACCCCCACCGCCTTCATCACCGGCAGGCCCGTGCGAGCCCGCACCTCCGCCACGCGCTCCGGCGTCTCGCGGCCGTGGAGCTGGATCATGTCGAGGGGGACGGCGGCGGTGACGGCGTCGAGCGCGTCGTCGTCCATGTCCACCACCAGCGCCACCTTGGCGAGGCCCACGGGCGCGCGGAGCGCGAGGTCGCGGGCCGTGGCGGCGTCCACGGCGCGGGGCGAGCGGGAAAAGAACACGAAACCGGCGTAGGCCGCCCCGGCACAGGCGGCGGCATCGACGTCGTCGGGGTTTCGCAGGCCGCAGATCTTGGCGCGCACCGCGCCCCGCCCGGGCCGTTCGACGCGGATCAGGCGCGCGTCTCCACCAGCGCGAGGACCTCGTCCTCCTCGGAGCCGCCGCGGGCCTTCTCGAGGCGGCGCTCGAGGCGCTCGCGCTCGGCGCGCTGGCGCGACGCCTCGGCGCGGTGCTTGTGCTCGCGCAGCCACTCCCAGGTGAAGCCGATCAGGAGGCCGATGCCGATGGACAGGAAGATCACGGCGAAGAGGGGCAGCGACAGCGCGCCCAGCCCGACGTAGTCGCCGAAGGTCTCGGGGAGGAGGCGTAGGCTCACCACCTGCCGGTTCGCGAGAGCGAGGACCAGCAGCACGAAGGCGAGGAGGCCGAGGAAGAGGACGCGCAGGAAGCTCATGGAGTCGGACCTAGCTCCGGCACCGGGCGGTGTCCAGCGCGCAGGCAGCCCGTGGAAGGCGGCCCGTCACTTGCCGTTCAGCCGGTCCCGAAGCAGTTTGCCGGCCTTGAAGAAGGGCACGTGCTTCTCGGCGACCTGGACGGTCTCGCCGGTGCGGGGGTTGCGGCCCACGCGGGCGTCGCGCTGCTTCACGGAGAAGGCGCCGAAGCCCCGGAGTTCGACGCGGTCGCCGGCACTGAGCGCGTCGGTGATCTCCTCGAAGATCGTGTTGACGATGCGTTCGACATCCCGGTGGTAGAGGTGCGGGTTCTCGTCGGCGAGCTTCTGGATAAGTTCCGATCGGATCATCGATGCACCCCTGAGGTTTGCTGAATCTCGCGTTTGCAAGGATCACGTGTGCATATCGGACCGGAGGCACCCCTTGGAACCCCGGACCCCCTGATTTCACTCCGAATTCCCGAGAAACTGCGCGTGTCGGCAACATCTGACGCAACGGCGCAGCAGGGGAAGTGTCATCCGACATACGCCTGCGGGAACAAAACGTGTCGGGAACCGGCAGTCCCGCCCGGTGCGAATCGCACCGGGCGGACCGGACGGGACCGCTGACGCGGTCCCGTGAAGATCACTCGTCGCCCTTCAGGGCGGCTCCGAGGATGTCGCCCAGCGAGGCGCCCGAGTCGGAGGAGCCGAACTGCTCCACGGCTTCGCGCTCCTCGGCGATCTCGCGCGCCTTGATCGACAGGCCGATGCGGTGGTTCTTGGTGTCCACGTTGGTCACGCGCACGTCCACCTTGTCGCCCACGCCGAAGCGCTCGGGTCGCTGGTCCTGACGGTCGCGCGCCAGGTCCGAGCGGCGGATGAAGGACTTCATGCCCTCGTAGTCCACCTCGACGCCGCCGTCCTCGATCTTGGTGATCTGGACGGTGATGACCGAGCCGCGCTTCACGCCGCCCAGGGTCTCCGCGTAGGGATCGCCGCCCACCGCCTTGATCGACAGCGAGATGCGCTCCTTGTCGGTGTCCACCTCGGTGACCTGCGCGCGGACGATGTCGCCCTTGCGGTAGTCGCCGATGGCGTCCTCGCCCCGGCCTTCCCAGGTCAGGTCCGAGAGGTGCACCATGCCGTCGATGTCGCCCGGCAGGCCGATGAACAGACCGAACTCGGTGATGTTCTTGACCTCGCCCTCGACCTCGGTGCCTGGCGGATGGGTCTCGGCGAACACCTCCCAGGGGTTGCGCTGGGTCTGCTTGAGCCCGAGCGACACGCGGCGCTTGGCGGTGTCGATCTCCAGCACCATCACGTCAACTTCCTGCGAGGTCGACACGATCTTGCCCGGGTGGACGTTCTTCTTGGTCCAGCTCATCTCCGAGACGTGCACGAGACCCTCGACGCCGGCTTCCAGCTCCACGAAGGCGCCGTAGTCGGTGATGTTGGTCACGCGGCCCTGGTGCACGGAGCCCAGCGGGTACTTGGCGATCACGGTGTCCCACGGGTCTTCCTGGAGCTGCTTCATGCCCAGGGAGATGCGGTGGGTCTCCTTGTTGATCTTGATGACCTGCACCTTGACCGTCTCGCCGATCGAGAGGATCTCGCGCGGGTCGTTGACGCGGCGCCAGGCCATGTCGGTCACGTGCAGCAGGCCGTCCACGCCGCCGAGATCGACGAAGGCGCCGTACTCGGTGATGTTCTTGACCACGCCGTCGACGTTCTGGCCTTCTTGGAGGTTCGAGATGACCTCGGCGCGCTGCTCGGCGCGGCTCTCTTCCAGGATGGCGCGGCGCGAGACCACGATGTTGCCGCGGCGGCGATCCATCTTGAGGATCTGGAACGGCTGCTTAAGGCCCATGAGCGGGCCCGCGTCGCGCACGGGGCGCACGTCGACCTGGGAGCCGGGCAGGAACGCCACGGCGCCGCCGAGGTCGACGGTGAAGCCGCCCTTCACGCGGCCGAAGATCGCGCCCTCGACGCGCTCCTCCTTGCCGTAGGCTTCCTCCAGGCGGTCCCAGGCAGCCTCGCGGCGGGCGAGATCGCGGGAGATGACGGCCTCGCCGCGGGCGTTCTCGACGGAGCGGAGGAACACCTCCACCTCGTCGCCGACCTCGACCTCGGGCTGCTCGCCGGGGTTCGCGAATTCCTTGAGGTCGACGCGGCCTTCCATCTTGTAGCCGACGTCGATGATGGCCTGGCCCGCCTCGACGGCGATGACCTTGCCCTTGACCACCGACCCCTCGGTCGGCGTGTCGATCTCGAGGCTCTCGTTCAGGAGGGCTTCGAATTCTTCCATGGATGCGTTTTGAGCCATGTGGCTGATGATATCCTATTCAGATCGGTTGCTGGCCGTGCGGTTGTCTCCGCCGGTCTTGCGTTGGTCGAAAACGGGTCGAAGGGCGCCGGGGCGCCGAAGGGTTCGACCTGTCGGGTGACGCGCGGGAACATACGCGACGTGCCCCCGATTTGCAAGGGCGGGGCGCGTGCGGGCCGGGGGGGGCTACAGCTCGAGGCCGCGGCGCACGAGGCGGTCCAGCCGCTCGCGCTGCTCGCGGGCGCTGTCGCCGCGACCGAACGTGAGCGCGCCCGAGGAGTAGAGCGTGCCGTAGGACAGCGCCGCGTTCACCGTCTGGCCGATGCCGGACAGGAGCTGCGCGTCCCGCAGCGAGGCGAGCGGATGGATGTAGACGGCCCAGACCCGCCCCTCGGCGAGGGCGTAACGGGCGTCGAGCGTGGTGTCGAAGTTGGCCTGCATCATCCGACGCATCTCCTCGGGGGAGAGGCCCTCGGCGGAGCGGATCGGCACCATGACCCGCATCCGGTCGGCGCCCGCGTCGGTGACGAGGAGGACCGGAACGTCCTCGACCGTGAAGCGGATCGTGCCGGCGACGCGCTCCGCGCCGGGATCGAGGCGCGTGACCAGCGAGGCGAGGTGGTCCACGGTCATGCGCCCGCCCTGCGCACGAGCGGAGTCGGTCACGTTCGCGAAGGCGACGGTCATGACGAGCACCGCCGCCCCGAGCCCGAGCGGGCCGAGCGACGGCGCGCGACTGCCGCGGCGGCGAACGGGACGGGGCGCTGGGGAGCGGGGCATGGCAACGACCTCGGGCAGTACGGGATGCCGGCAGGATACGCCTCCGCGGCCCGCCGGACTACGCCCCTCGCGCGGGTGTGACAGCCGCCGGGCGGCGTTTCGCCGCCCCCTGCGCGGAGGGCTGCCCTAGCGCGCCGGCAGGGCCGAGGCGACGATGGCGACGGCTGCGCCCACGGCCTCCTCGACGCTCATCGTGGAGGTGTCCAGGACCACGGCGTCCTCGGCCGCCACCAGCGGCGCCTCCGCGCGGCCCATGTCGCGGGCGTCGCGGGCCAGCACGTCCTCCAGCACGCCCTCGCGGGTCAGCGTGGCGTCCGAGGCGGCCAGCTCCGCGAAGCGGCGCTCGGCACGCACCTCCGGCGAGGCGGTGACGTAGAGCTTCACCTCCGCCTCGGGGCAGATCACCGTGCCGATGTCGCGGCCGTCGAGCACCGCGCCGCCCGCGGCGCGCGCGAAGCCACGCTGCCAGTCAACGAGGGCCGCGCGCACCTCAGGCACGGCGGCCACGCGGGAGGCGGCGGCGGCCACGTCCTGCCGGCGCAGGTCGCCCTCGAGGTCGGCGGCCTCCAACCCGCGGGCGGCGGCCACCGCCTCCTCGCCGCGCAGGGTGCGCGCGCCCACGGCGCGGTAGAGCAGGCCGGTGTCGAGGTGGCGCATCCCGAAGCGCGCCGCGATCTCGCGGCCGATGGTGCCCTTGCCCGCGGCGGCGGGGCCGTCGATGGCGACGGTGAAGATCATGGAAGGCTCCCGTTCGTCAGAGGTCCGGGCCGAGGAATTGCGGAAGGCCGTCCGCGATCCGGTACCAGTCGCCCTTGTCGGCGCAGAAGATGTGCCGGGTGAGCGCGACCCGGGCGGGCGCGTCCAGCGTGCCCGCGTGGATCGAGAGTCGGTCGCCGCCCCCGTCCCAGAACAGATTCGAGCCGCAGGCGGCGCAGAAGCCGCGTCGCGCCGTCTTCGAGGAGCGGAACCAGCGCGGCTCGCCCTCGATCCCCACGGCTTCCCGCCGGGCGGAGGTCGCTGCCACGTAGTTGCCCGACGTGCGCTGGCACTGACGGCAGTGGCAGGCCGCGACCGGATTCAGCGGTCCCCTGACCCGGTATCGCACCGCCCCGCAGAGGCAGCCGCCCTCGTGTGTCTCGCTGGTCATGCCTCCTGCTAGCCGGCCGGCGGCGTCCTGCCAATCCTTGCGGCCGCCCCCCCCGCGCCGCAGCGTCGCGCCATGCCCGACGCCCCGCTCCAGATCCTTTCGATCACCCGCTTCGCCTATCCCGGTCCCGGCGCGTTCCAGCAGGAGCATGAGAGCGTCGAGGCCCGGCAGGCCGCGCTCTGGGCGCCGGAGCGGCTGGAGCGGCGCTTCCGCTCGCTGGAGCACGTGACCTTGCGCACGCTCGCGGCGCAGACCGATGGCGCTTTCGCCAAGCTCGTCGTCACCGGAGACGCCCTGCCCCGCGCCCACGCGGACCGCCTGCGCGACCTCGTCGCCACGGTGCCGGGCGCCGAGGTGGTGTTCCATCCGCCTGAGAACCAGCGCCACGCGATGGAGCGGCTGGTGAACGCGCGCCTCGACCCCGAGGGGCCGCCGAGCCTCCAGTTCCGCATGGACGACGACGACGGCGTGGGTTTGCGCTTCGTGGAGCGGGCGCGGCGGGCCTTCGAGGACGTGGCGCCGCTGTTCCGCCGCCACGGGCGCCTCGCCATCGACTTCAACCGCGGCTTCGCGCTGCGCCTCGGGCCGCGCGTGGAGGTCGAGCCGCAGGTACGCGCCCATCTCGGCGTGGCGCAGGCGGTGGTGCTGCGGGCCTCGGTCCGGCGCACGGCGCTGCATTTCCCGCACCACCGGATCGCGACCATGATGCCCTCGGTGACGCTCACGGATGCGCCGATGTGGCTGCGCGGCGTGGACGGCACCAACGACAGCCCCGTGGAGGCGCGCGGCCTGCGCCCCGCCGACGCCGAGCAGCGCGCGGAGCTGGACACACGGTTCGGGCTGGACCTCGCGGCGATCGAGGCGAGCTTCTAGCGCGGCGCCACCGGGCGCGGCACCGGCACCGCCCTACCCTCGCGCCAGAGCGTGTAGAGGCCCGTGCCCACCACCATCGCGGCCCCCAGCAGCATCACCGGGTCGGGGCGCTCCGCGAACAGGACCACGCCCAGCAGCAGCCCCCACACCATCGCGGTGTAGCGGAACGGGGTCACGGCCGCGATCTCGCCCACGCGCATGGCGAGGATCGAGAACAGGTAGCCGCCGAGGATGAACACGGCCGCCAGCGCCAACACGGCCCCCTGCCCCGCATCCAGCGGGGCCCACGTCTCGCGCGCCGACAGCGCGGCGCCGAGCGCGGTGACGCCGGCGGCGGTGAAGATCGCGACCTTGAGGCTCGGCGTGCCCCGCGTGATGCGGCGGGTCACGAGGTCGCGGGCGGTGATCAGGGCCACCGTCAGGAGCGGCAGGAGCGCCCAGGCGTCGAAGCCCTCGACCCCGGGGCGCACGATCAGGAGCACCCCCGCGAGGCCCACCGCGATCGCGGTCCAGCGTCGCCAACCCACTTGCTCGCCGAGGAACAGCGCGCCCGCGGCGGTGATGAACAGGGGGGCGGCCTGGAGGATCGCGGTGATGGTCGAGAGCGGCACGCGCGTCAGCGCCACGACGAAGGGCAGGAACGCGGCGACCTCCAGCGCGGAGCGCAACGCCACGGGCCGGCGATCGGCGGGCGGGATCGGCATGCGCAGCGCCCCCGTGGCGTGGGCCAGCGCGGCGATCAGGGCGCAGACGAGGAGGCCGCGGAGCAGCACCACCTGGAACGTCGGCAGCGCGCCCGCCAGCCACTTCAGACAGGCGTCGTTCAGCGTGAACGTGGCCATGGAGGCCATCATGAAGAGTGCGCCGCGGAGGTTGTCGGTCATGGGGGGCGTTCAGTCCGCCGCGGGCGGCTCGGGCATGAGGGCGATGGCGCGGTCCGCGTCGAGGCCGAACCGCTCGGCGAGCATGCGGCGGGCGCGGCGCGTGGGCAGGCGCGTGGCGTGGGGCGGGATCGAGCGGCCCGAATCGTTGTGGCCGTGCAGCGTGCGCAGGAAGGCGTGGCCGTCGGGCTCCATCAGCGTGGGCACGTGGCACGGCAGGCGGCGGTGATTGTAGCGGTAGACGCAGGTCGGCAGGTCGGCGTCGGTGATCATGGCACAGGCGAGGCCGAGGGGCTGCGCCTCGCGGAAGTCCCAGAAGGGCTGCGCGGGAGCGTGCATGTCCCAGTAGACGCCACGTGCGAAGGCCACGACGGTGGGACGGTTCGCGAGGTCCGCACCCAGCAGGCGGTCGGCCATGTCGCGGGTGCGGGCCACGTAGTCGGTGGCGACCGCGTCGTCGTCGTCGATGCGGAAGCCGGTGACGTGGCTCGGTGCGCCGCGGATGCCGCGCCGGAAGCTGCGCTTGGCGGCGGCCAGCGCGCCTGTCCGCTCCATGAAGCAGACCTGCAGGAACGGATAGGCCGATTCCAGCGAGCGCAGGCGCTGACGGTGGCGGATCGGCAGCGTGGTGCCGGCGAGGATCACCAGCGCGAAGTCGGGATCGGTCTGCGCGGCGAGCGAGGGCAGCGCGACCGTCTCGAGCAGCCGGAAGCGGGCCTTGAGACGGGCGTCGTCGTAGAGATGGGCCTCAAGCGCGGCCTCCTCCATGCCGCTGACGGCAAAGCCCTCCTTGGCGGGATAGGAGAAGCGCAGGACGCCGATGATCTCGTTTCCGGGCATGGCGCAGTGGTCGCACGGCCCCCGGGGGGCGGCAAGCGCGCGCGGCGCCGGCTGCCGGGGTCGAGCGCTTGAGCTCTCGCCGCGCGCCGGTGGACCGTCGGCGAAACGCGAAGGGGCCCCGCCGGATCGCTCCGGCGGGGCCCCCTGTGCGGGCGGCTCGCGCCCCTAGCTCAGTCCTGGTCGGCGGTCTCGACCGACTGGTCCTCGCCGAACACGTCGTCCGCCGAGGGCGCCTCGGGCGCGGCCAGGGCGGCGGCCTTCTCGGCCTCCGCACGTGCCGCCTCGATGACCTTGGTGTCGCGCTCCGTGGCGATGGCGCGCATCTCCTGGGTCGCGCCGCCGGTGCCCGCCGGGATCAGGCGGCCCACGATGACGTTCTCCTTGAGACCGACGAGCTTGTCGCGCTTGCCCTGGACGCTCGCCTCGGTGAGCACCCGCGTCGTCTCCTGGAACGAGGCCGCCGAGATGAAGCTGCGGGTCTGCAGCGACGCCTTGGTGATACCGAGCAGGATCGGCTCGGCCCGCGCGATGCGGTCGCCCCGCTTCTCGGCCTTGGCGTTGGCCTCGTCGAGCTCCGCCTTGTCGATGTGCTCGCCCTTCAGCAGCGTGGTGTCACCCGAGTCGAGCACCTCGAACTTCTGCAGCATCTGCCGGACGATCACCTCGATGTGCTTGTCGTTGATCTTCACGCCCTGCAGTCGATAGACGTCCTGCACCTCGTCGATCAGGTACTCGGCGAGCGCCTCGATCCCGAGGATGCGCAGGATGTCGTGCGGCGCGGGGTTGCCGTCCATGATGTAGTCGCCGCGCTGGACGAAGTCGCCTTCCTGCACGGGGATGTGCTTGCCCTTGGGGACCATGTAGTCGATCGGATCGGACCCGTCGCCGGGGTCGACCTGGATGCGACGCTTGTTCTTGTAGTCCTTCTGGAAGCGCACCGTGCCGTCGCGCTCGGCGATGATGGCGTGGTCCTTGGGACGCCGCGCCTCGAACAGCTCCGCCACCCGCGGCAGGCCGCCGGTGATGTCCTTGGTCTTGGCGCCCTCGCGCGGGATGCGCGCGACCACGTCGCCCGCCCGCACGTCCTGCTGGTCCTCGATCGACAGGATCGCGTCCACCGACATGGTGTAGGTGACCGGGTTGCCCGCCTCGTTGCGCACGGGCTCGCCGTCCTCGCCCAGGATCAGGATCTCGGGCTTGAGGGTGTTGCCCTTGGCCGAGGAGCGCCAGTCGGACACGATCTTCTGGGTCATGCCGGTGGCGTCGTCGGTTTCCTGGCGCACGGAGATGCCGTCGAAGAGGTCGACGAACTTCGCCTTGCCGTCCGCCTCGGCGATGATCGGCAGGGTGAAGGGGTCCCACTCGAACAGCTTGTCGCCGCGCGCGACGGTGGCGCCCTCCTTCATGAACAGGCGCGTGCCGTAGCCCAGCTTGTGGGAGGCCCGCTCCTCGCCGGTGTCGGGATCGGAGATCACCAGCGTCATGTTGCGACCCATGACCAGCACGTCGCCCGCCGAGTCGATCAGCGTGTTGGCGTTGGTGAAGCTCACCTTGCCGGCCGCGCTGGCCTCCATGAAGGACTGCTGGCCGCCCTGCGCCACGCCGCCGATGTGGAAGGTCCGCATCGTCAGCTGGGTGCCCGGCTCGCCGATCGACTGGGCGGCGATGATGCCCACCGCTTCGCCGATGTTCACGCGGGTGCCGCGGGCGAGGTCGCGCCCGTAGCAGTTGGCGCACACGCCCTCCTCGCTCTCGCATGTCAGCGGCGAGCGGATGCGCATGGTCTGCACGCCGGCCTGCTCGATGGCGTCGGCGCGGCGCTCGTCGATCAGCTCGCCCGCGGCCACCAGTACGTCCTCGGTGCCCGGCACCAGCACGTCCTCGGCGGCGACCCGGCCGAGCACGCGCTCGCCCAGGGTGGCGACCACCTCGCCGTCGTTCACCGCGGCGGTGGCGGTGATGGCGTTGTCGGTGCCGCACTCCTCCTCGCGGACGATGCAGTCCTGCGCCACGTCCACCAGGCGGCGGGTCAGGTAGCCCGAGTTCGCCGTCTTGAGCGCGGTGTCCGACAGGCCCTTCCGCGCGCCGTGGGTGGAGTTGAAGTACTCCAGCACGGTCAGGCCTTCCTTGAAGTTCGAGATGATCGGCGTCTCGATGATGTCGCCGTTCGGCTTGGCCATCAGGCCGCGCATGCCGCCGAGCTGCTTCATCTGCGTGACCGAGCCCCGGGCACCAGAGTGGGCCATCATGTAGACCGAGTTCGGCTCGTTCTCGGCGCCGTTCTCGTCGCGGCCCGAGGTCGAGATGGTCAGCATCATGGCGTCGGTGACCTTGTCGTTGCACTTCGACCAGGCGTCCACGACCTTGTTGTACTTCTCGCCCTGGGTGATCAGGCCGTCCATGTACTGCCGCTCGAACTCCTTCACCTGCGCCCGCGTCTCGTCGACGATCGGCCACTTGGATTCGGGGATCACCATGTCGTCCTTGCCGAACGAGATGCCGGCCTTGAACGCCTCGCGGAAGCCCATGGTCATGATGTGGTCGCAGAAGATGACCGACTCCTTCTGGCCGCAGTAGCGGTAGACGGTGTCGATGACCTGCTGCACCTCCTTCTTGCGCAGCAGGCGGTTCACCAGCTCGAAGGGAGCCTTGGCGTTCAGGGGCAGCAGCGCGCCGAGGCGCGCGCGGCCCGGCGTGGTCTCGAAGGTGCGCTGCACCTCCTGCCCCTCGTCATCGATCTGCGCCATGCGGACCTTGACCTTGGCGTGCATGTGCACCTGCCCGGCCGTGAGCGCATGCTCGACCTCGTCCACGGACGAGAACACGGCGCCCTCGCCCTGCATGCCCTCGCGGGCCATGGTGACGTAGTAGAGGCCCAGCACCATGTCCTGCGACGGCACGATGATCGGCGCGCCGTTGGCGGGCGACAGCACGTTGTTGGTCGACATCATCAGGACGCGCGCCTCGAGCTGCGCCTCCAGCGACAGGGGCACGTGCACGGCCATCTGGTCGCCGTCGAAGTCGGCGTTGAACGCCGAGCAGACCAGCGGGTGGAGCTGGATCGCCTTGCCCTCGATCAGCACCGGCTCGAAGGCCTGGATGCCGAGGCGGTGCAGCGTGGGCGCGCGGTTCAGGAGCACGGGGTGCTCGCGGATCACCTCGTCGAGGATGTCCCAGACCTCGGGACGCTCCTTCTCGACCAGCTTCTTGGCCTGCTTCACGGTCGACGACAGGCCCTTGGCCTCCAGCCGCGAGTAGATGAACGGCTTGAACAGCTCGAGCGCCATCTTCTTCGGCAGGCCGCACTGGTGCAGCTTCAGCTCGGGGCCGGTCACGATGACCGAGCGGCCCGAGAAGTCCACGCGCTTGCCGAGCAGGTTCTGGCGGAACCGGCCCTGCTTGCCCTTGAGCATGTCCGAGAGCGACTTCAGGGGCCGCTTGTTGGCGCCGGTGATGACGCGGCCGCGGCGGCCGTTGTCGAACAGGGCGTCCACGGACTCCTGCAGCATCCGCTTCTCGTTGCGCACGATGATGTCGGGCGCGCGCAGCTCGATCAGCCGCTTGAGGCGGTTGTTGCGGTTGATGACCCGGCGGTAAAGGTCGTTGAGGTCCGAGGTCGCGAAGCGGCCGCCGTCGAGCGGCACCAGCGGGCGCAGCTCGGGCGGGATCACCGGGATCACGGTCAGGATCATCCACTCGGGGCGGTTGCCCGACTCGAGGAAGTTCTCGACGATCTTGAGGCGCTTGATGATCTTCTTGGGCTTCAGCTCGCCGGTGGCCTCCTTGAGGTCCTCGCGCAGCTGGGCGGCCTCGGCCTCGAGGTCGATGTTGGCCAGCATCTCGCGGATCGCCTCCGCGCCGATGTTGGCCGAGAACGCGTCGGCGCCGAAGGCGTCCTGGGCGTCCATGAACTCCTCCTCGGACATCAGCTGTCCGTAGGCGAGGTCGGTGAGGCCCGGCTCGATGACGACGTAGTTCTCGAAGTAGAGGATCCGCTCGAGGTCGCGCAGCGTCATGTCGAGCATGAGGCCGATGCGCGAGGGCAGCGACTTGAGGAACCAGATGTGGGCGACGGGCGAGGCCAGCTCGATGTGGCCCATGCGCTCGCGGCGGACCTTCTGGAGGGTGACCTCCACGCCGCACTTCTCGCAGACGACACCGCGGTACTTCATGCGCTTGTACTTGCCGCACAGGCACTCGTAGTCCTTGATCGGACCGAAGATGCGCGCGCAGAACAGGCCGTCGCGCTCGGGCTTGAACGTGCGGTAGTTGATGGTCTCGGGCTTCTTGATCTCGCCGTAGGACCACGAGAGGATCCGCTCGGGCGAGGCCAGCGAGACCTTGATCTCGTCGAACACCTTCTGGGGCGCGACGGGGTTGAACGGGTTGTTCGTCAGTTCCTGGTTCATGTCAGGTCCTCGAAAAAGAGTACGTCCGGGTGGTCGGCGTGGGGCGGACCGGTGTCCGCCCCGGAGCTGGGCTCACTCCTCGCCGCCCTCCGAATCCAGGAGTTCCATGTTCAGGCCGAGGCCGCGGACTTCCTTCACGAGCACGTTGAAGCTCTCGGGCACGCCCGCCTCGAAGTTGTCCTCGCCCTTGACGATCGACTCGTAGACCTTGGTCCGGCCGGCCACGTCGTCGGACTTCACCGTCAGCATCTCCTGCAGGGTGTAGGCCGCGCCGTAGGCCTCCAGCGCCCAGACCTCCATCTCGCCGAAGCGCTGGCCGCCGAACTGCGCCTTGCCGCCCAGGGGCTGCTGCGTGACGAGGCTGTACGGCCCCGTGGAGCGCGCGTGGATCTTGTCGTCCACGAGGTGGTGCAGCTTGAGCAGGTACTTCACGCCCACGGTCACCTGGCGCGAGAACTTCTCGCCCGAGCGGCCGTCGAACAGGTCGGACTGGCCCGAGGTGTCGAAGCCGGCGCGCGTGAGCGCGTCGTTCACGTCCGCCTCCTTGGCGCCGTCGAAGACCGGGGTCGCGATCGGCACGCCGCGGGTGATGGTCTCCGCGGAGTCGATCAGGTCCTGGTCCTCCAGGCCCGCGATCGCCTCCTCGTAGGCCTCCTCGCCGTAGGCGATGCGCATGGCGTCACGCACCGGGGCGAGGTCGCCCTTCCGCCGGTACTCGTCGAGCGCGTCGTCCACCTTGATGCCCAGGCCGCGCGCGGCCCAGCCCATGTGGGTCTCGAGGATCTGGCCGACGTTCATCCGGCTCGGCACGCCGAGCGGGTTGAGCACGAAGTCCACCGGGGTGCCGTCGCCCAGGAACGGCATGTCCTCGATCGGCACGACCTTGGAGATGACGCCCTTGTTGCCGTGGCGGCCGGCCATCTTGTCGCCCGGCTGCAGCTTGCGCTTCACGGCGATGAAGACCTTGACCATCTTCATCACGCCCGGCGGCAGGTCGTCGCCGCGGCGGACCTTCTCGACCTTGTCCTCGAAGCGGGCCTCGATGGCGCGCTTCTGCACCTCGTACTGCTCGTTGAGCGCCTCGACCTCGCGGGCCTCCTGCTCGTCCTCGAGGGCGAGCTGCCACCACTGGCCGCGGGAGAGCTGGCCGTCGAGCAGGGCCTCGTCGATGGCGGTGCCCGCCTTGACGCCCTTCGGCCCCTTCACCGCCTTGCGGCCCTCGATCATGCCGCGCAGGCGCGCGTAGATGTTGCGGTCGAGGATCTCGCGCTCGTCGTCGCGGTCGCGGCTCAGGCGCTCGATCTCCTCGCGCTCGATCTGCAGCGCGCGCTCGTCCTTCTCCACGCCGTGGCGGTTGAAGACGCGCACCTCGACCACGGTGCCGTAGTCGCCCGGCTTCACGCGGAGCGACGTGTCGCGCACGTCCGAAGCCTTCTCGCCGAAGATGGCGCGAAGCAGCTTCTCCTCGGGCGTCATCGGGGACTCGCCCTTGGGGGTGATCTTGCCCACCAGGATGTCGCCCGGCTCCACGTCGGCGCCGATGTAGACGATGCCCGCCTCGTCGAGGTTGCGCAGCGCCTCCTCGCCCACGTTCGGGATGTCGCGGGTGATCTCCTCGGGCCCGAGCTTGGTGTCGCGCGCGGCGACCTCGAACTCCTCGATGTGGATCGAGGTGAACACATCGTCGCGGGCGACGCGCTCGGAGATGAGGATGGAGTCCTCGTAGTTGTAGCCGTTCCACGGCATGAACGCGACGACCACGTTCTTGCCCAGGGCCAGTTCGCCCATGTCGGTCGAGGGGCCGTCGGCCAGCACCTGACCCTTGCCCACGCGGTCGCCCACCTTCACCAGCGGACGCTGGTTGATGCAGGTGTTCTGGTTCGAGCGCTGGAACTTGCGCAGGCGGTAGATGTCCACGCCCGCATCCCCAAGCTCCAGGTCCTCGGTGGCGCGCACCACGACGCGCTGGGCGTCGACCTGGTCGATGATCCCGCCGCGCCGCGCCATGATCGAGGCGCCGCTATCGCGGGCCACCACGGCCTCCATGCCGGTGCCCACGAAGGGGGCGTCGGCCTGCAGGAGGGGCACCGCCTGACGCTGCATGTTCGAGCCCATCAGCGCGCGGTTGGCGTCGTCGTTCTCGAGGAATGGGATGAGCGCGGCGGCGACCGAGACCAGCTGCTTGGGCGACACGTCGATCAGGTCCACGCTCTCGCGCGGCCCGAGCGTGTAGTCGCCCGACTGGCGGGTCGAGACCAGCTCGTTCACGAAGCGGTTCTCTTCGTCGAGATGCGCGTTCGCCTGGGCGACCGTGTGGCGCATCTCCTCGGTGGCCGACATGTAGACCACGTCGTCCGAGACCTTGCCGTCCTCGACGCGCCGGTAGGGCGTCTCGATGAAGCCGTACTTGTTCACCCGCGCGAAGGTGGCGAGCGAGTTGATCAGGCCGATGTTCGGGCCTTCCGGCGTCTCGATCGGGCACATGCGGCCGTAGTGCGTCGGGTGCACGTCGCGCACCTCGAAGCCGGCGCGCTCGCGCGTCAGGCCGCCCGGCCCGAGGGCCGACAGGCGGCGCTTGTGCGTCACCTCGGACAGCGGGTTGGTCTGGTCCATGAACTGCGAGAGCTGGGAGGAGCCGAAGAACTCTCGCACGGCGGCGGCGGCCGGCTTCGCGTTGATCAGGTCCTGGGGCATGACCGTGTCGATCTCGACGCTGGACATGCGCTCCTTGATGGCGCGCTCCATGCGCAGGAGGCCCACGCGGTACTGGTTCTCCATCAGCTCGCCGACCGAGCGCACCCGGCGGTTGCCGAGGTGGTCGATGTCGTCGATCTCGCCGCGGCCGTCGCGCAGCTCCACGATGCCCTTGATGCAGGCGAGGATGTCCTCGTCGCGCAAGGTGCGCATGGTGTCGGGCGCGTCGAGGTCGAGGCGCATGTTCATCTTCACCCGGCCCACGGCCGAGAGGTCGTAGCGCTCGGAGTCGCGGAACAGCTGGTCGAACAGGGTCTGCGCGGCCTCCACGGTGGGCGGCTCGCCCGGGCGCATGACCCGGTAGATGTCCATGAGCGCCGTCTCGCGGTTCAGGTTCTTGTCCGCGGCCAGCGTGTTGCGGATGTACGGGCCCACGGTGACGTTGTCGATGTCGAGCACGGGGATGTCGTCGATGCCCGCGTCCACCAGCGCCTTGAGGGTGCCGCCCGACACCTCGCCGGTCTTGTCAACCTCCCAGGTCAGCTCGTCGCCGGCCTCCACGAAGATGGCGCCGGTCTCCTCGTCGATGATGTCGCGCGCGGCGAACTTGCCGACGATGGCGTCGAACGGCACGAGGATCTCGGAGACGTTGCCCTCCTCGCGCAGCTTCTTGACCTGGCGGGGGGTGACCTTCTTGCCGGCCTCGATCACGACCTCGCCGGTGGCGGCGTCCACGACGTCCATGGCCGGGCGCGTGCCCGACAGGCGCTCGGGGAAGAACTTCGTGGCCCAGCCCTCGCCGCGGCGGTGGGCGTAGGTCACGGTGTCGTAGTAGGTGTTGACGATCGCCTCCTGGTCCATGCCGAGCGCGTAGAGCAGCGTCGTCACGGGCAGCTTGCGGCGGCGGTCGATGCGGCAGAACACCAGGTCCTTGGCGTCGAACTCGAAGTCGAGCCAAGAGCCGCGGTAGGGGATGATGCGGCAGGCGTAGAGCAGCTTGCCCGAGCTGTGCGTCTTGCCCTTGTCGTGGTCGAAGAACACGCCCGGGGAGCGGTGCATCTGGGAGACGATGACCCGCTCGGTGCCGTTCACGATGAAGGTGCCGTTGGGCGTCATCAGAGGCATGTCGCCCATGAACACGTCCTGCTCCTTGATGTCCTTCACGGACTTCTGGCCGGTGTCCTCGTCCACGTCGAACACGATCAGGCGCAGCGTGACCTTCAGCGGCGCGCTGTAGGTCATGTCGCGGGTCTGGCACTCCTCGACGTCGTACTTCGGGCGCTCGAGCTCGTAGCGCACGAACTCCAGCACGGCGGTCTCGTTGAAGTCCTTGATCGGGAACACCGACTGGAAGGTGCCCATGAGGCCTTCGCCCTCGGCGGGCTCGGCACCCTCGCCGGAGCGCAGGAACAGGTCGTAGGAGGACTTCTGAACCTCGATGAGGTTCGGCATGTCGAGGACTTCGCGGATCTTGCCGAAATAGCGGCGGATGCGCTTCGAGGACGCTTGCGTCTGAGCCATGTGCGGTCGTGCCTTTCAGTTCCCGCGCGGAGCGCCCCGTCGGGCACCGGGGCCGCTCGCGCGTGATGGGTCCGGGGGGGACTATCCCGGCGCGCCGTCCCACGGGCGCGCCACCCGTCCCCGCCCCTGACCGGGAAGGCAGCGCGTCCGCGCAGCCTTCCGAGACAGGAGCGGGTGGCCCCGGAGACCCGGGACCACCCTGCGTCGTTCACGATCCCCGGGGCACGCCCGGGGCCGCGATCACTTGAGCTCGACCTCGGCGCCGGCCGCCTCGAGCTTCGACTTGAGCTCTTCGGCTTCCGCCTTGTCGACGCCTTCCTTGACGGGCTTGCCGCCGGCCTCGACCAGGTCCTTGGCTTCCTTCAGCCCGAGGCCGGTGATGGCACGGACTTCCTTGATCACGTTGATCTTGTTGGGGCCGGGGCCCTTCAGGATCACGTCGAATTCGGTCTGCTCCTCCTCGGCGGCGCCGCCGGCGTCGCCGCCCGGGCCGGCCATCATCACAGCGCCGCCGGCGGCGGGCTCGATGCCGTACTCGTCCTTGAGGATGGTCTTGAGTTCCTGCGCTTCGAGCAGGGTGAGGTTCACGATTTGCTCGGCGAGCGCTTTGAGATCAGCCATTGTCTTTTCCGTTCCGTTAATTGTGTGTCCGGCGCAGGGGATTCAACCCGCCGCGAGGGATGGGATTGCCTCAGGCCGCCTCGGCCCGCTCCTCGATGGTGGAGAGGATGCTCGCGATGTTCGAAGCAGGCGCGCCAATGGCACCCGCGATGTTGCTGGCCGGGGCGCCGATGCAGCCCACGATGGAAGCGATGAGCTCCTCGCGGCTGGGCATCTTGGCGACCGACTGCACACCGGCAGGGTCCAGTGCCGTGTCGCCCATCGCGCCGCCCAGGATCACCAGCTTCTGGTTGTCCTTGGCATACGCGTCGATGACCTTGGCCGCAGCCACGGGGTCCTCGGAGTAGGCGAGCACGGTCATGCCCGTGAGGTAGTCGGAAATGCTGCTGACAGCCTTCCCCTCCAGGGCGATCTTGGCGAGCTTGTTCTTGGCGACGCGAACGGAGCCCCCGGCTTCGCGCATGCGCGAGCGGAGGTCCTGCATCTCGGCAACCGTCATGCCCTCGTAGCGGCTCACCACCACGACGCCAGAGCCTTCGAAGATCTGGCCGAGTTCCTCGACCACTCTCTCTTTCTGAGCTCTATCCACGGTTCACTCCAAGTTTGGAGGGACGACCCCTCCGGCTCTCGTCGACCGGACGTGTCCGGCCATCGGTCCTAACGGGGCATCGGCAACCCTCGCCCCCGGAGCGGCGCAGGCTGATCTCTGTTCCCGTCTCGGGCAGGCGTTCCGGGCCGAAGCCCACCCCACCGTCTTGGACAGCACGCCGACCCCGGCCTCGAGAGGCCCGAATCGACAGGGGTTCCCTAGTCCGGCGACCGCGGAAAGGAAAGACCCCCGGCGAGCCCACGCCCCCACGATCGCGCGAGCCGCTCCGCGTGGCCGAGCATGAGGCTGCCGAGAAGCATCTCGCCCCCTTCCTCGATCAGCACCGCCGCGCCGCGCAGCACGTGCCCCGGGGCGGCCGCGGCCACCGCGTCCAGCCCCACCCCCACCGCCGCGAGCGCGCCGAGGAGGAGCGCGAGGCCCCGCATCCACTCCGCCATGCCGCGCACGCGGCCGAGGAAGCCGAGGCCGAGGAGCAGGAGCGCGCCCGCGCCGATGACGGCGACGCCCGGCCCCGTGTCCGCGAGGCCCGTCGCGTCGCCCAGCAGGAGCAGCAGCGCAGCGCCGGCGCCGGCCCAAGCCGCGATGCCCGCGCCGCGCGCGGCGGCGCGGACGCAGAACCATGCTGCACCGCCCCACTTGAGGAGGAGGAGCCAACTCGCCAGCGCGTGCGGCGAGCCCACGTCCCAGAGGTCCGGCACGCCCCCGCCCGCGACGAGGGCAGAGAGGCCGAGCGCGGCCGACAGCGCGATCAGCGTCCCGTCGGACGCGAGCGCGGCGCGTGCGACGGGCATGCGCGCGATCGCGGCCAGGCCCCCGGAACGCGACGGGGGCGGCGCGCCCATGCGCACCGCCCCCGCCTTCATGCCGTCGGGACGCGTCAGGCGTCCGCCGCCTCGTTGCCGGTGGCGGAGTCGATCGAGACCGACACGCCCGGCCCCATGGTGGAGCTGAGCGAGACCTTCTGCAGGTAGGAGCCCTTGGCCCCC
This sequence comes from Jannaschia sp. W003, assembly GCF_025144335.1. Classification (NCBI taxonomy): domain Bacteria; kingdom Pseudomonadati; phylum Pseudomonadota; class Alphaproteobacteria; order Rhodobacterales; family Roseobacteraceae; genus Jannaschia; species Jannaschia sp. W003. Next base: position 2,662,196 of record NZ_CP083539.1, read on the forward strand.
GCCGGCTTGGCCTTGGAGACGGCGTCCACGAAGGCCAGCACGTTCTCCTTGAGCTTGGCGTCGTCGAACGAGGCCTTGCCCACGCCGGCATGGATCACGCCCGCCTTCTCGACGCGGAACTGGACCTGGCCGCCCTTGGCGTCCTTCACGGCCTGCGCCACGTCCATGGTGACGGTGCCGACCTTGGGGTTCGGCATCAGGTTGCGCGGGCCTAAGACCTTGCCCAGACGGCCAACGATCGGCATCATGTCGGGCGTGGCGATGCAGCGGTCGAAGTCGATCTGCCCGCCCTGGATCCGCTCCATCAGGTCCTCGGCGCCCACGATGTCGGCGCCGGCGGCCTCGGCCTCCTCGGCCTTGGGGCCGCGCGCGAACACGGCCACGCGGACGGTCTTGCCGGTGCCGTTGGGCAGGCTGACCACGCCGCGGACCATCTGGTCGGCGTGGCGCGGGTCGACGCCGAGGTTCATGGCGACCTCGACGGTCTCGTCGAACTTCGCCGTGGCGTTCGCCTTGATCAGCGAGATCGCCTCGTCCAGGCCGAGGTTCTCCTTGCCCTCGACGGCCGCGCGCGCGGCGCGGGTGCGCTTTCCGTGCTTCGCCATCACTTCACCTCGATGCCCATGGACTGGGCCGAGCCCAGGATGATCTTCATGGCCTGGTCGACGTCGTTCGCCGACAGGTCCTTCATCTTCGCTTCCGCGATCTCGCGCACCTGCGCGACCGTGACCGAGGCCACCGTCTCGCGGCCCGGCTTCTCGGCGCCGCGGGGGCGGTTGCGCTTGCCCACGGGCTTCAGGCCGGCGGCCTTCTTCAGGTAGTACGACGCCGGCGGCGTCTTGATGTCCATCGTGAAGGACTTGTCCTGGTAGTACGAGATCACGGTGGGACAGGGCGCGCCCTGCTCCATCTCTTGCGTCTTGGCGTTGAACGCCTTGCAGAACTCCATGATGTTGATCCCGCGCTGACCCAGCGCCGGGCCCACGGGGGGCGAGGGGTTCGCCTTGCCCGCGGGGATCTGCAGCTTCATCGTGCCGACGAGCTTCTTCGCCATGCGACTCTCCTGTCTCGGCGGCGGGATCGTCCCGCCCTGCCTGTCTGCCCCCCGAGGGGGACGGTGACGGCCGTGGTTCGGCTCGCGCCTCCCACGTCCGGGTCCGGGGCCGCCGCGGCGGCGGCCCGGAGGATCACGAGGCCTTGGAGACCTGCGTGAACTTCAGCTCGACCGGGGTGGCCCGGCCGAAGATGGAAACGCTCACCTTGAGCGACTGCGCCTCGTCGTCGACTTCCTCGACCTGCCCCGAGAAGCCCTCGAAGGGTCCGTCCACGACGTTCACGTTCTCGCCCACGTCGAAGGTGATCAGCGAGCGCGGCGCGTCCTCGCCTTCCTGCACGCGGTTGAGGATCTGGTTCACCTCGGCGTCGCGCATGGGCATCGGGCGCCCCTGCGGCCCGAGGAAGCCGGTGACGCGGTTGATGTTGGTGATGAGGTGGTAGCCCTCGTCGGACATCTCCATGCGCACGAGCACGTAGCCCGGCATGAAGCGCCGCTCCGAGGTGACCTTCTTGCCGCGGCGCACCTCGAGGACCTCCTCGGTGGGCACCAGCACCTCCTCGATTTGGTCCTGGAGCGACTGCTCCTCGATCGCGGTGCGGATCTGCTCCGCCACGCGCTTCTCGAAGTTGCTCAGCACGCTCACCGAGTACCACCGCTTCGCCATCGACCATCCTCCGCCGCGTCCGCGGCCTCGCTCGCGGCCCGCCCGGGGCCGCCGTATCCCGCCCCCCGGAACTGGCAAGGCGCGCGGCCTATCCGGCTGCGCGCCCTTCCCCGGAGGGTGCGGCCCCCATACGCCCCGCGGCGCGGGGTTTCAACCCCGCCGCCGGGCGGCCTCAGAAGCTCTGGAGCAGCGCCGTGAGACCGGTGCGGATCACGAGGTCCACGAGGAAGAAGAACGTCGCGGTGACGAGCGCGAGCAGCAGCACCATCACCGAGGTCAGCGCCACCTCGCGGCGGCCCGGCCAGGAGATCCGGGCGACTTCGGCACGGGTCTGCTGCAGGAACTGGAACGGGTTGGTCATCGCGCTATCCGCCGGGCTTGGGTCGGGAGCGGACCTATGCGCCGCGGGCGACGAGTGCAAGCGATGGCTGGCGATGCGGGGACGAGGGCCTGGCAGGGGCAGCAGGGTTCGAACCCGCGACCTGCGGATTTGGAATCCGCTGCTCTACCAACTGAGCTATACCCCTGCAGGCGAGGCCCCGCTTAAGCGGTCGCCGTGGAGCGCGCAAGGCCTTCCGCGCGCACCGCATCCACCTCCAAGGCGAGGCGCCGCAGCCCTTCCGCGAGGTGCGCCTCGGGCAGCGCTGAGGAGAAGCGGAAATGCCCCTCGGCGCCGAACAGCGCGCCCGGGATCATCAGGAGATCCTGCCGCTCGAGCAGCCGCGCGGCCAGCGCCTCGGAGCCGATGGGGAGGTCGAAGCCGATGAAGCTCATGGCCGAGGCGTCGGGCGGGCGCACCCGCATGCCCATGGCATCCACCGCCTCCGCCAGCGCATCGAAGCCCTGCCGGATCAGCCGCCGCGATCGCGCGATCACCTGCGGGCGCACGTCCGCGCGCAGCGCCAGCTCCGCGAGCCGCATCGACAGGTCGGGCGCGGCGATGGCCGCATACTCGTGGCGGCGCCACGCGGCCTCGATCACGCCCTCCGGGGCCACCATCCACCCGAGGCGCAGCCCCGGCAGCCCGTAGGCCTTGGACAGCGAACCGATCGCGACCACCCGCTCCCCTTCGCCCCAGAAGCTCGGCGTCTCGCGCTCCCCCGCCCGCTCGGTGCCCGCATAGACCTCGTCGGCCACGATCCACGCGCCCTCGCGCGCCGCCGCATCCACGACGGCCCGCCGCTCGGACGGGTCCATCGCCCGCCCCGTGGGGTTGGACGGGTTCACCACGTGGATCACCCGCGCGCCGCGCGCCGCCCGGTCCAGCGCATCGCCGTCGAGCGCCCAGCCCGCCTCGGGCCGCAGGTCGACGTGGCGAACCTCGTGCCCGAGGTTCGCGGCATTGCCCGGGAACTGCGCGTAGGTCGGGCGGAAGGCGACCGTCGCGCCGCCCTCCGCCAGCAGCACCTGCGCGGCGAGGGTGTTGGCCTCGGTCGCGCCCACGGTCACGAGCACGTTCGCGGGCCCCGCGCCGGGATAGAGCGCGGCGATGCGTTCGCGCAGCGCATCGGTGCCGTTCACCTGCGGGTAATCGGCCCGCGCCGCGAGCAGCGCCCCGGCGTCCGCGTCCGCGAGCCGGAGCAGCGCCTCGTAGCGCATGGGATGGACACCCGACTCCGAGAAGTTGAAGCGCACGCCGTGCTCGTGACGGGACAGGAACCGCTCGACGGCGAAGGGCTGGAATGCGGGGGCCATTCCCCGGCCTACGAAGGTTTCAAGGCGATGCCAATCCCGTGTGCCCCACGTGCGCGCGCGCATAGATCAACGTTTACAGGAGGTTCGGGAGGCGCGGCGGAGGGCGCGGTGCAGCCACGCTCGGATCGGTGCGGATTCCTGCGTCCGGACGGGGAACCGATCATGCCTGCCGGGGTTGGTCAGTCGTGCTCTGGGGCTGCTGCTCCGGGGTGCACCGGGTACAACAATCGCGGCGACCACATCGCACCGCAGCCCATCGCACAAACCTTACGGAGCGACACATGAAACGCATCCTTCTCGCCACCACCTTCGCCGCCATGTCGACCGGTGCCGCCTTCGCGGACGCCCACATGATGAACATGTCGGAAGGCTTCAACATGCTGCAGACGGCCCTCATGGCCGACTTCGAGCGCATGGGCATTCCCACCGACACCCTCGACGACCTGACCCTCGGCCAGATCGCGGCGATCAAGCAGATCGTCGAGTCCGAGGACGAGTCGAACCAGAAGAACCGCATCGAGGCGATCATCGCCAACAACTGATCCCCGGATCGGACGATGCAGGGCCGCTCCTCCGGGGGCGGCCTTTTTCGTGCCTAGAGCCAGCGGAGCCAGCGCAAGAGCACGAGCTGCCCCAGCGCGATCGCCACCATGAGCGCGGTGAACACCCAGAACGCCGGCTCCCAGTTCGCGCCGGGCATCCCCGCGAGGTTGATGCCCATGAGGCCCGTCAGCACGCCCAGCGGCAGGAAGACGGCCGAGATCACCGACAGGCGGTAGAGGTTGCGGTTCAGCCGCTCGTCACGCGCGGCTGCCAGCTCGTCCTTCAGCACCACCAGCCGGTCGTGGAGGCTGCCCACCACCTCGAGCGCCCGCTCCGCCTCCTCGAGCGCCTCGCGCAGGCCCATCGCGTCGGCCTCGCGCAGGAAGGCCGGCGGCGCGGCGTGGAGGCGCGAGAGCGCGTCGCGCTGGGGGGCCAGGAACTGGCGCAGGTCCACCACCTCGCCGCGGATGTCCGAGATGCGGGGCCCGAGCGCGGCGTCCGCTCCGGCCAGCACGGTGCGCTCCAGCGCGTCGCCCTCCTCGTCGAGCCCGTCGGCGTAGGCCGACAGCTTCGCGGTCAGGCGCCCCGCCACGAAGGCCAGCAGCGCGCCGGCGTCCTCCGGCCCCTGCCCCGCCTCGGTCTCGTCGGCCAGCTCGCGCACCGTGGCTAGCTCGCGCACCGAGAGGGTGACGACGCGCGCGGGCTCGATCCACATGCGCAGGCTCACCATGTCCTCGGGCTCGGCGCCGGGATTTGTGTTGAGCCCGCGCAGGATCAGCAGCACGCCCCCCTCGACCCGCGCGAGCCGGGGCCGCGTGGCGGCCGCCGTCAATGCCGCGCGCACCGTGGGCGGCAGGTAGTCGAGGTGCCGGGCGATCCACTCCCCCGACCGGGGGTCGTCGGCCTGCAGGTGGACCCAGGCCGGCTCCGGGTCGCGCAGGAGGCGCGCGGCCTCCTCGGCGTCGCGCAGGGGCCGGCGGGCGTGGAGGGCGTATGCGTGGCGGATGAACGGGTCCATGGGGCGCGGTTTGCCCCACTTCCGCGAGCGACGGAAGCGCGTCAGGCTGCCCTCCGTCTCCCGACGGCCGCGGGGTCGATGACGTCGTAGCCGAACCGCGCGGCGAGGTCGGCGTCCAGGTCGGTGTTGATCGCCGCCACCGTGTCCGCATCGAGGTCCTCGCGCCACTGCTCGCGCAGGTAGCGGTCGCGGTAGTCGGCGCGGCCCTTGCCAGGGTCCTTGGTTGAGTAGGTTACGCCCGCCCACCGACGGGACATGGGAAGGCCGAAGGCCTCCGCGATGCGTCCCAGCGCGCCCGCCTCGTCGGCAAGCAGGTCCTCGTAGCGGAGCACGACGGCGGGCAGGCCGGAGGCGGCGAGGCGCTCGTAGCTGCGCATCTTGCGGTTCCAGATCTCCGCGGGGCGGCACGGCGCGCGGCCCGACATCTCGCGCCGAGCGGGCCGGACGGGGCGGGCGAGGAACGTGGCGAGGTCCGGCACCGGGGCGCCGAGGTGGTAGGGCCGTCGGTGGAGCGACAGGAGGAAGCTGTAGGGGTTCTTCGTCAGCACTACGAAGCCGACGCCGCCCGGAGTTGCGCGCGCGAGCCGCTCCACCGGCACTTCGGCGTGCTTCCACCCAAGCGTTCGGGGAAAGGCGCGCGCGAAGTAGAGGTCGGACGTCGCCTCGTCCACGGCCCGCCCCAGCGGCGCCAGTCCCATGCGCCCGAGGCGGTGGACGAGCGCGCGCCGCGCGGGCCAAAGCGGCTGGGTGCCACGCAGCAGGAGCCGGTCGAAGTTCGCGACCAGAAGCTCGGCGAGGTAGTTCGTGCCGGTGTTGCGCTCGCCGTAGACCTTGAGGGTGTGGATCATCGCCCGTCGCTCCGTTGCTGGTCCGGGAGGAGCTAGGGCGGAACGGGGAAAGGGCCGCCCCTTTCGGGACGGCCCTTCGTTGTGCCTAGCGGCGACCGGGTGGCTCTCGGGAGGGTGCTGGCGCACCCCCCTGCCGCCCCGGGCAGACTTCGCTTCGCGAAGTCGCCCTATTCCACGATCTTCGACACCACGCCGGCGCCGACGGTGCGGCCGCCCTCGCGGATGGCGAAGCGCAGGCCCTGCTCCATGGCGATCGGCGCGATCAGCTCGACGTTGAACTTCAGGTTGTCGCCCGGCATCACCATCTCGGTGCCCGAGGGAAGCTCCACCGTGCCCGTCACGTCCGTGGTGCGGAAGTAGAACTGCGGACGGTAGTTCGCGAAGAACGGCGTGTGGCGGCCGCCCTCCTCCTTCGTCAGGATGTAGGCCTCGGCCTCGAACTTCGTGTGCGGCTTCACCGAGCCGGGCTTGCACAGGACCTGCCCGCGCTCCACGCCCTCGCGGTCGATGCCGCGCAGCAGCGCCCCGATGTTGTCGCCCGCCTCGCCGCGGTCGAGCAGCTTGCGGAACATCTCCACGCCCGTGCAGGTCGTGGTCTTGGTGTCGCGGATGCCCACGATCTCGATGCTATCGCCCACGTTGATCACGCCGCGCTCGACGCGCCCCGTCACCACCGTGCCGCGGCCCGAGATCGAGAACACGTCCTCGATCGGCATCAGGAACGGCTGGTCCACGGCGCGCTCGGGCGTCGGGATCCACTCGTCCACGGCCTCCATCAGCGCGCGGATCGAGTTCTCGCCGATCGCCTCGTCGCGGCCCTCCATCGCGGCCAGGGCCGAGCCCTTCACGATCGGAATGTCGTCGCCGGGGTAGTCGTAGGACGACAGCAGCTCGCGGATCTCCATCTCGACGAGCTCGAGCAGCTCCTCGTCGTCGACCTGGTCCACCTTGTTCATGTAGACGACCATGGTCGGGATGCCGACCTGGCGCCCCAGCAGGATGTGCTCGCGCGTCTGCGGCATCGGGCCGTCGGCCGCGTTCACCACCAGGATCGCGCCGTCCATCTGCGCGGCGCCCGTGATCATGTTCTTCACGTAGTCGGCGTGGCCGGGGCAGTCGACGTGCGCGTAGTGGCGCTTGTCGGTCTCGTACTCCACGTGCGCGGTCGAGATCGTGATGCCGCGCGCCTTCTCCTCGGGCGCGCCGTCGATCTGATCGTAGGCCCGGAAGTCGCCGAAGTACTTCGTGATCGCCGCCGTCAGCGTCGTCTTGCCGTGGTCCACGTGGCCGATCGTGCCAATGTTCACGTGCGGTTTGGTCCGTTCGAACTTCGCCTTCGCCATGGGAAGCCTCCTTCAGTGTGCTTGGGCGCGGACGCGCCCGGAATCGGGGTGGGTCGTGGCGGGGCCGCGAGGGCCCCGCCGCCGGGGGATCAGGCGTACTTCGCCTGGATCTCCTCGGAGATGTTCTGCGGCACCGGGTCGTAGTGGTCGAACTGCATCGTGAACTGCGCGCGGCCCGAGGACATCGAGCGCAGCGTGTTGATGTAGCCGAACATGTTGGCCAGCGGCACCATCGCGTCGATGGCGATGGCGTTGCCGCGGCCCGACTGGCCGGTCACCTGCCCGCGCCGCGAGGTGAGGTCGCCGATGATGCCGCCCGTGTAGTCCTCGGGGGTCACCACCTCGACCTTCATGATCGGCTCGAGCAGCTTGGCGCCCGCCTTGCGCATGCCTTCGCGCATGCACATCCGGCTAGCGATCTCAAAGGCCAGCACCGACGAGTCCACGTCGTGGAACTTGCCGTCGAGCAGCTGGACCTTGAAGTCGATCACCGGGAAGCCGGCCAGCGGACCGGAGTCCATGACCGAGCGGATGCCCTTCTCGACGCCGGGCACGTACTCCTTGGGCACCGAGCCGCCGACGATCTTGGACTCGAACGAGTAGCCCTCGCCCGGCTCGGTCGGCGAGATCAGCAGCTTGACCTCGGCGAACTGGCCCGAGCCACCCGACTGCTTCTTGTGCGTGTAGGTGTGCTCGACCTCGTGGCCGATGGTCTCGCGGTAGGCCACCTGCGGCGCGCCGATGTTGGCCTCGACCTTGAACTCGCGCTTGAGGCGATCGACCAGGATGTCGAGGTGGAGCTCGCCCATCCCCTTCATGATGGTCTGGCCCGACTCGAGATCGGTCTCCACGCGGAACGAGGGATCCTCGGCCGCGAGGCGCTGGAGGCCCTGGCTCATCTTCTCCTGGTCGGCCTTGGTCTTGGGCTCGACCGCGATCTCGATGACCGGATCGGGGAAGGTCATGGTCTCGAGGACGACCGGATCGTTCTTGGCGCACAGGGTGTCGCCGGTGGTGGTGTCCTTGAGGCCGGCCAGCGCGATGATGTCGCCCGCGAAGGCCTCGGTGATCTCCTCACGGTTGTTCGAGTGCATCATCATCATGCGCCCGATCCGCTCCTGCTTGCCCTTCGTGGAGTTGAGCACGCTGTCGCCCTTGGCGAGCTTGCCCGAGTAGATCCGGGTGAAGGTCAGCGAGCCGACGAACGGGTCGTTCATGATCTTGAACGCGAGCCCCGCGAACGGCATGTCGTCGTCCGCGCGGCGCGGGACGTTGCGCTCCTCGTTCTCGTCGTCGGGGCGGAAGCCCATGTAGTCGACCACGTCCAGCGGGCTGGGCAGGAAGTCGATCACGGCGTTCAGGAGGGGCTGCACGCCCTTGTTCTTGAACGCCGAGCCGCCGAGCACGGGCACGAAGGACAGCGAGAGCGTGCCCTTGCGGATCAGCTTGCGCAGCGTCTCCTCGTCGGGCTCGTTGCCCTCGAGGTACTCCATCATGGCGTCGTCGTCCATCTCGACGGCGGCCTCGATCATCTTGCCGCGCCACTCGTCGGCGAGGTCCTTGAGCTCGTCGCGGATCGGGCCCTTCTCCCAGGACGCGCCCAGGTCCTCGCCCTTCCAGACCCACTCCTGCATGGTGATGAGGTCGATCTGGCCTTCCAGCTCGTTCTCGGCGCCGATCGGCAGGGCCACGGGCACGGCGCGGGCGCCGGTGCGGTCCTCGATCATGCGCACACAGTTGAAGTAGTCGGCACCGATCTTGTCCATCTTGTTGACGAACACGATGCGCGGGACCTTGTAGCGGTCGGCCTGGCGCCAGACGGTCTCGGTCTGGGGCTCCACGCCGGCGTTGGCATCCAGCACGGCCACGGCGCCGTCGAGCACGGCGAGGGAGCGCTCCACCTCGATGGTGAAGTCAACGTGGCCCGGCGTGTCGATGATGTTCATCCGGTACTTCGTGTCGGAGGTCGCCTCCTTGGTGGGCTCCTCCTGGCGCTGCCAGAACGTGGTGGTCGCGGCGGACGTGATGGTGATGCCGCGCTCCTGCTCCTGCTCCATCCAGTCCATGGTCGCGGCGCCGTCGTGCACCTCGCCGATGTTGTGGGACTTGCCGGTGTAGAACAGGATCCGCTCCGAGCAGGTCGTCTTGCCGGCGTCGATGTGCGCCATGATTCCGAAGTTGCGGTAGCGGGCGAGGGGATAGTCGCGTGCCATGGGAGGTTCCTCGGGCGGAGGGGAAAACGGGTGCGGGGGCCCCGGACGGGCCCCCTGCGTCATCTCAGATGTGGGAGCGCGGGCCTACCAGCGGTAGTGGCTGAACGCCTTGTTGGCGTCGGCCATCTTGTGGGTGTCCTCGCGCTTCTTCACCGCGGAGCCGCGGGCCTGCACGGCGTCGATCAGCTCGGCCGCGAGGCGCTCCTCCATGGTGTTCTCGTTGCGCGCGCGGCTGGCGTTGATCAGCCAGCGGATGGCGAGGGCCTCGCGGCGCTCGGGGCGGACCTCGACGGGCACCTGGTAGGTGGCGCCGCCGACGCGGCGCGAGCGCACCTCGACGGAGGGCTTCACGTTGTCGAGCGCCTCGGTGAAGACCTCGATCGGCGAGCGCTTCAGCTTCGTCTCGACGCGCTCCATAGCGTTGTAGACGATGCGCTCGGCGACCGCTTTCTTGCCGTCGATCATCAGGTTGTTCATGAACTTCGTCAGAACCTTGTCGCCATACTTGGCGTCGGGCAGCACTTCGCGCTTCTCTGCGGCGTGGCGGCGGGACATCGGCGTATCCTCTTAGAAATCTCTGTCAATGCGTCATCCCCGGGTTCGACCCGGGGAGCTGTCGGCAGGAGATCCCCGCCTTCGCGGGGATGACCTGAACCGACGGTTCAGGTCACTTCGGCTTCTTGGCGCCGTACTTGGAGCGGCGCTGGCGGCGGTCCTTGACGCCCTGCGTGTCGAGCACGCCGCGCAGGATGTGGTAGCGGACGCCGGGAAGGTCCTTCACGCGGCCGCCGCGGATCAGGACCACGGAGTGCTCCTGGAGGTTGTGCGACTCGCCGGGGATGTAGCTGATGACCTCGAAGCCGTTGGTCAGGCGCACCTTGGCGACCTTCCGCATGGCCGAGTTCGGCTTCTTGGGCGTGGTGGTGTAGACGCGCGTGCAGACGCCGCGCTTCTGCGGGCAGCCCTGCAGGTGCAGCGACTTCGAGGTCTTGCGCTTGGGCTGCCGCGGCTTGCGGATCAGCTGCTGGATCGTCGGCATGGCTGTCTCTCTCGTGCTTCGTGTCCTTGCATCGGCACGCATCGGGAGCACCCAAACGCCTTTGGCCGCATGCGCCCGGATTCCGACCTGGGCGCGTGCGGTGCGTGCAGAGGTGGCGGGAAGCAGTATCCCGGCACGTGCCCGGCAGGCTATGGCTGCCCCCGACCGGACGCGGAGCCCGGGCCGAGGTGGGCGCCACATACGGGGGGCGCGGGGCGGTGTCAACGCGGGGAGACGCACTCATCCGCAGGTTGCAAATCGAGGGGGGCGCCCCCCGTGCACCCCCCGTACACCCCCCGTGCACACGCAGAGGCGCCCTACCCCGCGAAGTCCGTCACCACCGCCACGCCCGGCGGCGTCGGCCCGTCGAAGGCGGCCAGCTCCGCCGAGACGTCCGAGAGCGCCACCTCGCGCGCGACCAGCGGGGCGAGGTCGACCGCGCCGCTCTCGACCATCGCGAAGAGGGAGGGGTAGCGCCAGGCGGGCATGCCTCGGGTGCCGTAGAGCGCGAGGTTGCCGGCGTAGACTGCGCTCATGTCCACCTCCATGCGGGCGTGGTGGCCTACGGGCATGCCCACCTGCACGTGGCGCCCGAGGGGGCGCAGGCAGTGGAGCGAGGCGTTCACGGTGACGGGGATGCCCAGCGCCTCGACGCTGACATGGGCGCCGCCGCCCGTGAGGTCGCGGATCGCCTCGGCGGTGCGCTCATCGGCCATCACGGCGGCGTCGATGCCCAGGGCGAGGGCGTGGTCGAGCTTCTCCCGCACCACGTCCACGACCACGACGCGCGCGCCGAGCGCCTTGCCGAGGAGCGCGGCCGAGAGGCCGATGCCGCCCGTGCCGTGCACGGCCAGCCACTCGCCCCCCGCCAGCGCGGCCCGGCCCGTCAGCGCATGCCAGGCGGTGGTGACGCGGCAGCCCATGGCGGCGGCGAGCGTGGTCGACAGGCCCTCGGGGAGCCGCGAGAGGTTGGCGTCACGCGGCACGGCGATGTGGTCCGCGAAGGCGCCCGGCTCGGTGAAGCCCGGCAGGCGCTGATCGAGGCAGGTGTTCGAGGCCCCGGCCCGGCATTGCGGGCATTCGCCGCAGGCGAGGATGAAGGGGGCGACCAGCACCTCGCCGACGCGGTGGCGGGCGTCGGGGCCGGCCTCGACCACCTCGCCGCAGTATTCGTGGCCGCCGATCTGGCCGAGCCGCACGCGGGGGTTCTCGCCCACCCAGCCGTGCCAGTCGGAGCGGCAGACGCCGCAGGCGATGGTTCGCAGCACCACGCCGTCGGGCGGACACGCCGGATCGGGCACGTCCTCCATGCTCAGGGGCTGGCGGAACTCTCTCAGGACGGCTGCGCGCATGGTGATCCTCCCGGAGGGCACACAAGCGCGGGCGCGCGGGAAAGGGAAGTGCCCGCCGGCGCGCTCAGGGGCCGAGCCAGCGGAAGGCGCGGTCGATCAGCGCCGCGCCGTCCATGGGCACGGGCGTGCCGTGGGCCATCGCCACCCGCTCCACCGGCCATGCGCGCACCGTGTCCAGCCCGGCGCGCATGGCGGCGCGGTCGCGGGTGGCGACGCGGAACTTGCGCGGCACGGTGGGCTCGGGCGCGCACATGAGGTCGAGGCGGGCGACGAGGCCGCGCCACCCGCTGTGCCAGCCGCGCGGGAACTGCTGGAGGAGGTCGGTGAAGAGCGCGGTGCCGGAGGGCGGGTGGAAGCCGACCACTTCCGTGGTGATGGCGTTGCCCCGCAGGACGGCGTGGGCGAGGCCGGCGGGCATGGTCGTCCCGTCGTCGATCTCCTCGGCGGGGGCGAGGTCGGGGCGCTTGCGGGCAAGGCCGGGCGCGAGGAGGAGCCGGGCGCCCGGGGCCAGCGTGGTCCAGTCGGCGACGAAGAGGTGGTGGAGATGGTTGGGCGCTACGATCGCGCGGACGGGGCCGAGGGCCGCCACCGCCTCCACGAGCGCGGGCGTGGCGGCGACGGGCGACCAGAGGGCCACGCCGTCCTCGCCCTCGATCACGGCCATGCGGGTGGGGTAGCGGAAGCCGAGCACGTCGACCGCGCCGCCCCCGCCCAACCAGAGGCCCGGCCCGAAGGGACGCAGCGCAGCCCCTGCCCTCACATCTCGATCCGGTAGCTCTCGATCACGGTGTTGGCGAGCAGGCGCTCGCACATGGCCTTCACGTCCGCCTCGGTGGCGCCGTCGGCGAGGTCGAGCTCGATCACCTTGCCCTGGCGCACGCCGCGCACGCCCTCGAAGCCGAGCGCGCCCAGCGCGTGGCGCACGGCCTCGCCCTGGGGGTCGAGCACGCCGTTCTTCAGCATCACCGTCACATGCGCCTTCATGGTGCGGGCCTTCAGTTGATCAGCGTGGGCCGCGTCACCGGCCCGGAGTTGTGGGGGATCACGCCGAGGCGGCGGGCCACCTCGGTGTAGGCGTCGGACAGCGAGCCGAGGTCCTGGCGGAACACGTCCTTGTCGAGCTTCTTGCCGGTCTCGATGTCCCACAGGCGGCACGAGTCGGGGGAGATCTCGTCGGCCACGATCAGGCGCTGGAAGTCGCCCTCCCAGACGCGGCCGATCTCGATCTTGAAGTCCACGAGCTTGATGCCGACGGCGAGCATGCAGCCCGACACGAAGTCATTCACGCGCAGGGCAAGCGCGACCATGTCGTCGAGGTCCTGCTGCGAGGCCCAGCCGAAGGCGATGATGTGCTCCTCGCCCACCAGCGGGTCGCCCAGCTTGTCGTCCTTGAAGTAGAACTCGATGATCGGGCGCGGGAGGGGCTCGCCCTCCTTGATACCGAGGCGCTTCGACAGGGAGCCGGCGGCGACGTTGCGCACCACCACCTCGAGCGGGATCATCTCGGCGGAGCGAATGAGCTGCTCGCGCATGTTGAGGCGCTTCATGAAGTGCGTGGGCACGCCAACGGCGTTCAGCCCGGCCATGAAGAACTCGCTCAGGCGGTTGTTCAGAACGCCCTTGCCCTCGATCACGTCGCGCTTCTCGGCGTTGTTGGCGGTGGCGTCGTCCTTGAAGTACTGCACCAGCGTCCCCGGCTCGGGGCCGTCGTAGAGGATCTTGGCCTTGCCTTCGTAGATCTTCTTGCGACGTGCCATGATGCCTATCCCGGTGGGGTCCAATCGGGCCCACATATGCGGGAGGGGCCTTGCCCGCAAGCGAGCCGGTCCCATACGTAAGGTGCGACAGCCAACAGGAGGGCGAGATGACCGACATGAAGGACCGCGAACGGGGCTTCGAGAACAAGTACGCCCACGACGCCGAGCTGCAGTTCAAGGTCGAGGCGCGGCGCAACCGCATGCTGGGCGAGTGGGCCGCCGACCTGATGGGCAAGTCGGGCGACGAGCGCGCCGCCTACGCGCGCGACGTGGTGAAGGCCGACTTCGCCGAGGCCGGCGACGAGGACGTGTACCGCAAGGTCAAGGACGACCTGGGCGACCGGGTCTCGGAGCGCGAGCTGCGCGACAAGATGGCGAGCCTGCGCGAGGTCGCCAAGGAGCAGATCCAGAACGAGTTCTGATCTGCGCGGGGGCGTGCCGGCCATGAGCGCGCCTCATGACGATGATGCGCGCGGCGCGATTGGCCCCCGCGGCCGGCGGGTGTAGGGACGGCGCCCTACCCCCGCCCCCCGGAGTGCCCATGACCGACGCCCTTTCCCGCCTCCTCGAGGCCCGCGACTGGCTGCTCGCGGACGGTGCCACGGGCACCAACCTGTTCAACGCCGGCCTCGAATCGGGCGACGCGCCCGAGCTGTGGAACGAGACCAACGTCGCGGCGATCCGCACGCTCTACCGCGGCCCCGTCGAGGCCGGCTCGGACATCTTCCTCACCAACACCTTCGGCGCCAACCGCGCGCGGCTGAAGCTGCACGACGCGGGCCACCGCGCGGGCGAGCTGGCGCGGCTGGGCGCGGAGATCGGACGCGAGGTGGCCGATGCGGCCGGGCGCACCGTCGTGGTGGCCGGATCGATGGGGCCGACGGGCGAGATCATGGCGCCCATGGGCCCCCTCACCCACGAGACCGCCGTGGAGATCTTCCACGAGCAGGCCGAGGGGCTGAAGGCGGGCGGCGCCGACGTGCTGTGGGTCGAGACCATCTCCGCGCCCGAGGAGCTGCGGGCCGCGGCCGAGGCGGCCGCACTGGCGGACATGCCCTGGTGCGTGACCATGAGCTTCGACACCGCGGGGCGGACCATGATGGGGACCACGGCGCCGGAGATGGCGCGGATCGTGGGCAAGCTCGCGCACGCGCCGGTGGCGTTCGGGGCGAACTGCGGCGTGGGGGCGTCGGACCTCGTGCGCACGGTGCTGGCGATGCCGCAAGGTACCCGACCGCTGATCGCGAAGGGCAACGCGGGCATCCCGAAGTACCACGAGGGGCACATTCGCTACGACGGGACGCCCGCGCTGATGGCCGAGTACGCGGTGCTCGCGCGCGACGCGGGCGCCACGATCATCGGCGGCTGCTGCGGCACCACGCCGCCGCACCTCGCCGCCATGCGCGAGGCGCTGGAGACGCGGCCCCGCGGCGCGGCGCCGACGCTGGAGACGGTGAAGGAAACGCTGGGCGGGTTCTCGTCGGAGAGCGACGGGACGGGCGCGCCCGGGCCGGAGCGGGTGCGGCGGGGACGGCGGCGCGGGGCGTAGGGGGCTGCGCGCGCCGGCCTTGCGCCGGGGGCTCCGCGCTCCGTCAGCGCTTCGCTCCGCAATGGTAGCGCAAATCGCAATCAGAGGCCCCGGAGCAGGTCCGGGGCGGGTCGGCGCCTCCCCGTCCGGCCGCCCCGTGCCGGGCAGGACACGGGGCGGCCCTCCGCACCCTCCGCGCGTCGCGCGGCGGGTGTTCCTAGAACAGGGCGAGCTGCGCGCCCGGGGCGGGCGGCACCTCGAAGAGGTCGCAGCGCAAGGAAGGCAGGCGCTGGGCCAGGCCCTCGGCCTCGCAGGCGCGGCGGAAGCGCTGCTGGAGGAGGTCGGCGTGGGCCCCCGTCCCGCGCATGCGCCGCCCGAAGCCCGCGTCGTAGAGCTTGCCGTCGTGGAACTGGCGGATGCGGTTCAGCACCTTGCGCGCCTCGCCCGGCACGTGGGCGCGCAGCCACTCCTCGAACAGCGGCGCCACCTCGCGCGGCAGGCGCAGCGGGATCATGCTGGCCGCCTTGGCACCCGCGTCCGAGGCCGCGCGCACGATGCGCTCGACCTCGTGGTCGGTGAGGCCGGGGATGACGGGCGAGATCATCACGCGCACGTCGACGCCCCGCTCGGCCAGCCGTTCGATCGCGGCGAGGCGGCGGGACGGCGCGGGCACGCGCGGCTCCAGCCGGCGGGCGAGCGCGTCGTCGAGCGTGGTGACCGATAGCCCGACGCGCGCCAGCTCGGGGCCCATCTCGCCCAGCACGTCGGCGTCGCGCTCGACCATCACGCCCTTTGTGGTGATGGCGACGGGGTGGCGGAAGTCGCGCAGCACCTCGAGCAGCCCGCGGGTGATGCGGCGGTCCCGCTCCACCGGCTGGTAGGGGTCGGTGTTGGCGCCCAGGGCGATCAGCTTCGGCACGTAGCCCTTGCGCGACAGCTCGGCGCGCAGGGCCGCGGCGGCGTTCGGCTTGGCGGTGATGCGGGTCTCGAAGTCGAGGCCCGGCGAGAGGCCGAGGAAGGCGTGGGAGGGCCGGGCGTAGCAGTAGACGCAGCCGTGCTCGCAGCCCCGGTAGGGGTTGATCGACTGCTCGAAGCCGAGGTCGGGCGAGCGGTTCGTGCTGACGATCCGGCGCACCGCCTCGTCGCGCACCTCGGTGGGCACGCGGGCGGGCGGGGGCGCGTCGGACTCGATCTCGTAGGGCTCGAAGCGGCCGGCGCGATTCGACGCCGCGCCGCGCGCCTGCACCGGCGCCGACGTCTCGAAGCTGCGGACGGCCTGTCCCATGATCTGCTCCCCTTGCGGGTCTCGCCCCGTGGAGAACATAAATAGAACATTAGCGATTCGTGCGCAAGCGCCCCGGCAATTCGTCGCGCGAAAGGGGGCCGGAGTCGTTTTCCGTCCTGACGTTCCCCGGAGGGCACGTCACAAGCGCGGAAACGACGGAGGGACTCCCATGGCCGACGACGAGGACATCGTCCTGAGCGAACTCGACGACGAGGAGCTCGTCGCGCAGATGTTCGACGACCTCTACGACGGCCTGAAAGAGGAGATCGAGGAGGGCACCAACATCCTCCTCGGCCGCGGTTGGGAGCCTTACCGCGTGCTGACCGAGGCGCTGGTGGGCGGCATGAAGATCGTGGGCGACGACTTCCGCGACGGGATCCTGTTCGTGCCCGAGGTGCTGCTGGCGGCCAACGCCATGAAGGGCGGCATGGCGATCCTGAAGCCCCTGCTCGCCGAGACCGGCGCGCCGCGCATGGGCAAGATGGTGATCGGCACCGTGAAGGGCGACATCCACGACATCGGCAAGAACCTCGTGGGCATGATGATGGAGGGCGCCGGCTTCGAGGTGGTGGACCTCGGCATCAACAACGCGGTCGAGAAGTACCTCGATGCGCTGGAGAGCGAGGGGGCCGACATCCTGGGCATGTCGGCGCTGCTGACGACGACCATGCCCTACATGAAGGTCGTGATCGACACGCTGGTCGAGCGGGGCATCCGCGACGACTACATCGTGCTCGTGGGCGGCGCGCCGCTGAACGAGGAGTTCGGCAAGGCGATCGGCGCCGACGCCTACTGCCGGGACGCCGCCGTGGCGGTGGAGACCGCCAAGGAGTGGATGGCGCGCAAGCACAACCGGATGGCGGCGCAGGGGTGAGGCGATAGGACCGGGGGCTTTGCCCGTCCGCAGGCGGATCGGTCCACTGGACCGATCCGCCTGCGGACCCCCCAAGGTATTTTCGGCAAAGTGAGGAGTAGAGGTCGCGCCGAGGTCCGGCGCCGTTCCTCCCCTGCCCTTTTCCTCCGACGGCGCGCGCTAAGTTACGGCGAGCAAACAGCTTCCGGAGTGACCCCCATGATCCGTACCACCCTCGCCCTCCTCGTTCTCGCCTCGCCCGCCTTCGCGGACGCCCATGTCGGCCCGCGCGTCACGGGCGACATCCAGAACGCCGCCGGCGAGATCATCGGCTCGGTCTCGGTGTTCGAGACCGCCTCGGGCATCGTGCGCGTGAACGTGCAGGCCACCGAGGTCGAGCCCGGCGCCCACGGCGTGCACCTGCACGAGGTCGGCGAGTGCACCGGCGACTTCAGCTCCGCGGGCGGCCACATCGCCGGCGACGCCAACCACGGCCTGGTCGAGGGCGGCCCCCACCCGGGCGACCTGCCCAACGCCTTCGTGACCGAGGAGGGCGTCCTGCAGATGGAGGCCTTCAACAGCCGCATCTCCGTGGAGGAGCACCTCGAGGACGCCGACGGCGCGGCGCTCATCATCCACGCTGGCGCCGACGACTACGAGTCGCAGCCCGGCGGCGAGTCGGGCGACCGCGTGGCCTGCGCGGTGCTCAACAACCAGCCGATGTGACCCCGGCGGGGTGCGGGCTCAGATCCGCACCCCGTGCCGGCCCGCGAGGTCGGTGAAGAATTGCCAGGCCACGCGGCCCGACCGGGCGCCGCGCGTGGCCTGCCACTCGATCGCCTCGGCGCGCAGGGCGGCGTCGTCGACGTCCAGCCCGTGGGCCGCGCAGTAGCCGCGGATCATGGCGAGGTAGCCGTCCTGGTCGCAGGCGTGGAAGCCCAGCCAGAGGCCGAAGCGGTCCGACAGCGAGACCTTCTCCTCGACCGCCTCGGCCGGGTTGATCGCCGAGCCGCGCTCGTTCTCGATCATGTCGCGCGGCATCAGGTGGCGCCGGTTCGAGGTGGCGTAGAAGACCACGTTCGCAGGGCGCCCCGTCGCGCCGCCGTCCAGCACCGCCTTGAGCGACTTGTAGGCCGCATCGTCGTGGCTGAAGCTCAGGTCGTCGCAGTAGAGCACGAAGCGGTGCGGGGCGCCGCGCAGAAGCGCGAGCAGGCGGCCCACGGTGCCGATGTCCTCGCGCTGCAGCTCCACCAGCTTGAGGCCCGTCGCCTCCAGCTCCGCATGGACGGCCTTCACGAGGCTCGACTTGCCCATGCCCCGCGCGCCCCACAGGAGCGCGTTGTTGGCGGGCAGGCCCTCGGCGAAGCGGCGGGTGTTGGCGAGCAGCGTGTCGCGCTGGCGGTCGATGCCGACGAGGAGGCCGAGGGGCACGCGGCTGACCTCGGGGACCGGGTGCAGCGCGTCGGGATGGGCGTCCCAGACGAAGGCCGAGGCGGCGTCCCAGTCGGGCGCCGCGGCCGGGCCGGGGGCGAGGCGTTCGAGGGCGGCGGCGATGCGCTCCAGCGGGTCGCCGCTCAAAGGGTCTCGTCCTCGTCCAGCACGCCCTCGGCGCGCAGGCGCGCGGTGCGGCGGTGCTCCACGATGCGCACGAGCTGGATCGACAGCTCGTAGAGGCCGTAGACCACCACGAAGAGGATCACCTGCGTGATGACGTCGGGCGGCGTGACCAGCGCGGCGAGCACCAGGATCGCGACCACCGCGTACTTGCGCACGTTGCCCAGACCTTCCGCCGAGACGAGGCCGGCGAGGCCCATCAGCGTCAGGAGCACGGGAAGCTGGAAGCACAGGCCGAAGGCCATGATGAACTTGAGCGACAGGTCGAGGCTCTCGCGCACGGAGCCGAGGAAGATGGTGCGGATCTCGTCGTCCGCGACCACGGCCACGGTGTCCGGCTCCACGCCCGACAGGATGTTCACGAGCGCGGGGATGGCGTCCGAGAAGCCGATGAAGAAGTTCATCGCCAGCGGCGTGACCACGTAGTGCGCGAAGGCCGCGCCCAGGAGGAACAGCGCCGGGGAGGCGAGGATGAAGGGCAGGAAGGCGCGCTGCTCGTTGCGGTAGAGGCCGGGCGCGATGAAGCGCCAGAGCTGGTGGGCGATGACGGGGAACGATAGGCCGAGGCCGAAGATCACCGAGATCCGGATCAGGACGAAGAACTTCTCCTGCGGGGCGGTGAAGATGAGCTGGGGGTTCTCGCCGCGGGCGCGCAGCACCTCGGCGATGGGCTCGGCCAGGAAGTTCAGGATCGGCTCGGCCACGGTGAAGCAGAGCACCATCGCCACGATGAAGGCGATCACGGAGCGGATCAGCCGGGTGCGCAGCTCGGCGAGGTGCTCGATCAGGGGCGCGGCGCTCGACTCGATGTAGCGCTCGTCGTCGTCGGCGCTCATGCCTTGGGCGCCTCGTGCTCGGGCTTGGGCTCGGCGGCGGCCACGGGGTCGGCGGGCGCGGGCGCCTCGGGGTCGGGGCGCAGGCCCGGCTCCTCGGACAGCTCGGCCGCCTGGGCGGCGCGGCGGGCCTCGGCACGCGCGGCGGTGGCCTCGGAGATCTTGCGCTTGGCCTCGGCCCGCTCCTCGCTCAGGGCGCGGGTGGCGGGACCGGTGGACTCGTCGGGCGACCAGGCCTTCAGGTCGCCCGCCGCCTCGCGCACGGCGTCGATGCCGAACTTCTTGGGGTTGGCGATCTTGTGGAGGTCCTTGGTGACGTCGCCGACGCCGCTGTCGCGGGCGGCGTCGTTCATGGCGGTCTGGAACTCGCGCGCCATGCGCCGCGCCTTGCCCGTGAACTCGCCGAGGCGGCGGAACATCACGGGCAGGTCCTTGGGACCCACCACGATCAGCGCCACCACGCCGATCACGAGCAGCTCGCTCCAGCCGAGGTCGAACACCTCAGACCTTTTCCCGGTCCGCCTCGGGGGTCACGTCGCGCGCGGCGGTGCCGTCGGCGCGGGCGTCCGCGTCGTGGGGCACGGAGCGCGGCGTCTCCGCCTCGTCCTCGGAGCCGTCCTTCACGCCGCGCTTGAACGCGGTGATGCCCTTGCCGACCTCGCCCATGAGCGACGAGATCTTGCCGCGCCCGAACAGCACGAGCACGACCACGGCGATGAGAAGCAGGCCCGGCAGGCCGATGTTGTTCAGCATGTCTCTCTCCCTCGGCGGCCCCGCGCGGGGCCCGACCGGCTACTTACGCCCTCGAAGGGTGGGACGGAAGTGGCGCGCGATCATTTCGCCGTGCCCACCCCCCCCGTCCCCGCTCGGTCAGCGCAGCATCTTGGTGGGGTCCACCGCGTCGAGGCCCTTGCGCAGCTCGAAGTGGAGGAACGACGGCGAGCCCCCGCCGACGGAGGCGATGCGCTGGCCCTGGCGCACCGAGTCGCCCTTGGCGACGCGGATCTCGGCGATGTTGGCGTAGACCGTGAGGAAGCCGCCCGCGTGGCGCAGGATCAGGATCGGCACCTGGTCGGTGTCGCGGGTGATCGCGGCCACGGTGCCTTCGGCCGCCGCCCGCACGGGGGCGCCGCGCGGGGCCAGGAAGTCGAGGCCCCCGCTGCGCGCCGAGAACGGCTCGCGCGGCTGGCCCTGCACGGGCGGGCGCAGCCGCAGGCCGCCCGCGGTGGGGGCCTCCGAGACGGGAGCCGCGGCGGGCGCGGCGGCGGCCACGCCTGCGGAGACCTCGGTGCGGCTGTCGTTGAGGTTGGGGCTGGCGGGCAGCGGCTCGGCCTCGACCACCTCGGGCAGCGCGGTGGCGGCCGAGGGCGGCGGGGCGAGGTCGATGGCGACGGCCGGCTCGGCCACCACCTCGGCGCCGTTCTCGCCGATCACCAGCGGGATCAGCAGGATCTGCTCCTCGCGCACGGCGAGGTCGGCGCCGAGGCCGTTCCACTCGGCCAGGGCGGAGGGCGTCACGCCGTAGAGGCGGGCGATCGAGAAGGCGGTCTCGCCGCGGGCCACGCGGTGGCGCACGGGCTCCGCCCCACCCTGCACCGCGACGGGGCGGGTGCGCGCGGCGGCGGGCGTGGCGGCAGTGCCCGCGCGCTCGATCGCGGCGCCGGCGACGCTGGCGATGTCGGGGCGCGCCGCGGCGGCGCCGGGTGCGGCGGCGGTGCCGGTGGCGACCACGCGGGCCGGCAGGGCGAGCACGGCGCCCGCGTTCAGGGCGGCGTCGGGGGCGAGGCCGTTGAAGCGCGCCACCTCGCCGGCGGCGAGGCCGATGCGCGCGGCGACGTCGGCCACGGTGTCGCCGCGCCGGGCCACGGCGACCTGGTAGTTGGGATAGGTGATGAGCCCGCGCGCGTCGGGCTCGGGCCGCTCGGCCGGGGCCTGGCGCGCCGCGCCCGAGGTGTCGAGCCCGCCGGGGGCGTTGCCGCGCACGTCCACGTCGAAGGTGCCGGGGTTGAAGCCCTCGCATCCCGCGAGCGCGAACGCCGCCACCATCGCCGCGAGCGGCGCCGTCTTCGCTTTGGCCATGCGGCCCTCCTGCCCTCTTCGGGTGCCAGGCCCTTCAGTCCTGTTCCACCCCTTCGACCAGCGGCACGAAGCGCACCGGCATCAGTTCCTCGTAGTCCTGCCCGTGGGGCGTGCGCGAGACCTTGATCAGGGTCTGCACGCTGTCCGACACGCCCACGGGCAGCACCATGCTACCCCCCTCGCGCAGTTGGCTCAACAAGGGGCCGGGCGGGTCCTCGGCAGCTGCGGCCACGAGGACGCGGTCGAAGGGCGCCTGCTCGGGCAGACCGCGCGTACCGTCGCCCGCGATCACGGTGACGTTGGTGATGCCGAGGCGCTCGAGGTTGGCGCGCGCCGTGCGGGCGAGGCCGGGGTGCCGCTCCAGGGTGTAGACCCTTCGCGCGAGCCGCGAGAGGATCGCGGCGGCGAAGCCGGTGCCGGTGCCGACCTCCAGCACCTTGTGGCGCGGGCCGATGCCGAGGCTCTGGATCATCAGCCCCACCAGCGAGGGCTGCGAGGTGGTCTGGCCCGAGGCGATCGGCAGGGGCACGTCGTCGTAGGCGCGCTCCGCGAAGGTGTCGGAGACGAACTCGCGGCGGTCGACGCCCTCGAACACCTCGAGCACGCGCGCGTCCGTGACGCCCCGCGAGCGCAGGGCGTAGATCACGCGCATCGTGTCCTCGGGCGTCACGCAGGCGCATCCAGCACGCCGCGCAGGGCGCCGAGGGCATCATGGTCGGTGAGGTCGGCGCGCATCGGGGTCACCGAGATCCAGCCGTCGACGTTGGCCTCGACGTCCGTGCCCGCCCCCGTGCGCTCGGCCTGCGCGGAGCCGGCGATCCAGAGGTAGCGGCGGCCCGAGGGTGCGGTCTGGGGGTGGACGCCCATGCGCCCGTCGCCGCGGTAGCCCTGCGAGGCGGCCTGCGCGCCGCGCGTCGAGGCCGCGTCCACGGGCGGGAAGTTGACGTTGTAGAACAGCTTGTAGCCCTCGCCGCCCCAGGGCGCGTGGTCGACGAGGCGGCGCACGAGGGCGGCGCCGTGGGCCGCGGCGCTCTCGAACGGGTCGTCGAGGTCGCGGTTGCCGGGGCCGTAGAACTGCGACAGCGCGATGGCCGGCACGCCCTGCAGCGCGGCCTCCATCGCCCCGCCGATGGTGCCCGAGTAGAGCGTGTTCTCGCCCGCGTTGTTGCCCCGGTTCACGCCCGACAGCACGAGGTCCACGGGGCCCTCGACGATCGCGCCGAGGCCGGCCAGCACGCAGTCGGCCGGCGAGCCCTCGACGGCGACGCGGCGCTCACCGATCACCGAGAGCATCGAGGGCTTCACGTAGTTGATGCAGTGGCCGACGCCGGACTGCTCGAAGGCCGGCGCCACGGTCCAGACCTCGCCGCCCTCGCCCGCGACGGTGCGAGCGATCCGGTCGAGCACGGCCAGCCCGGGGGCGCCGATGCCGTCGTCGTTGGTGATGAGGATGCGCATGGCCGCGGTGCTATCGGCGCCTCAGGGGCGCGTCCAGCCGGGGGGCCGCTTTTCGAGGAACGCCTGTATCCCTTCCGCCGTGTCGGGATCCTGGAGGTTCGCGACGATGGCGTCGCGGGCGAGCGCGTAGGCCTCCGCCACGGGGCGCTCGGCCTGGGCGTGGAAGGCGCCCTTTCCGATGCGCACTGCTGCCGGAAGTTTGGAGGCGACCTGCTCGGCCAGTGCGCGGGTCTCCGCCTCCAGCGCGTCCGCGGACACGACGTGGTTCACGAGGCCCGCCGCCTCGGCCTCGCCGGCATCCATGAAGCGGCCCGTGGCGAGCAGCTCGAAGGCGCGCTTCCGGCCGAGGTTGCGGGTGAGCGCCACCATGGGCGTCGAGCAGAACAGCCCGAGGTCCACGCCGTTCACGCCGAAGCGCGCCGCCTCGGAGGCGACCGCCATGTCGCAGGTGGCCACGAGCTGGCAGCCGGCGGCGGTGGCCATGCCGTGGACTTGCGCGATCACGGGCTGCGGCGCCTCGCGAATGGCGCGCATCACCCCGGCGCAGCGGTCGAACAGGGCCTCGTGGGCCGCCCTGCCCCCGTCCTCGGCCTGCCGCATGGCCTGTAGCTCGCGCAGGTCGTGTCCGGCGCAGAAGGCGCGGCCGCGGGCGGCCAGCACGACGACGCGGGCGTCCGAGGCGGCGGCCTCGGCGAGGGCCCCGCCCAGCGCCTCGAGCATCGGCGTGCCGAGGGCGTTCAGGCGGTCCGGGTCGTCCAGGGTGATGGTGGTGACCGCGCCCTCGGACGCGACGTCGACAAGCTGGGGCATTGCGCGGCTCCTTCCCTCGGCTACGGTGCGGCGCGGCGGGGAGGGACGCAACGATGAAAGACGCGCGGGCGGACGGAATGGACGAGGCGGCGCTGGAGGGCTTCCTGCACGAGCACTTCCCGCAGGTGGCCGGGGAGTTCGCCGTGGACCGCGTCACCGGAGACGGCGTCATGGTGCGCCTGCGGGTCGGGGACCGGCACCTGCGCCCCGGCGGCACCGTGTCGGGGCCGTCGATGTTCGCGCTTGCGGACGTGGGCGCCTACCTGGCGATCCTGTCGCGGATCGGACCTGTGGCCCTGGCGGTCACCACCAACTGCTCGATCGACTTCATGCGAAAGCCCGCCCCGGGAGCGGACCTCCTGTGCGAGACGCGCATCCTGAAGCTCGGGCGCGCGCTCGCCGTCACGGACTGCCTCCTCCATTCCGAGGGCACGGAGGCGCCGGTGGCGCGGGCGTCGCTGACCTACTCGATCCCGCCGCGCCCCTGAGGGGTCACTCGACCCGGCAGCGCACCGAGCCGATGGCCTCGGCCTCGACGGTGTTGAAGACGGCCATGCCGTCGCCCGAGCTGACGGTGGAATTCGCCAGCGGCATCGGCTCGCCGTCGTCGCCCTCCAGGGGGTCGGGCGCGTAGGCGAGGCAGTAGAGCGTCACGTCCTCCTCGCCGCCCTCGATGGCGCACTGGGCGCCGCCCGGGGCGTCCGAGCAGTCGAGCGGCATCTCGAGCATCTCGGGCGCGTGGGCGTCGGCGAAGGCGGGCGCGAAGAACGGGGCGGTGATGAAGGCAACGAAGGCGAGGAAGGCGAGGACGCGTTGCATGGCGGTGGCTCTCGGAGGATGTGGTGGGTGTGTGCGCGGGGAAAACGCGGGCTGCCGCCGCGCGGTTTCCCCCCGGGAGAGCGCGACCGCGAAATAAAGTTGGGGTATTTTGATACCTTCTACGGAACCCGTTGTTTTCGCTGCGATGTTCCGAACGGGCCGCGCTTGACACTGCGCTGCGGGCCTCTACAAGCCGCCCATCCGCGGCCGGGCGCACCGGCCATTCGCAATCGAGAGGGCGAGGCATGAAGACCTTCACCATGACCCCCGACGCGATCGACAAGAAGTGGATCCTGATCGACGCCGAGGGCATCGTTCTGGGTCGCCTCGCGTCGATCGTCGCCACCCGGCTCCGGGGCAAGCACAAGGCCACGTTCACGCCGTCCATGGACATGGGCGACAACGTGATCGTGATCAACGCCGACAAGGTGCAGCTGACCGGCAAGCACCGCGACCGGCCCGTCTACTGGCACACCGGCCACCCCGGCGGCATAAAGATGCGCACCGTGGGCCAGATCCTCGAGGGCAAGCACCCCGAGCGCGTGGTCACCCAGGCCGTGAAGCGCATGCTGCCCGGCAACAAGCTCGCCCGCCAGCAGATGACCAACCTGCGCGTCTACGCCGGCGCCGAGCACCCGCACGATGCCCAGGACCCCGAGGTTCTCGACGTCGCCGCGATGAACCCGAAGAACACCCGGAGCTGACCATGGCCGAACAGATCAATTCGCTCGAGGACCTCCAGGCCGCCGTCGGCACCGCCGGCGAGGGCGAGGGCATCACGCTCGAGGAGACCTCGCGCGAGCCCGTGCGCGACGACCTCGGCCGCTCCTACGCCACCGGCAAGCGCAAGGACGCGGTCGCCCGCGTCTGGATCCGCCCCGGCAACGGCAAGGTCACCGTCAACGGCAAGCCCATCGACGACTACTTCGCCCGCCCCGTGCTGCAGATGATCCTCAAGCAGCCGTTCCAGATCACCGACCGCGAGGGGCAGTTCGACGTGACCGCCACCGTCAAGGGCGGCGGCCTCTCGGGCCAGGCCGGCGCGGTGAAGCACGGCGTCTCGAAGGCCCTGCAGCTCTACGAGCCCGGCCTGCGCGCGGCGCTCAAGGCCGCCGGCTTCCTGACCCGCGACAGCCGCGTGGTGGAGCGCAAGAAGTACGGCAAGGCCAAGGCCCGCAAGAGCTTCCAGTTCTCGAAGCGCTGACGTCCCGGCCCCACGCAGAGGAAGGCCCGCCCCCCGTGGCGGGCCTTTCGCGTTACACGCGTCCGCGGGCTGGAACGCAGAAACCCCGCTGCGTAGCATCCGGGGCGGGCCGTCCAGCCAGAGGGGGGAGAAGCGCATGAAGGCCGGGGACGTCATCGAGACCATCGCGGAAGCCCTGCGCGGACAACCCGCCGTTCGCGCCCTCTTCCTGAGCGGCAGCCACGGAAACGGGCGGGCCGACGCCTGGAGCGACATCGACTTCATTCTGGTGTCGCCCGATGGCCCGTCGGACGCGGTCGCCGCGCTGTGGCACGAGGCCGTCGCCCGGACCGGCGAGATCGTGTTGTGGCGCGACCGCACGGTGCGCCCCGCCCTCGTCAACGCGATCACCGCGGACTGGACGCGCACCGACGCGGTGATCCTCACGCCGGAGCAGGTGCGCAGCCATCCCCGTTCCGGTCTCGTGCCACTCCTCGACCGCGATGACATCCACGACAGCCTCCCGGGGGACACGCCCGCGCCGGGGGTCCCCCCGGCGCGCCTGCGCTACCAGTTCGAGGAGTTCCTCCGCGTGCTCGGCCTGCTCCATCTCGCCATGAGCCGGCAGGAGTACCTTAACGGCGTCACGGGGGTGTTCCACCTGCGCACACTTCTGATCGACCTGCTGATCGAGGAGAACGGGGCGCCCGACCGCGGCGGGGCGCTGCATCTCGGCCGGCTGCTCACGGCAGAGCAGACGGCCCTCGTGGCCGCGCTGCCCGTGCCCGCTGCGGAGCGCGAGGCGATCGTTGCGGCGAACCTCGCCTTCGCCCGCGCCTATCTACCCCGCGCCCGCCGCCTCGCCGCCGCGCGGGGGGTGGCGTGGCCGGAGCGGCTCGAGGCGGCGACGTGGGCGGTGCTGGAGCGTTCGCCGGGGATCGCGCGCCCCTACGAGCCGGAGCGCTGACGCCGCAGCGGCGTGCGTGGGGCGCGGCGAGCCGCCCACCCCGCGACGCGTCATTGCATATCGGCACGCCCTGTCCGACCTATCCCCCATGTACGCGCCCTTCTCCCGCCTCGCCCTGTTCCTCGTCCTGTGCGCCGGATTCGGGGTGCTGTTCTACGGCGGCTGGATCGCCTGGCGGGGCACCACCTTCTACGACTTCGACCCCGTGCTGATGGGCACCGGCGGCGGGCTGGCGCTGGGAGGCCTGCTGGTCATCGCCCTCACCGTGGGCGCCTTCGCGCAGGTGGCCACCGCGCGCGACACCGCGGCGATGCGCCGGGCGCTGGAGGCGCGCGGGGCGGAGGCGCCGCGCGGCCCCGCGTCCGCCGGCCCGGCGGCGCCCGGCGCGCCCGCGGCCAAGGGCCGCCGCCAGCCGGTGCTGCGCGCGCGCGAGGAGTAGCGCGGGGGGCCTTGCCCTCCGCCGCCGCAGGCGGTCTTCTCCCCGCCGGAGCACTCGGGGAGGCGCGCTTTGCAGACGGACACCGCCCGCGGGCTCTCGCTGATCTCCGTGCCCTTCCTCTACGCGGTGCTCTTGCTCGCCGGGCCGCTGCTGACGATCCTGGTCTTCAGCTTCTGGAGCCAGGACTACCTGACGGTCGACCGCACGCCCACGCTGGAGAACTACCGCGCGGCCCTCGGCGAGCCGATCTACCGCACGCTCCTCCTGCGCTCGCTCGGCATCGCGGGCGCGGTCACGCTGATCACCGTCGTGCTGGCCTTTCCGGTCGCCTACTACGTCAGCTTCCGGGTGCACCCGTCGAAGAAGCCGCTCTGGCTGTTCCTGATCACGATCCCGTTCTGGACCAGCTACCTGCTGCGGATCTTCCTGTGGAAGGTCATGCTGGGCTACAACGGCGTCATCAACTCGGCGCTGGAGGGGCTGGGCCTCATCGACGAGCCGCTGCGCTTCATCCTCTACAACGCCAACGCCGTGGTCATCACCCTCTCCCACGCGTTCGCGCCCTTCGCGATCCTGCCGATCTTCGTGGCCCTCGAGCGGATCGACCGCTCGCTGCTGGAGGCCGCGCGCGACCTCGGCGAGAACGCGATCACGACCTTCCTGCGCGTCACCCTGCCCCTCGCAGCACCAGGCGTGGTGGCCGCGCTCCTGATCGTGTTCATCCCCACCGTGGGCGACTACATCACGCCCGCGCAAGTCGGGGGTCCGGGGGGCAAGATGATCGCCAACTTCATCTACGAGCTCTTCTTCTCGCTCAACGACCGGCCCATGGGCTCGGCGCTCGCGGTGGTGGCGATGGCGGCCGTGACCGTGGTGGCGCTGGCGGTCCTCTGGCTCGGCCGCCGCCTCGGGGGGGCGCGCTAGATGCTGCGGGCCTACGCGCTGCTGTTCCTCGCGTTCCTCTACGCGCCGATCCTGCTGCTGCCGGTGTTCGCGTTCAACGACGGCACCGTGATCGCCTTTCCGTTGGGCGGGTTCACCACCGAGTGGTTCGCGCGCCTCGGGACCAAGGCCGAGCTGCAGTCGGCGCTGGGCAACTCTCTGATCGTGGCGGCCTGCGCTTCCGCCGGCTCGGTGATCCTCGGGCTGATGGCGGCGCGCGCGGGCGTGCGCTACCGCTTTCCGGGGCGCGCGGGCATGCTGGGGCTGATCGTGCTGCCGATCGTTCTGCCCGAGATCATCGTGGCGGTCGCGCTGCTGATCGTCGCCGTGCAGGTGCTCGACATCGCGCTGGCGCTGTGGCTGCTGATCGCCGCGCACGTGCTGATCTGCACGCCCTTCGCGGTGGCCATCCTGAACGCCTCGTTCCACGCGCTGGATCCGGCCATCGAGGAAGCCGCCATCGACCTGGGCGAGACGCGCGCCTCGACCTTCCTGCGGATCACGCTGCCCCTCGTGATGCCCGGCATCGTGGCCGCCGCCCTGATCTCGTTCACGATCTCGCTCGACGAGTTCATCATCGCCTTCTTCCTCACCGGCTCCGAGACCACCCTGCCCGTCTACATCTGGTCGCTGCTGCGCTTCCCCAAGGAGCTGCCCGTGATCATGGCGCTGGGCACGCTTCTGGTGATCGCCTCGGTGGCGATCCTGAGCCTCGCCGAATGGAACCGCCGCCGGGGCCTGCGCCGGGCGGGCGCCGAAGACCACGGAGGGTTCCTGTGAGCCTCATCTCGCTGCGCGGCATCGACAAGCACTACGGCGACTACCACGCGCTGCGGAACGTCGATCTCGACATCGCGGAGGGCGAGTTCTTCTCGCTGCTCGGCCCCTCGGGCTGCGGCAAGACCACGCTGCTGCGGGTGATCGCGGGGTTCGAGGACCTCACCGAGGGGACCGTCGCCATCGGCGGCGCCGACATGGCGCGGGTGCCCGCCAACCGGCGGCCCACCAACATGGTGTTCCAGAGCTACGCGATCTTCCCGCACCTCACCGTCGCGCGGAACGTGGCGTTCGGGCTGCGCAAGCGCGACGGCTCGAAGGAGGAGAAGCGCCGGCAGGTGGAGGAGGCGCTGGAGATGGTGGGGCTGGGCGGCTACGGCGCCCGCTCGGCCACGGCGCTCTCGGGCGGGCAGAAGCAGCGCGTGGCGCTGGCGCGCGCGCTGGTGCTGCACCCGAAGGTGCTGCTGCTGGACGAGCCGCTGTCGGCGCTCGACCGCAAGATGCGCGAGCAGATGCAGGAGGAGCTGATCCGCCTCCAGCGACAGGTCGGCATCACCTTCGTGCTGGTCACCCACGACCAGGAGGAGGCGCTGGTCATGTCGGACCGCATCGCCGTCATGTTCGACGGGCGCATCGCGCAGGTGGCCGAGGCCGAGGCGCTCTACCGCCGGCCCGTCTCGCAGCGGGTGGCGGAGTTCATCGGCACCATGAACTTCCTCGATGCCCGCGTGACGGGCGACCGGGTCGAGGCGGCGGGCCTCGGCGCGATGGCGCGCTGGGAGATCGGCGCCGAGGCCGCCGCCTCGAATGGGACGGCGGTGGGCTTCCGGCCCGAGGCGGTCACGCTGCTGTTCGGCGGGCAGGACGCGGGGGGACACGAGGCGCGGGGCACGATCCGCGAGGTCGTCTACTACGGCGACATGACCTACTACGACGTGGCCCTGAACGGGGCCGAGCGCCCCGTGCGGGTCTCGATGCGCAACGTCCACGGCCGCGAGGTGCTGGAGATCGGCGCTCCCGCCCGGCTCGCGTGGTCGCCGGGGGCGATGGTGCTGTTCGACTGAAGGCGCCCCGTCCCGGCCTCGCGCCGGGGCCTGTGGGTGGGGTTGGTGCTTCGCCGGGAATGTTCGTGCCGGCGGCTGCCGGAGGCCCCGGCGCAGGGCCGGGGCGTGTCAGCGCACCGATGCCAGCGTCGCCCCCTCGGCCAGCGCGCCGAGCTTGGCGTAGGCGATCTCCGGGTCCACCGCGCCGAAGCCCGCGAAGGTCCCGAAGCCGCAGTCCGACGAGGCGACCACCCGCTCCGCGCCGACGATGTCGCGGAACCGGCCCAGCCGCTCGGCCACCACCTCGGGGTGCTCCACGAAGTTCGTCGTCGTGTCCACGACGCCGGGCACCAGAACCTTGTCGTCCGGGATCTCGGCGCGGCGCTCGTGCCAGACGCGCCACTCGTGGGCGTGGCGGGGGTTCGACGTCTCGAACAGGAGGTGCGAGGCCCGGACCTTCAGGAAGGTGGCGAAGACGGTGTCCATGGGCACGTCGCAGACGTGCGGGCCCTCGTAGTTGCCCCAGCAGATGTGGACGCGCACGCGGGCGGGGTCGATGCCCGCGAGCGCGCCGTTCAGCGCCTCGACGTGGCTCTCGGCGATGCGGACGAACTCCGCGTCCGTGAGGTCCGCGAAGAGCATGTGCCGCGACAGGGCCAGGTCGGGGCAGTCGAGCTGGAGCATGAGGCCGGCGTCCACGATGGTGCGGTATTCCTCGGCCATGGCATCGGCCAAGGCGGCGAGATAGGCCTCGCGCGAGGGGTAGTGCGCGTTCTGCAGGAACAGCGAGATCAAGCCCGGCGAGGCGGCGTTCATGAACCCGTCGCGCGCGCCGTGGGCGGCCATCGCCGCCTTGAGGTTGCCGATGTCCTTCAGCAGCTCGTCCTGCCCCTTGGAGCGCACCTCGCCCGTGCACATCGGCCGGGCGTATTGCGGCGTGCCGCCCTCGTCGGCGAGGCGCTTGAGGAAGCTCGGGAAGCGCTTGAGGTCGGCGGGGGCGTTGCGGGGGCTGTCTCCCGAGAAGCCGGTGTAGCGGTCCTTCACGTAGGTGGCGTAGCTAATCTTTGAGGTCTCGCCGTCCGAGACCACGTCCACGCCCGCCTCGACCTGCCGGCGCACGGTCTCGGCGCAGGCGTCGCGCATGACGGCGTCGAACGCGGTGGGGTCAAAGGCCTCGCCCCGCTCGCGGGCGAAGATCATGTCCACGACCGCCTGCGTGCGCGGCAGGCTTCCGACGTGGGTGACGCGGATCGGCATGGCAGCTCCCCCCTTGGCTCGCCCAAGGGGTGGCACGCGCGCCCCTGCGCGGGCAAGCCGCTAGAGCCCCCGCGCGAAGGCCTCCTCGCGGATCAGCCGGTCCGAGACGGCCAAGAGTACCAGCCCCGGCAGCGCGGCCACGAGGGCGATGCCGGCCGCCGAGGCGTCGAGCGTGCCGCCCGAGATCTTCGAGAACAGGAGCGTGGGCAGTGTCACGACGCGGCCCTGCCCGAGCAGGAAGGTCAACAGGAACACGTTGGTGGAGACCAGGAACGCGAACAGCGCGCCGGCCAAGACGCCGGGCATCAGCATCGGCAGGGTCACGTGCCACAGGATGCGGACGGGGGACGCGCCGAGCAGGGCCGCGGCCTCCTCGTGCTCGGGGCCGAGGCCCTGCCATACGGCCGTCAGCATCCGCGTCATGTAGGGGATGCAGGGAATCAGGTGCACGAGCACGATGCCCGCGTATGTGCCCGCGAGCCCCAGCCGGATCGCGATCATCAGGAGGGCGAGCGCCACGGCGGCCTCGGGCACCACGAGCGGCAGCGAGACCGCGAACTCCAGCGCGCCCTTGCCGCGGAACCGCCCCCGCCCCAGCACCCGGGCCGCCGGAAGGCAGATGGCGAGGCACAGCAGCGTCACGGCCAGCCCGATGCCCACGGTGTTGAGCGTGGCCTCCCAGACGCGGGAGGCCGGGGACAGCACGTAGTCCCAGCCCGGCGGAGCGAAGCGGCTGGGGGGTGCCTCCCAGGTCCAGGTCGGGACCAGCGCCGGCCAGGCCCAGCGGAACGCGAGGCTCTGGACCACGAGGGGCAGGAACGGGCCGACGGCGAAGCCCGCGACGAGCAGGAGGTAGATGCGGGCGCGCAGGCTCACTAGCGGCGGCCGATGCGGCGCTCGAAGGCGCGGTATGCGAGGAGGATCGCGGCGAGCAGTGCGCCCGACAGCGCGATCAGCACCACTGCGGCGGCCATGCCCTCGACCTGCCGTGCATAGTCGGCGTCGTTGAAGAGGCGCCAGGCGAGCACGGGCAGCGTGTCGGGATAGCCCCCGCCGAGGATGAACGGCGCCTCGAAGGCGCCGAGGTTGAAGGCCAGCGCGATGGTGCCCGCGCCCACCAGCCCCGGCACGATCTGCGGCAGGGTCACGAGGCGAAAGGTCTGGGCCGGGGACGCCCCGAGGAGCTGCGCGGCCTCCACCGTGTCGCGGCCAACGCCCAGGAGCACGGCATGGACCGAGAGGGCCACGAAGGGCAGCTGCTTCCAGACGTAGACGGCGACAATGCCCCAGCCCGCGTGGGTGCGCAGGAGGGCCGGGAACGCGCCTGGGTCGTCGATAAGGCCGGCGGCGGCGGCGAGGCGCGACAGCACGCCCCCCTGCCCCATCATCAGCACGGCCAGCGCGATCCCCACGCCGTAGGGCACCATGAGGGGCAGCTTGTAGGCGTAGCCGAACAGGCGCCGGCCGGGGAAGCGGCGCAGCAGCAGGACGGCGAGCGCGGTGCCGAGCACGAGGCTGATCGCGGTGGCGAAGAGCGCGTACCAGAGGGTGAGCCCGAGCGAGGCCCAGAAGCCGGGGCGCGCCGCCAGGGCGGCGTAGGCGCCCGCGTCGGGAAAGCGGTTCACGCCGAACCACGGCGCGAAGCCGAGGGATTGCAGGACGGCGAGCACCAGCGCCCCGCCGAACAGCCCCCCCAGCACGAGCGCGATCGGGGCCAGCGCGAGCGCGGTGCGCCAGCCCGCTCGCGTCATTCGGCGCCGCGCGCCTCGACCGCGCGGGCCACGATCTCCTCGAGCGACGCGTCCGAGCCCTGCTCGATCCGCTCCAGCCAGACGGCCTCGATCACGTCCACGAGCGAAGCGTTGGTATCGGGGGCCGCGTTGGCGTCCAGCTCCTCCTGCGTGATGCCCACCAGGCCGGGCGAGGCCTCGGCCAGCCGGGCGTTCGCGGCATCATCGAGCATCGAGCCGTCGATGCCCGCCGGGTAGCCCACGTCGCGCAGCTTGGTGGCCTGCGCCTTAAGCGACGTCATCCAGTCCGCCAGCACGAGGGCGGCGGCGGGGTTGGGCGCGTTGGCGGGGATGGCGAGGAAGCTCTTGTTGCGGATCATCGCGCCTTCCGGGAACACGAAGTGCTCGGCCTCGGCGGGCCAGATGCCGGTCGCCGAGTCGGTGGCCGCGGCGAAGATGCCGAACTTGCACGCCACGTCGATCTCGCCGTTCAGGAACATGCCGTCGAGGGCCGCGGCATCCTCGGGGTAGCGCCCCGCGCTTGCCAGCAGCGGCTCGATCCCGGCCAGGTAGTCCATCGCGGGCGCCATGAGGCGGGCGAGCTCGGCGGGCTCGAACTCGGACACGTCGCGCTGGTAGGGCTCGGCGCCGGTGCCGTCGGGGTTCATGGCGTAGAGGGCGGCCTGCACGAAGGTGTTGCCGACGTAATGGGGCGGCTTCACGTAAGTGAACTTGCCGGGGTTGGCCTCCAGGTAGGCGCGCAAGGCGTCGAAGTCGCGGGGCGGCTCGCCGTCCATGCGGGCCGCATTGCGGGCGCAGACGTACTGCTCGGCGGACCACGGGACCTCGGCGCCGCCGGTCTCCACGCCGAAGTCGCGCAGGTTGGCGCCCGAGGCGGGATCGGCGGGGTCGAAGGCGACGTTGGCCGCAGCCTCGGGGAGCAGGGGCGCGAAGCCGCCGAACAGGGCGTCCTGGCGCTTCAGGGTCGCGAAGTTCTCGCCGTTGAGCCAGATCGCATCGACCGAACCTTGGCCCAGGTCCTTGCCCGACGCCTTCTCGGCGAGCACGAGGTCGACCGCCTCCTTGGTGCCGGTGATCCGCACGGGGCGCAGGGTGACGCCGCGCTCGGCCAGAGCGGGCACGACGACCGAGTCCATCCAGCCGTTCAAGAGGTCGCTGCCGCCCCAGTGGTAGAAGGCGACCTCGCCCTCCGCGCGCGCCCGCGCCTCGACGTCCGCCCATGCGACGTCGCCTGCGAGGAAGGCCTCGCGGAAGCCCTCCGGGTCGGCGTGGGCGTCGGCGAAGGCGGGCGCGGTCAGAAGCGCCAGCGCGGCGGTGGTTCGGATCATTAGTCTCTCCCTGCGCGGCCGCCCCCCTTCCCGGGAAAGCACCAGACCGCCTCGGGGTCGATACGTAGGCGAACCGCCGTGCCCGGGTCCAGAAGCCGGCGCGCGGGCTCGGTCACCGTCACGTGACCGCCGCCCACGGCCACGCGGTAGCGGGCCGCGGCGCCGGTGAAGTCGCGCGCCTCGATGCGGCCCGCGAGACCGGCGTCCCCGATGTCGATGACCTCTGCGCGCAGCATGACGGTGGAGCCATGCGCGCCGGGGGCCACGGGCACCGCGCCGATGGGGGTGTGGGCGACGCCCGCCTCGATGCGGGCGGGCAGGACGTTGTCGGCGCCCATGAAGGCGGCGATCTTCGGTGTGGCCGGGCGGCGGTAGATCGCCTCGGGCGTGCCCTCCTGCGCGATGCGCCCGTCGAGCACGACGGCCACGCGGTCCGCCATCTCCAGCGCCTCGGACTGGTCGTGGGTCACGAACACGGTGGTGATGCCGAGCCGACGCTGGAGCGCGCGGATGAAGCGGCGCATCTCGGCGCGCAGGCCGGTGTCGAGGTTGGCGAGCGGCTCGTCGAGCATCAGCACCGCCGGCTCGGTCACGAGCGTGCGCGCGAGGGCCACGCGCTGGCGCTGGCCGCCCGAGAGCTGCGAGGGGAAGCGGTGGGCCTCCGCACCGAGGCGCACGGTCTCCAGCATCGCCGCCACGCGGGCCGTGCGCTCCGGTTCGGGCACGCCGTGCATCCGCAGCCCGAAGGCGACGTTGCGGGCGACGGTCATGTGCGGGAACAGCGCGTAGCCCTGGAACACCAGCCCGGCGCCCCTGTGTTGCGGGGCCAGCCCGGTGACGTCCTGCCCGTCGAAGCGGATGCGCCCCGCTGCCACGGGCTCCAGTCCGGCGATGCTGCGCAGGAGCGTGGTCTTGCCGCAGCCCGACGGGCCAAGAAGGGCCACTAGGGCGCCCGAGGGGATGCGCAGGTCCACGCCCTCGACGGCGGGCGCGCCGTCGTAGCGGACGGCGACGTCCTCGAGCCGGATCTCGGTCAGCGGATCAGCCGCGCATCGACGGGCCGGCGGGGTCGTCCGTGGCGACCACGTGGTAGAGCGCGGCCTCGCCCTCCATCGACGGCACCGCGGCATGCTCCAGCCCGGCAGGGACCGAGCAGGTGTCGCCCGGCGCCATCACGCATTCGCCCCCCGTCCACGTCACCCGCCAGTGCCCGCGTGCGGGCATCAGCACCGAGGGGCGGTCGTGGGCGTGGGTGCGCTCGGTGGCAGAGGCGCGGGTGATCATGTCGACCTCGAAGCCGGGGCGGTCGCGGATGATGCCCCGCTCGCCGATCACCTTCACCGGCTTGGGGTTCGCCAGCGCCACCATGTCATCGTAGCGGCGCACGCCCCAGCCGACGACCTCGGCGGGCGACAGCTCGGGGTAGTCGGCAAGCTCGGCCTCGGTGAGCTTGGGCATCGGCCCCACGCCCTCGGGCAGCGACTGACCGCGCTTCGAGTCATAGAGCTTGCCGTTCTCGCCCAGCACCAGCCCGTGCGCGGCGGCGTCTTCGATCACCTGCGGCGCCCAGATCACGCCGCCGCCGGCGTCGTCGCCGCCGAGGATCGCCATGATCATCCCGTAGTCGGTGCCCACGTTCTCGAAGCCGCGGAAGATGCCGGTGGGGATGTCGATGATGTCGCCGGGGTTCAGGACCACCTCGCCCGCGTCGCCCCGGCGCCCCCAGAAGAAGCGCCAGCGGCCCGACAGCACCCAGAACACCTCGGCGGTGCGGTGGGAGTGGAGCGAGTTGCGGCAGCGCGGCGGCTGGCCTGCGGCGCCGATGTTGAAGCCGTGGGGTTCGATGATGTGGACGTGCTGGTCAGGGGATTCCGAGACGCCGCCGCCGATGATGGTGAAGTTCTCCTTGGCATCGGACCCGGGCGTGTGGGCGTCGATGAACGCCGTCTTGCACGGCACCAGCTCGCCATAGCGCACGAGGCGCACCCCTTCCATCGCGGCTCCGTCGAAGCTCATGGCACACCCTCCCCGGCCTGTGGGCACAGGCCTACGAGACGCGGCGGGGCCGGTCCAGTGGCGGCGTCAGCCCGCCTGCGCCAGCACCCGGCGCCGCACCGCCGCCTCGCCCGCGTCGAGCAGCCGGGGGGCCGGCAGCTTCGCCGCGTTCCAGGAGTCGCC
The DNA here is from genome assembly GCF_025144335.1 of Jannaschia sp. W003. Lineage (NCBI taxonomy): Bacteria > Pseudomonadati > Pseudomonadota > Alphaproteobacteria > Rhodobacterales > Roseobacteraceae > Jannaschia > Jannaschia sp. W003. The sequence goes on from NZ_CP083539.1 coordinate 2,698,869, forward strand.
GCCCAGCTCCAGGATCGCGTTGCGCATCATCAGGAGGCCCACGGTGTAGACCCGCGCGATGCCGCCCGGCTGCGAGGGCTCCGAGGTGTAGAGCCAGTTGCGGTGGTTCTCGAGCTTCTCGTCGCGGTGGCTGGTCACGTACTCCATCGCCTCGGCGATGTCCGACAGGGGCCGGTCCACGCCCTCCTGCGGGCCGCCCACGGCGTGGTCCGCCACGAGGGCCAGCCCTTCGAGGATCACGGCCTCGCCCACGGTCCACCGGCTGACGTAGCGCCAGCGCAGGGCGTGGTGCAGCTCGTGCACGGTGGTGCGGAGCAGCTCGGACTCCAGCTCCTCGGAGGAGAGCTGCGAGCGCTCGATGCCGATGTGGATGTTGTTCGGCCCCATGGTGAAGGCGGCGATCGGGAACTGGTCGCGCCCGAAGTCCGTGGGATGCACGATGAGATCGACGTCCGACAGGTCGGACACGGCGCCCACGTGATCCACGGCCGCGTTTACGGTCCGCCGGATCAGGGGCAGACGACGGCGAAAGAAGCCACCAGCGTCCAGGATTTGAACTCGTATGGTCATCGCGGCTCCGCTCGCACAGGCTCGGACCGTCGTGTCCGGGCGGTGGGGTGACGTGGTGCGCGGCCTCTCGCGATTGCGGCCCGACGCACGCCCGTCGAAGGGGCATATAGAAAGCGTCGGCGCCAGAGAAACATGTCGGATGACATTCTTCACGCTTATTACCATGCCGGGCCCGGGCAGTCCATGCGCCGGGCCGTGCCAGTGCGGCGATCGACGCCGTGCGCGTGCGGCCGGGGTCGCCGGATTTCTCATTCGCTCCTAAACAGTTGTGGTCCCGGAGGTGTTCCGGATCGGGCCGCCGCCCTGGTCGGAGCCGCCGCTGCGACGTCGCGCCACTTCGAACCGCGACAGGTTGACGCATACGCCCCCCAAGGGCCGGCGGACACGACGTCACGTCGTTCGACAGTGCCGGCGTTCAGCCGGACGATACTTGCGATGCACACTCGATCCGTCTTGGATCACGGGTCCGCGCGACCCCGGTGCCATCCCTCTGGCACCCGCGCGCTTTCCCGCACCACCAGCGGGCCCTCGACCTCCACCCGGACGGGCGGCCGCGCGGGCGCGGCCATGTGGGCCAGCAGCTCGCGGACGGTGGCCTCGACCATGCGGCGCGAGGACTGGCGCACGGTGGTGAGCGCGTAGGCCGGCCATGCGGCCACCGAGACGTCGTCGTAGCCCACCACGCTCACGTCCCCGGGCACCCGGAGGCAGAGGTCGTGCCGCAGGCAGTCCAAGACCGCGAAGGCCATGTGGTCGTTGGCCGCGAAGATCGCGTCGGGGGGACAGGCCGCGCCCATCATCGCGCGCGTGGCCTCGGCGGCGGCGGCGCGGTCGTAGTCGCCCGGCGCGCAGTGGTGGAGCCGGGCGCCCCGTGCCTCCAGCCCCGCGCGGAACCCCTCGAGCCGGTCGCGCCCGGTGCTGGAGCCGTGCCACCCGGCGACGTGGCCGAAGCACCGGTGCCCGCCCGCGACGAGGAACTCGGCCACCAGCGCGCCCCCCTCGCGGTTGGCGGAGGTGACGGCGGTGGCCCCGCCCCCCTCGATGCCGCGGTTGAACAGCACGAGCGGCAGGCCGGCCGCCTCGCAACGGCGCACCAGCTCGCCCGAGATGTTCGCGGAAGCGGCGATCAGCCCGTCCACCTGGTAGTCGATCAGCTCGCCCACGATGCGGTCGAGGTCGGGCATGGACCGGCCGGTGGTGAAGATCAGGAGGTGGTAGCCCTCGGACTGCAGGGCGGCGGACAGCTTGTCGATGGCGTCCGCGTAGAACGGGTTGTCGAGGTAGCCGACCACCAGCCCCACGATGCGCGAGCGCCCGGTGATCAGCGATCGGGCGAGCACGTTGGGGCGGTAGCCCAACCGCTCCGCCGCCTCGCGCACGCGGCCCGCCATGGCGGGGCTGGCGCTGGCGCCGTCGGTGAAGACGCGGCTCACGGCGGATTGCGAGACCCCCGCCTCGCGGGCCACGTCGGCCGCTGTCACGCGGCGCCTCATCCGGCGGTCCAGCCGCCGTCGATCACCAGCGCCGTGCCGGTGACCATGGCGGAGGCGTCCGAGGCCAAGAACAGGACGGCGCCCATCACGTCCTCGACCTCGCCCACGCGCGGCAGCTTGATCTTCGACTCGATCCACGCACGCCGCTCGGGGTCGGCGAAGGTGGCGGCGGTCAGGGGCGTGCGGATGAATGTGGGGCAGACGGTGTTCACGCGGATGTCGCGCGGCCCCCACTCGATGGCCATGGCCTTGGTCATGCCCTCCACGCCGTGCTTCGTGGCGCAGTAGACGGCCCGGTCCACGCCGCCCACGTGGCCCATCTGGCTGGAGATCTGGATGACGGAGCCGCCCCGCTCCATGCCCCGCGCCACCCTCTGCGCGAGGAAGTAGGCCGCCCGCAGGTTGACCGACGTGACCGCGTCGAAGTCCTCGGGCGCGGTCTCCAGCGCGGGGGCGTGGCGGGCGATGCCGGCGGCGTTGCACAGGACGTCGAAGGGGGGCCGATCGGCGAGGAAGCGGTCCAATGCTGCGAGGTCGGTGACGTCTAGCGCGATGCCTTCGGCCTCCAGCCCTTCCGCGCACATCTGGTCCACCGCATCGGACACCTGTTCGGCGGAGCGCGCCGCGATCGTGACCGCCGCGCCCGCCCCGGCCAGCGCCACGGCGCAGCCCAGCCCGATCCCGCGCGAGCCGCCGGGCACGAAGGCGCGGCGCCCGTCCAGGCGCATCGACGGGGTGCGGGGCAGCGGCATGGGGATGGCTCCGGCAAGGCCCGGCGATGCAAGCACCCGAGGCGGCGGGGATCAAGGCTCGTGAACCCCGCGCCGTGCGGCGCGTTGCCCCCGATGCAGCGAGCGGATGGAGCGGACATGGGCGACGCGCATGAGGTGGTCGACGCGGTAGAGCGCGCGGCGGAAGGCGGCGGCGACCGGGTCACGGTGGGCCAGCTCAACGACGAGCTGGGGCACCGCTCGACCGGCGCGCTGATGGCGCTGCCGGCGCTGCTGGAGCTGACGCCCGTGGGCGGCATCCCCGGCGTGCCCACGGTGCTGGCGGTGATCGTGGCGATCTTCGCGGTGCAGATCGCGTTGGGGCGCGACGACATGTGGCTGCCGGACGTGCTGGAGCGGCGCGCCGTCGGACGGGGCCGCCTGCGCAAGGCGGCCGACTGGATGAAGCGCCCGGCGGAGTGGATCGACCGGCACTTCGGCGAGCGGCTGACGGTGCTGACCGGCCCGGCGGGCACGCGGGCGGCGGCAGTGGCGATCCTGCTCCTTTGCGCGACGGTGCCGCCGCTGGAGGTGGTGCCGTTCGCGTCGTCGATCCCGATGGCGACGATCGCGCTGTTCGGCTTCGCGATGATCCTGCGGGATGGCTTGGCGATGGCGGTGGCGTGGGCGGCGTTCGCCGCGGCGGCGGTGGGGGTATGGTGGCTGCTGCCCTAGAGCAGTTGCCGCATCCGCCCCAGCACGTCGACGCCGAGCTGGTCCCAGACGTGGAGCAGGTCCACGAGCACCCAGTTCTCGCGGATCAGCCGCCCCTCGACGCGCCAGAAGTCCAGGGAACGCATGGTGATGCGCTGCCCGGCGGGCGCGATGCCCAGCCAGCCGCCGCCCGTCACGGTCATCTCCATGCCGGGCCAAGCGGTGAAGGCGGCGTAGTCGCCCTCCCCGAAGAAGTGCCCTTGCTCCACCAGCCCGCGCCGGTCGGGCAATGCGTCGAGGAACGGGATCTGGTGGTGGGCGCGGAAGCCCGCGATGCCCCGCGCGGTCCCAATTCCGCCCGGCCCGTACCACGCGCAGCGCGGGTGCCAGAAGGCGTCAAGGCGCATCGCCGCCTCGCCCTGCGGGGAGAGGTGCAGGTGGTCCAGCATGTCGAGGACGACGACCTTCGCCTCAGCCCCATCGCCCGATTGCGCGCGCCCGTCCTGGGTCATCGGCCCGGGCACCAGACCCGTGCGGCCCAGGGCGGGGCCCATCGGCCAGACGCGTGCCTGCATCATCAGGTCGGGCAGGTCCCAGACCGCCTGCACCTCGACCGCCCGCGCGCCTTCCATGCGGTAGAACTCATGGAAACGCAGGAACGCCATGCGCCCGGTGGGCGGGATGCCGAGGAACGGGCCGGCAAAGGTGCCTGCATAGTGCCCCGCCTCGCCGTGCCACTCCTGCCCATGCCCGTCGGTGCCGCGGATCGAGACGTCGACCCGCCGCTCCGCGTCTGGCATCGCTGCCCAGAGCGGCGCGAGGGCCGCCTCCGCGAAACCCGCCCCACCGGGAACTTCACCGAACGGATGGCATAGGTGCACGGGCGCGTCGGGGGCGACCAGAGCCGCGACGGCCTCCCCCATCGCGTCGGCGTCATGATCCGTCAGGTCGAGCAACACCTGCCTCTCCCCTCATCTTGCCAGAAATACCTCGGGGGAGACGCCGCAGGCGGCGGGGGCAGAGCCCCCCTACTCCGCCGCATCCCGATGCGGCGCCCCCTCCCCATAGGGAACGTTCACGCCCCCATACCGCCGGACCCGCAGGTTGCACTGCTCGGCGTGCCCCACGAACCCCTCCAGCATCGACAGGCGCGAGCCGTAGGCCCCGATCTCCGCCGCCGCCTCGTCCGACGTGATGCGCTGGTAGGAGTGCGTCTTGAGGAACTTGCCGACCCAAAGCCCGCCCGTGTAGCGCCCGGCCTTCTTGGTGGGCAGCGTGTGGTTGGTGCCGATCACCTTGTCGCCGTTGGCGACGTTGGTGCGGGGTCCGAGGAACATGGCGCCGTAGGCGGTCATGTGCTCGAGGTACCAGTCGTCGCGGTCGGTCATCACCTGCACGTGCTCCGAGGCGATGCGCTCTGCCTCGCGGAGCATCTCGTCGTGGTCCGCGCAGACGATCACCTCGCCGTAGTCGGCCCAGGCCTGGCGGGCGTGGGGCGTGGGGAGGATCGCGAGGATGCGCTCGACCTCGGCCAGCGTGGCCTCGGCCAGCCGGCGCGAGGTGGTCAGCAGCACGGCGGGGCTGTCGGGGCCGTGCTCCGCCTGGCCCAGCAGGTCGGTGGCGCACATCTCGGCGTCCACGGTCTCGTCGGCGATCACCAGCGTCTCGGTGGGGCCGGCGAAGAGGTCGATGCCGACGCGCCCGAAGAGCTGGCGCTTGGCCTCGGCCACGAAGGCGTTCCCGGGTCCGACCAGCATGTGGACGGGCTCGATGGTCTCCGTGCCCAGCGCCATGGCGCCCACGGCCTGAATGCCGCCGAGCATGTGGATCTCGTGCGCGCCGCCCATGTGCATCGCCGCCACCACGGCCGCGTTCGGGCGCCCGTTCACCGCCGGCGAGCAGCCGACGATGCGCGGCACGCCGGCGACGGCGGCGGTGAGCACGCTCATGTGCGCCGAGGCGACCATGGGGAACTTGCCGCCGGGCACGTAGCAGCCGACCGACTGCACGGGGATGTTGCGGTGCCCGAGCACGATGCCGGGCATGGTCTCGACCTCGATGTCGAGCATGCTGTCGCGCTGCGCCTGCGCGAAGCGGCGCACCTGCTTCTGGGCGAAGCGGATGTCGGCCAGCTCGCGCGGGGAGAGCTCGGCGATCAGCGCCTCGATCTCCGAGGCGGAGAGGCGGAAGCTCTCGGGGTCGTAGCGGTCGAAGCGCTGCGACATCTCGCGCACGGCAGCGTCGCCGCGGGCCTCGATGTCGGCGAGCGCCGCCTCCACGGAGGCGCGGACGCGGCGGTCGTCCTCGGCCCGGTCGGCGTCGGGACGCCCCCGCTTGAGATGGTCTGCCATGGCGTCCCCCCGCGCTACTCAGGGCGAGGCTAGCCGCCGGGGCGGGGGCGCCTCAAGGGGCGATTGCAATCGTATGCAAGGCTAGCCCGCCCGCGCCACCACCTCGACCACGCTGCGACGGATCAGGGCGAGCTGGTCCGGCTCCGAGAAGCGGTGGTCGGCCCCCTTCACCAGCGTCAGCGCCATGTCCGGCCCCTCGGCATGGTCCAGGAGCCGCGTGGCCCAGAGGAGCGGCACGTCGGCGTCGGCGGTGCCCTGCAGCATCCGCACCGGCATCGGCAGCGCGAGGGGGCTCCGCAACACGAGGTGGCGGCGCCCGTCCTCGATCAGGGCGCGGGTGATGACGTAAGGCTCGCCGTAGTCCGAGGGGACGGCGACGCGCCCTTCGCGCGCCAGCGCGGCCCGCTGCGCCACGTCGAAGCCGGCCCAGTAGCCGTCCTCGGTGAAGTCGGGCGCGGCGGCGATCGTGACCAGCCCCGCGACCCGTTCTGGCATCGCACGCGCGAGCAGGAGCGCGATCCAGCCGCCCATGGACGAGCCGACCAGCACCTGCGGCCCCTCGGTCGCCTCGTCGATCACGTGCGCCGCGTCGTCCCGCCAGCGCCCGATGGTGCCGTCCTCGAACGCGCCGCTGGAATCCCCGTGCCCGGAGTAGTCGAGACGCAGGAAGGCCCGCCCCTCGGCCCGCGCCCAGGCTTCCAGATCCGTTGCCTTGGTGCCGCCCATGTCGGACTTGAACCCGCCCAGGAACACCACGCCCGGCCCCTGCCCCGCGGTCGCCTCGTAGGCCAGCCGCGTCCCGTCCCGTTCAGTGTAGCGCACCATCGCCGCGTCCTCCCGATCCCGGCCACCCTGCACGCGACCCGCGCGCGCACAACCATCCTCATCCTGCCCCAAATACCTCCGCCGGAGGCCGCCGCGGGGCGGGGCGGGGTGCTCCGGCCCGCGGCCCTCCCTTGCCAACCCCCGCGCCCGCGGCCATGACGCCTCCCGAACCGCAACCGGGCGTTCCGTGGGCGCCGAAACGACGGAGGCAGAAATGTCCCAGCCGATCACCCTCACCCTTCCCGACGGCGCCCGGCGCGAGGTGCCCGCGGGCACCACCGCGGGCGAGCTGGCGGCCTCGATCTCGAAGTCGCTCGGCAAGAAGGCGATCTCCGCCACCGTGGACGGGCAGCACTGGGATCTCCAGTGGCCGCTGGAGCGGGACGCGGCGATCGCGATCCACACCCTCGCCGACGATGCCCCCGCGCTGGAGCTGATCCGTCACGACTTCGCGCACGTCATGGCGCGCGCCGTGCAGTCGATCTGGCCCGACGTGAAGGTCACCATCGGCCCGGTGCGCGACCACGGCTGGTTCTACGACTTCGACCGTGAGGAGCCGTTCACCCCCGAGGACCTCGGGCAGATCGAGGCCGAGATGCGTCGCATCATAGCCGCGCGCGATCCCGTCCGAACCGAGGTCTGGGACCGCGACCGGGCGCGTTCTCACTACGAGGCCGCGAACGAGCCCTTTAAGGTCGAGCTGATCGACCGCATCCCCGAGGGCGAGCCGCTCCGCATGTACTGGCACGGGGACTGGCAGGACCTCTGCCGCGGCCCGCACCTCCAGCACACCGGCCAGCTGCCCGCCGACGCCTTCAAGCTGACCCGCGTCTCGGCGGCCTACTGGCTGGGCGACAGCACCCGCCCGCAGCTCCAGCGCATCTACGGCGTGGCGTTCCGCACCAAGGACGAGCTCAAGCAGCACCTCCACTTCCTGGAGGAGGCCGAGAAACGCGACCACCGGCGGCTGGGCCGCGAGATGGACCTGTTCCACATGCAGGAGGAGGCGCCGGGCCAGGTGTTCTGGCACCCGAACGGCTGGACCATCTACACGACCTTGCAGGACTACATGCGCCGCAAGCAGCGCGCCGACGGCTACGTGGAGGTGAACACCCCCCAGGTCGTGGACCGCAAGCTGTGGGAGGCCTCGGGCCACTGGACCAAGTACCAGGAGCACATGTTCATCGTCGAGGTCGACGAGGAGCATGCTCGCGAGAAGGCGGTGAACGCGCTCAAGCCCATGAACTGCCCCTGCCACGTGCAGGTCTACAACCATGGGCTCAAGTCGTACCGCGACCTGCCGCTGCGCATGGCCGAGTTCGGGTCGTGCTCGCGCTACGAGCCCTCGGGCGCGCTGCACGGCATCATGCGCGTGCGCGGCTTCACCCAGGACGACGCCCACATCTTCTGCACCGAGGCGCAGATCGAGGCGGAGTGCGCGAAGTTCATCGAGTTCCTGGCCTCGGTCTATGCCGACCTCGGGTTCGAGACCTTCGAGATCGCCTTCGCCACCCGGCCCGAGGTGCGGGTCGGCACCGACGAGTCGTGGGACCACGTGGAGAACGCGCTGGAGTCCGCGATCCGCTCGACGGGCCGCACCTACCGCGTGGAGGAGGGCGACGGCGCGTTCTACGGACCGAAGCTGGACTTCTACCTCACCGACGCCATCGGCCGGGTCTGGCAGTGCGGCACCTTCCAGGTGGACCCGAACCTGCCCGAGCGGCTGGGTGCGACCTACGTGGCCGAGGACGGCGAGAAGCACCGCCCCTACATGCTGCACCGCGCCTGCCTGGGCAGCTTCGAGCGGTTCATCGGCATCCTCGTCGAGAACTCCGCCGGAAAGCTGCCCTTCTGGCTGGCGCCGCGGCAGGTGGTGGTGGCCTCGATCGTGTCCGAGGCCGACGACTACGTGCGCGAGGTCGTGGCCGCTCTGCAGGCCGCGGGCGTGCGGGCCGAAGCCGACGTTCGCAACGAGAAGATCAACTACAAGGTGCGCGAGCACTCCGTGGGCAAGGTGCCCGCGATCCTCGCCATCGGCCGGCAGGAAGTCGAGGACCGCACCGCGACGCTGCGGCGCCTCGGCGAGAAGCGCACCGAGGTGCTGAGCCTCGACGAGGTGGCCGCCCGCCTCGGGGCCGAGGCGACGCCACCCGATCTCCTGCCGGGCTGAGGGACGCGGACACGTCTGCGCGAGCGATCCGGGGGCATGCGCGTCCCGGATCGCCGGCGCCGATCCGGCGTGGAGGACGGGCGCCCCCGGAAATCGGGCCGCAAATGGCCCCCGCCATGCCCAGATCGCGACACAATCCCGCGCCATACCGGTCGATAAGGCAGCGGTGCGGAAACGAGGTCGACTCTCTCCTCCCCCCCACGGTCCCCCGGATCCGACCCGCTGCCCTCTCTCCCGAAGATGGCCGGCCCGCCCCCTCCCAGGCGGGCCGCGCCCTTTGCGGAAGGAACCACCAGCCACCGTCGCGCGCTGCCCCTGCAACAGGAGGCACCCGATGCAGCTCACCACCGCGCTATCCCAGATCGCCGAGCTCGGCCTCGCGATCGTCGCACCCTCGGTGGCCCGTTCGCGCACCGAGCAGCCGCACTACACGCCGGAGCGGGCGGACCCGCCGTTCGAGCTGAGGCACTACGACCCGCAGGTAGTGGCCGAGGTCACCGGAACCGGCGACCGTGAGGGCACCGCCGACGACCTCTTCCCGGTGCTCGCCGACTACATCTTCGCCACGCACCGCGACGGCCCCGACATCGAGATGACCACGCCCGTGGAGCAGGCCCCCGTGACCCTGACCCGCACCGGCGACGCCCTGAGCGCGGCGGCCTACACGCTGCGCTTCACCATGCCCTCGCGCTGGACGCTCGACACCCTGCCCGACCCGGACGACGACCGCGTGCGCCTGCGCGCCATCGGGCCGCGGCGCATGGCGGTGCTGCCCTTCAACGGCCGGGCCGAGACGGAGCTGCTGCGCGACAAGGAGGCCGAGCTGCGCCGCTGGATCGAGGCCGAGGCCCTCGTGCCCCGCGGGCCGGCAGAGTTCGCCTACTACGACCCGCCGGTTACGCCGGGGCCGTGGAAGCTCAACGAGGTGCGCGTCGAGGTGGAGTGAGGCGTCGGCCGTCGATCGGCTCGTCAGCCGTCGATCGACTCGATCAGCTCCGGACCCTCGACCCGGTTCGAGTTCACGCGCGTGTCCACGCGGTGGCGCAGCAGCCGCCCCTCGGGCGCCGCGCGCATCAGGGGCGCCGCCTTGCCCTCCGCCTCGCCCAGCCACAGCGGCCAGTCCTCGGGCGCCAGCGTCACCGGCTCGCGGTGGTGGATCGCCTCCATCGACGGGCCGGCGGCGCAGGACACGATGGCGCAGGTCGCGCCCAGCTCGCCCCAGTCCTGCCAGATGCCCGCGAAGGCCAGCAGCCCATCATCGGCGGGGTGGAAGTACCACGGCAGCCGCGCGTCGTCCTCGTCCTTGGTCCACTCGTAGAAGCCCGTGGCGGGCAGGAGGCAGCGGCGCTGGCGCGCGGCGTCCCGGAACGCGGGTTTGGTGGCGACCGTCTCGGCGCGGGCGTTGATGAGCAGCGGGCCCCCGTTCGGCTTCTCGTACCAGTGCGGCACGAAGCCCCAGCGCATGGACACCATGCGCCGCTGACCCTCGCCCGCGACCACGGCGGGCACCTGCGTGGTGGGGCAGACGTTCCAGCGCGGGCCGTCGGGCAGGTCGTTGGCGGGCGCGGCCTCGAACACCCGCGCCATCTCGGCGGCCGGCAGGGCGAGCACGAAGCGGCCGCACATCGCCTAGTCCGCCTCGAAGACGACGATGCCGCGCCAGCCGGTCTCGCCGGGGCCGATGTCGAGCGCGCCGCCGAGCTGCGCCGCCGAGGCGCGCGCGATCCGGAGCCCCAGCCCCGAGCCGGCGGTCCCGCCCCCCGCTGCGCCGACGCCATCGTCGGCGCAGCGAACGGCGTAGCCCCGCCCCGCCTCGCGCCGTCCGGTTATGCGGATCTCGCCCGCGCGGTCGCCCGGAAAGCCGTGCTTGCAGGCGTTCGACGCCAGCTCGTTCACGAGCACGCCCAGCGCCGAGGCGCGCCGCGACTCGAGCACGAGGGGGTCGAACGCGGCGTGGAGCCGGACGCCCTCGGGCGCGATGGCCTGCAGATGCTGCACCACCCGCCCGAGGTAGTCGGGGACGTCGACCGCTGCCTCGCCCACCCCGTCGGTTCGGCTGTAGAGCTCGGAATGCAGCTCCACCATCACCTGGATGCGCCGCTCCACAGCCTCCAGCGCATCGCGCGTCTCCTCGTGCTCGGCGCCGCGCGCCGCCATGTGGGTGAGCACGGCCACGTTGGCGAGGTTGTTCTTGACCCGGTGGTCCACCTCGCGCCTGAGCATGTCCTGCTGGCGCAGCGCCTCGTGCAGCAGCAGTCGCTGCATCACCTGCTCGGCCAGCACCTGCAGCGCGCGCCGCTGCTTGGCGTCGAGCCGCCGTGGCACGCGGTCGAGCACGCAGAGCGAACCCAGCGCGATGTTCGCGGGCGTGACGATCGGCGCGCCTGCGTAGAACAGCAGCGGGTCGTCCAGATCGGTGACGAGCGGGTTGTCGGCGGTGCGGACGTCGCGGCGCATGTCCTCGATCTCGAACACGTCGCGCTGGAGGATGGCGTGGCTGCAGACCGACGAGTCGAGGTCCGTGCTGCTGGCGTCCAGCCCGCAGCGGGCCTCGAAGCTCTGCTCCTCCTCGCGCACGATGGAGACCAGCGCGATGGGGCATTCGCAGATCTGCGCGGCCAGCTCGACGATGCCCTGGAAGTCGTCCTCGAAGCGCTGCTCGCCCAGGTCGAAATGCTCGATCGCCGCGAGGCGGAGCGACTGGTCGGACGGTATCGGCGCGCGCATCGAATGCCCCCTAAATCCCCCGGCGCGGCCAACGCGGGCCCGCGCTCCGTCCGGTCCGGCGTGCCGGACAGGCAGGGACGTCCGCCGCGAACGGTCCGCTCCGGGAGGGACGGGCCGGGTAGCACGGCCGGCGCCGGAGCGCCAGCCGCGGGGATCCCGCGAGGGATCAGTTCGCCGCGATGCGGCCGTCGGTGTAGGGCTCGAACTCGGCGCCCTGCGCGGCTAGGTACTCCGCGGTCACGTCGGCGAGATCGGGGCCGTAGTCGTAGGCGTCGGCCGCGTCCACGAACATGGCGTAGCCATCGCCGCCGTTGCGCACGTAGTTGTTGGACACCACGCCGTAGGTCGCGGACTCGTCCAGCGGCTCGCCGCCGATCATGACCTCGGTGATCCGGCTGCCCGGCTCGGCCGTGGCATCGAAGCTGTAGGTCATGCCGGCGACCTGCGCGAAGCGGCCCGCGCCCTCCTCGACCTGGCTCACGCCGTTCTCGAGGGCGGCCTTCAGCGTCGCGCCGTCCACGCGGAAGGTCGACAGCGTGTTCTGGAACGGCAGCACCGTCAGCACCTCGCCCATGGTCACCTCGCCCGCGTCGATCGAAGCGCGGATGCCGCCGCCGTTCTGGATGGCCACGTCGATGCCCTGGTCCCGCACCCGGTCCAGCATGGCGTCGGCGATCAGCGAGCCCATCTCGCACTCCTGCGCGCGGCAGAACTCGCGGTCGCCGCCGATCGGCGCGGCGGTGGTCGCCACCACCCGGTTGCGGATCTCCTCGAGCGGCTCGGCCAGCTCCCGGATGCGCGTGACCGTGGCCTCGTCCTCGGCGACGGCCGCGTCGATCAGCAGCGGCTGGCCCGCGGCCTCCACCACGTTGCCATCGTCGTCGAAGCGCACGTTCAGCTCGCCCAGGAACTTCCCGTAGGCGTAGGCCTGCACGATGGCGGTGTCGCCCACCATGGTCGGGTACGGGCCTTCCGCGCCCTCCATGTCGCCGAGCAGGGTGTTGGTGTGCCCGCCCACGATCACGTCCACGCCGGTGGTGTTCTCGGCCACGGTCTTGTCGGTCTCGTAGCCCGAGTGGCTAAGCACCACGATCTTGTTCACGCCCTCCTCCGCGAGGCGGTCAACCTCGGCCTGCACGGCCTCGGACGGGTCGGAGAAGGTGACGTTCGGGCCGGGCGAGGCCAGCTCGTCGGTGTCCTGGGGCGTCAGGCCGATCAGGCCGACCTTCTCGCCGCCCACCTCGACCACGGTCGACTTCTCGATCACGTCCGAGAGCAGCGGCTCGTTGGTGACGTCGCCGTTCGACATCAGGATCGGGAACTCGATGGTCTCGGCGAACTCGCGCAGCACCTCGGGGCCGTCGTCGAACTCGTGGTTTCCCACGGTCATCGCGTCGTAGCCGAGCATGTTCATCATCTCGGCCGACATGGCGCCCTTGTACTGGGTGTAGAACAGCGTGCCCTGGAACTGGTCGCCGCCGTCCACGAGCAGCACGTTCTCGCCCGCGCGCGCCTTGGCGTCGCGCACCGCGTTCACGAGGCGCGCGGTGCCGCCGAAGCACTCGCCGGCCTCGTTGTCCTCGGCGGCGCAGGGGCCGTCGTACTTCGAGATCGGCTCGAAGCGGGCGTGGAAGTCGTTGGTGTGCAGGATCGTCATCGCGAACTCGGCCTGCGCCATGCCGGCCGAGAGCGCGAGCAGCGCCGCGGTGGAGGAGAGAAGTCTGGTCATCGTGGGACCCCCTTGTTGATGGCGGGACCGTGCGACGGCGCGCGGCGAAGGGCAAGCGGCTCGGCGCTTGACGCGGCCCCCGCCCCGCGGGCATGGCCGCCCCCATGATCTACAAGATTTTCCGCACCCCCGAGTGGGACGCCCTGCGGGCCGACGGCACCACCCTCGGGGCGGCCGTGGACCGGGCCGACGGCTTCATCCACTTCTCAACAGCCGCCCAGGCGCCCGAGACCGCGCGGCGCCACTTCGCGGACGTGGAAGGCCTCTGGCTGGTGGCCTGCGAGGAGGCGGCCCTCGGCCCCAACCTGCGCTGGGAGCCGTCGCGCGGGGGCGAGGACTTCCCCCACCTCTACGCGCCGCTGCGCCGCGACCAGGTCGCCTGGGCGCAACCGCTTCCGCTGGTGGACGGCGAGCACCAGTTCCCTGCCGGCCTCGCATGATCGAGCGCCTTGGCCTTGCCGCCCTCCACCGGCTCGACCCGGAGCGGGCGCACGGGGCGGCGCTCGCGGCCCTGCGGGCGGGGCTGGGACCGCGCGGGGGGCCGGAGACGTCGCCGCGCCTCGCCACCACGCTCGCGGGTCTCGCGCTGGCGAACCCGGTGGGGCTGGCGGCGGGCTTCGACAAGAACGCAGTCGCCCTCGGACCCCTCGCCCGCGCCGGCTTCGGCTGGCTCGAGGTCGGGGCGGCCACGCCCCTGCCCCAACCCGGCAACCCCCGCCCGCGGCTGTTCCGCCTCGCCGAGGACCGCGCGGCGATCAACCGCTTCGGGTTCAACAACGACGGGATGGAGGCCATCGCCGCCCGGCTGGCGGCGCGCCCCCGCGGCGGCGTGCCGGTGGGCCTGAACCTCGGCGCCAACAAGGCTAGCGCCGACCGTGCCGGGGACTACGCGCGCGTGCTGAGCCGTTGCGGCCCGCACGTCGACTTCGCGACCGTGAACGTCTCCTCGCCCAACACCGAATCGCTGCGCGACCTGCAGGGGCCGGAAGCCCTGCGCGCGCTGCTGGCGGGCGTGCTGACCGCCCGCGCGGCCCTCGCCCGCCCGATCCCGGTGTTCCTGAAGATCGCGCCCGACCTCTCCGACGCCGAGCTGGAGGCGCTGGCCGAGGCGGCCGGGAGCGTCGACGCCGTGATCGCCACCAACACCACGCTCGCCCGCGACGGCCTGAGGTCGCCTCACGGCGCCGAAGCCGGCGGCCTGTCGGGCGCGCCCCTGTTCCGGCGCTCGACGCAGGTGCTGGCGCGGCTCTCGACCCTGATGCCCGGCATGCCCCTCGTGGGCGTGGGCGGCGTGGGGTCGGCCGAGGACGCCCTCGCCAAGATCCGCGCCGGCGCCGCGGCGGTGCAGCTTTACACCGCGCTGGTCTACGAGGGCCCGGGGCTGGCCGGCCGCATCGCCCGGAGGCTGGACGCCCTGCTGGCGCGCGACGGCTTCGCCTCGGTGGCCGAGGCGGTCGGCACCGATCGCGACCGCTGGCTCTAGGCGGCGCGCCGACCCTCATCCGGCGCTTGGGGCACCGCCGCATCGAGCCGCCGCGCCAGCTCCGCCGCGCCGACGTTCCGGTCCACCTCAAGCAGCTGCAGTCCCGCAGCGGCGAAGGCATGGCGCTTGATCGCGTCGCTGCGCTTCGCACGCGCGCCGAAGTGCCCGGAACCGTGATACTCGATCCCCACGAGGGGCCGGCACGCGGCGTCGATCACCAGGAGGTCGAGGTACTTCTGCCGCAGCGAGCCGAACCCAGACGCGCGCCGGCGGCGGTCGGCGTGATCCACGGTGAACAGGGCGGACAGGCTGACCTCGGCGCAGACGTGGAGCCCCCGCGGCTCGGCCCAGCGCCGGACCGCGGCGAAGCACGCGGCCTGCTCCGCGCTCATCAGCCGGTTCACCGCACGGATGGTGCAGTCGGCCAGCGCCTCGGGCACGTCGGTGGGGCGCGGCCGCGCGGTGCGCAGACCGCGGGCGCGCAGGAACATGACGAGCGTCGCGACCGCGACGACGGCGAGGGCGGGCGGCGGCACGGCGCCGAGGAGCGAGGCGAAATCCATGGCACCGGCCTCGCCGAGGATCGCGGCGCGGTCGTGGCCGGCTCGGGGCCTACTCCGCCGCCCCGCCCGCGACCGATCCGATCTCCTCCAGCAGCCGGGCCTCCATCGCGCGCGGGTCCAGGCGCTCGGCCGTTCCGGCGCGGCGGGCGAAGATGTGGCCCGGCGTCACCAGCGCGTCGGGATCGGCCACGCCCTTCGCACCGCGCAGGTCCAGCGCCACCGTGGAGCCGCCCTTCGAGGCCATCGACACCCACTCCCAGCCCGCGTGCCTCATGCGCAGCGCGTCGCCCCAGGCGATGCCGATCGCGAACAGCTCCTCGCTGCCGTACTCGCGCACGAAGTCCTGGGCGAGCAGGCCGTCGAGGTGGTCCATGATCGCGGCATGGCTGTCCATGGGCGCGGGGGGCTCGGCGTGGCCCGCCACCCAGTCGATCCAGCCGCGCACGAGCCTGCGGTCCTGGGCGGTGAACGGCGTGCGCGCGTCGGACATGGTGTCTCCCGGTGATCCGGGCCGCAGCAGAGCGCGCATCGCGCCCCGGCGTCAACCGGCGGGGGTCTTGGCGGGCCTAGGCGGGCTCGCCGAACAGCGCCAGCTCGGCGGCGCGCAGCTCCGCCTGATGGGTCAGGCACAGCGCGAGCGCGGCGGCGATCCCGTCCTCGTCGGCCCCCGCCCCCGCGGCCAGCGACACGGCCGCGCAGTGCGCGTCGGCGTGGGCGCGCCATGCCTCCTGCGAGCGCTCGATCATGTCGCGGATCGAGACGTCGCCCGGCGTTCCGCCGCGGCGATCCCAGTCCTCGCCCAGCACCTCGGCGCGGGTGAGCGCGAGCCGGTAGGCCTGGTCCATCGCGCCCTCCGCCTCGTCGAGCGCGAACTCCGCGCAGCGGAGCACCTCGCCGATGCCCTTGGGCGCCTCGCAGTCCACGGGGACCGGCGCCTCCTGCGCGGCGGCGGGCAGCGCGAGCAGCGCGGCGAGGAGCGCCGTCGCCCTCATCGGCGCGCCCGCGTCAGCCGGCGCGAGTTCGCGTTGGTGGTGCGCGAGATCGGCACCAGCGCCGCCTCCATCGCGCCGAGCGGGTTGGCGCCGCCCACCATCGCCTTCGTGGCGGCGATGCCGGCCTCGGCGAAGGCGGCCTGCTTCTCGGTCACCATGCGCACCGACTCGCCGGCCGAGGCGGGCACGAGGCCGGCCAGGCCCATGAGCCGCATTCCGATCACGGTCTGCGCCTCGGCGAGCATCGTGGCGGTGGCGAGGTTCAGGCGCATCATCTGCATCATCATCGGTGCGGGGCTTCCTCTGCGCCCGTCGCGGAAGCGCGCGGGATCGCACTCAGAACGCACGAAGGGCCGACGGGTTGCAACGGTCCGAAGGTGCAACGCCGCCATGCGGCGCCGGCGCCACACACCCGCCGCGCTCTGGTCAAGCGCGCCCCGCTCGGGCAAACCTCGCCGCATGGACACGCTCACGATCCGCCGCCCCGACGACTGGCACCTCCACCTGCGCGACGGCGCCATGCTGCGGACCGTGGCGCCCCTGTCGGCCGGCTTCGGGCGCGCCCTCGTGATGCCCAACCTCGTGCCGCCCGTGACCACCGGCGCCATGGCCGCCGCCTACCGCGAGCGGATCCGGGCGGCGGGCTTCGCGCGCCCCCTGATGACGCTCTACCTCACCGAGGAGACCGACCCGGCCGACGTGGTGCGGGCCCACGCCGACGGGACCATCGCGGCGGTGAAGCTCTACCCCGCCGGAGCCACCACCAACTCGGCCTCCGGCGTGCGCGACTGGGACCGCATCCGCCCCGTCGTGGATGCGATGGAGGAGCACGGCGTGCCGCTCTGCCTCCACGGCGAGGTCACCGACCCCGAGGTCGACATCTTCGACCGCGAGCTGCGCTTCCTCGACACTCGCCTCGCGCCCCTGCGCGACATGCACCCGGGCCTGCGGATCACGCTGGAGCACATCACCACCGCGGACGCGGTGTCCTGGGTGCTCGACCACGGCGTCGGCGCCACGATCACGGTCCAGCACCTCATGGCCGACCGCAACGACATGCTGGCGGTGGGCCTGCGCCCGCACCACTACTGCCTGCCCGTGCTCAAGCGCCGTCGCCACCGCGATGCGCTGCGCCACGCCGCCACGTCGGGGGCGAAGAACTTCTTCCTCGGCACCGACAGCGCGCCGCATCCCCAGCACGCCAAGGAGGCCGCCTGCTGCGCCGCTGGCTGCTTCACCGCCCCCCACGCCTTGGCCGCCTACGCGCAGGTCTTCGACGAGGAGGGCGCGCTGGGCAAGCTCGAGGGCTTCGCCTCGCTCCACGGCCCCGCGCACTACCGGCTGGAGCCGAACGCGGACACCGTGACCCTGCGCCGGGGCGAGCCGCTGGAGTTGCCCGCGCACCACGGCGGCGATCCCCGCGTCGTGCCCTTCGACCCGGGCCACCCGATCCGCTGGCACGTCGACGCCTGATCTCTACCCAACCGGAAGCCTCGCCATGATCCCCGCCGCCTTTCCGCCCCGCGACGAGATCGCCCGCCTCGCCGCCCGTGCCCTCCTGGAGGTCGAGGCCGTGGCCTTCCGGCCCGAGGACCCGTTCACGCTGGCCAGCGGCCTGCCCTCGCCCACCTACGTCGACTGCCGACGCCTCATCTCCCACCCGCGAATCCGCTCGGTGCTGATGGACTTCCTCGCCGCCACGGTGATGCGCGACGCCGGCATGGAGGCCTTCACCAACGTGGCGGGCGGCGAGACCGCGGGCATCCCCTTCGCGGCTCTCGTGGCCGAGCGGCTGGCGCTGCCGATGACCTACGTGCGCAAGAAGCCCAAGGGCTACGGCCGGAACGCCCGCATCGAGGGCCTCATGGGCGAGGGCGACCGGGTCCTGCTGGTCGAGGACCTCACCACCGACGGCGGCTCGAAGCTCTCCTTCGTGGACGCCATCCGCGAGACCGGCGCCACCTGCGCGCACACCGCGGTGATCTTCTCCTACGGCATCTTCCCCGAGACCGAGGACGTGCTCGGCGGCCACGGCGTCGCCCTACATTCGCTCTGCACCTGGTGGGACGTGCTTGCCGAGGCGAGGGCCTCGGGCGCCTTCGCCACGAGCACCCTCGCCGACGTCGAGGCCTTCCTGGAGGCGCCCCGCGCCTGGCAGGAGGAGCGGCGCGCGACCTGAACGCCGCCAACGGCTTGCGCGGCGACGTTCACGCGATCCTGACCCGGCGGGGGCCTTCTCCACAGGATTTCCACGTGGACCCTCGGCCCTCCGTCCGGTAGACCCGGCGAACGGGGGATGACGCCATGAACGAGATCGCCACGCTGCAGACGGGCATGCCGACCACGGCCGCCGCCGAGGCGCAGCTTCCGCACAACATCGAGGCCGAGCAGCAGCTCCTGGGCGCGCTGCTCACCGACAACGACCTCTACGACCGCGCCGCCTCGATCGTGCGCGCGGAGCACTTCTACGACCCCGTGCACGCGCGCATCTACGAGATTTGCGCCGCGCGCATCCAGAAGAACGCCCTCGCCTCGCCCGTCACCCTGCGCCCCTTCCTCGAGGAGGACGAGGGACTGCGCGCGCTCGGCGGTCCCGCCTACCTCGTGAACCTCGCCGCCTCGGCCGTGGCCGCCTACGCGGTGCGCGACTACGCCCGCATGATCTACGACCTCGCCATCCGCCGCGAGCTGATCGGGCTGGGCCGCGACATCTCGGCCAAGGCCAGCGACGTGACCGTCGCCTCGGAGCCCTCGGACCAGATCGTCGAGGCCGAGGCGGCGCTCTACTCCCTGGCCGAGCAGGGCAAGTCCGACTCGGGCTTCGTGCCGTTCCTGCGCGCCGTGACCGAGGCGGTGAACGTCGCCAACGCCGCCTACCAGCGCGACGGCGGTCTGGCCGGCACCTCCACCGGCCTCGTGGACATGGACCGCAAGCTCGGCGGCCTCCACCGCTCCGACCTCCTGATCCTTGCCGGACGCCCCTCCATGGGGAAGACGTCGCTGGCCACCAACATCGCCTTCAACATCGCCAAGGCCTACCGCCGCGGCACCACCTTCGACGGGCGCGAGGGCGCGATCGAGGGCGGCGTGGTGGGCTTCTACTCGCTGGAGATGTCCTCGGAGCAGCTCGCCGCGCGCATCCTGTCGGAGGCCGCCGAGGTGCCCTCGGAGCAGATCCGCAAGGGCGACATGACCGAGGCCGAGTTCCGGCGCTTCGTGGAGGCCGCCAAGTCGCTGGAGAGCTGCCCTCTCTACATCGACGACACGCCGGCCCTGCCCATCTCGCAACTCGCGGCGCGCGCCCGCCGCCTCAAGCGGACCCACGGGCTGGACGTGCTGATCATCGACTACCTCCAGCTCGTCCGCCCCGCGACCGCCAAGGACAGCCGCGTGAACGAGGTCTCCGAGATCACGCAAGGCCTCAAGGCCATCGCCAAGGAGCTCGACATTCCCGTGATCGCCCTGTCGCAGCTCTCGCGCAACGTCGAGAGCCGCGAGGACAAGCGTCCCCAGCTCTCGGACCTTCGTGAATCCGGCTCGATCGAGCAGGACGCCGACGTGGTGATGTTCGTGTACCGCGAGGAGTACTACAAGGAGCGGGAGAAGCCGGGCGAGCACCAGTTCGAGAAGCTGGCCGAGTGGCAGGCCGCCATGGAGGCGGTGCATGGCAAGGCCGAGGTCATCATCGGCAAGCAGCGCCACGGCCCCATCGGCTCCGTGGAGCTGAGCTTCGAGGGACGCTTCACCCGCTTCGGCAACCTCGTGAAGCCCTGGCAGGGCGGCGAGGGCTGACGCCGGCCGCTTGACGCTGCGGCGCGGCTTGTCCATGCGGCGCCCATGGGGACGGGACAGCTTTTCATCGACCTGGAGGCGGTGGCCGCCAACTGGCGCGCGCTTGACCGCCTGAGCGCCGCCGGCTGCGAGACCGCGGCCGTGGTCAAGGCCGACGCCTACGGCTTGGGCGTGGTTCCCGTGGTGACGCGCCTCGCCGCCGAGGGCGCCCGCGCCTTCTTCGTGGCCTCCGCCGCCGAGGGCATCGAGGTGCGCCGCGCCCTCGGGCCAGAGCCGCGCATCTACCTCCTCTACGGCCACATGGCGGGCGACACCGAGACGATCGCGCGGGGCGACCTCGTGCCGATGCTCGTCTCCGTGGACCAGCTCCTGCGGCACCTCGAATCGATGCCCGCGCGGCCCTTCGGCTTGCAGCTCGACACCGGCATGAGCCGCCTCGGCTTGACCGAGGCCGAGTGGGCCGCCACCCGCGAGATCGCGCTGGAGGCCGGGCCGGCCCTGGTGATGAGCCACCTCGCCTCCGCCGACGACCCCGAGAACCCCGCCAACGCGGACCAGCTCCGCCGCTTCCGCGAGATGACCGACGGCATCGAGGTGCCGCGCAGCCTCGCGGCCACCGGCGGGACGCTCCTCGGCGAGGCGTTCCACTTCGACATGTGCCGCCCCGGCGTGGGCCTTTTCGGGGGCCTGCCGTTCCGGGACGCCGAGCCCGTGGTCCGGCTGGAGCTGCCCGTGGTCGCCTGCTTCGACGTCCCCGCCGGCGCGCGCGTCGGCTACGACGGCACCTGGACCGCGCCCGCGCCCACCCGCATCGCCACCGTGGCGGGAGGCTATGCCGACGGGCTGTTCCGCGCGCTGCAGCCGGGTCTGGAGGTCATGGCCGGGCCGGTGGCCTGCCCGGTGCGGGGGCGCGTCTCGATGGACCTGCTGACCGTGGACATCGGCCATCTCGACGCCGACCCGCCCCACGTGACCGCGATCGACGACCGGCGCGGCGTGGATGCGGTGGCCGCCGGGGCCGGCACCATCGGATACGAGATCCTCACCGCGCTCGGCCGCCGCTACGATCGGCGCTACCGCGGAGGTTGATTCGCCCCCGCCTCGAACGACATGGGTCTTCCCTGCGGCGACAAACGGATTATGTGATCACAATTGCAACCCATCCGGAACTAATGGCCCTCGCGGGGGAACCCGTGGCGAAAGCGCTACGTTGGGACGGGATATTTCTGATATGGTCGAACGGGCAATGGTCCGCGGCTAGGTTGGCCCACCGCACGGGGTTCGAGGCACATGACAGACACGACGCACAACGTGGCGATCGCCACCACGATTCTTCAGCAGGTCTGCACCTTCGTGCTGGCCCTCGCCGCGCTGGCGATGGTGGTGCTCACGGGGGCGGCGCTGGCCGGGCTCGCGCCGTGGATCGACCTGCCGCTGGTGATCGGCGGCGAGCCGGTCGAGGGCGCCGGCATGTACGTGCAGATCGGCTTCACCGCCCTGCTGCTGATCCTCGCCGGCTTCCTGCCGTCGAACGCCCGCGTCCGCCGGCTGGAGCTGACCAACCGCGACTTCCACATCTCCATGGAGGACGTGGCGCGCGCCTACGACTACGTGCACCGCGCCGACCGCGAGGGCACGTTCCAGCTCTCCCGCGAGTTCGACGCCATGCGCGACCGCATCGAGTGGATGCGCCAGCACCCCGAGCTCGGCGAGCTGGAGCACGACGTGCTGCAGCTGGCCGCGCAGATGAGCGTCGAGAGCCGCGAGCTGGCGGAGGTCTATGCCGACGAGAAGGTCGACCGCGCCCGCTCCTTCCTGCGCCAGCGCCAGGGCGAGATCGAGGACTACCGCCAGCGCATCTCCATGGCCCAGGCCACCGTCCACGAGATCAAGCGCTGGATGCAGGCCCTGTCGGTCGAGGAGGGCCTCGCCGAGAAGCAGCTCGAGCGCCTGCAGAAGGACCTCGCCGAGATCACCGACGCCATGAAGCTGACCGGACACGGCAAGACCGAGAACGTGGTCGCCATGGGCCCCTCGACCCGCCGCGACGGCACCGGCAACTCCGAGTCGCTGCCCGCCAGCTGAGGCGCGGCCGACCGCGCGACCCGAAAGGCCCGGCCCCTGCGCCGGGCCTTTTCGCGCGCCACGTCTTGCGCGGCGCGCGCGGATGGACCAAATCGGGAACATGGCCAAGCACAGCACCCAGTTCGCCTGCTCCGACTGCGGCGCCGTCCACAAGAAGTGGACCGGGCGCTGCGACGGCTGCGGGGCGTGGAACTCCATCCGCGAGGAGGTGCCGCTGTCCGCGGGCCCGTCGAAGCAGACCCTCGGCACCGCCAAGGGCCGCCGCGTGGCGCTCGTGGACCTCGCCACCGAGGAGGCGCCGCCGCCGCGCACCTTCTCCGGCATTGCCGAGCTGGACCGCGTGCTCGGCGGCGGCCTCGTTCCGGCCTCGGCCACGCTGGTGGGGGGCGATCCGGGCATCGGCAAGTCCACCCTGCTCCTGCAGGGCGCCGCCAGCTTCGCGCGCGCCGGCCACGCGGTGGTCTACGTCTCGGGCGAGGAGGCGACCGCGCAGGTGCGGATGCGCGCCCAGCGCCTCGGGCTGGCGGATGCGGGCGTGCGGCTCGCGGCCGAGACCAACCTGCGCGACGTGCTCACCACCCTCGAGGCCGAGAAGCCCGACCTCGCCATCATCGATTCGATCCAGACCATGTGGGTCGATACCGTCGAGAGCGCGCCCGGCTCGGTCAGCCAGGTGCGCGCCTGCGCCCACGAGCTGACGCGCTTCGCCAAGCGCTTCGGCACCGCGGTGATCCTGGTGGGCCACGTCACGAAGGAGGGGCAGATCGCCGGCCCCCGCGTCGTCGAGCACATGGTCGATACGGTGCTCTACTTCGAGGGCGAGCGCGGCCACCAGTTCCGCATCCTGCGCGCCACCAAGAACCGCTTCGGCCCCGCCGACGAGATCGGCGTGTTCGAGATGACCGGCGCCGGGCTGGCCGAGGTCGCCAACCCCTCGGCCCTGTTCCTGGGCGAGCGCGACACCCCCGCCCCCGGCTCGGTTGTGTTCGCGGGGCTGGAGGGCACGCGCCCCCTCCTGGTCGAGATCCAGGCCCTCGTGGCGCCCTCGCCCCACTCCCAGCCGCGCCGCGCCGTGGTGGGCTGGGACGGCGGCCGCCTCGCCATGGTGCTCGCCGTCCTCGAGGCGCGCACCGGCATCGGCTTCGCGGGGCTCGACGTCTACCTCAACGTCGCGGGCGGCATCCGCGTGGGCGAGCCGGCGGCCGACCTCGCCGTGGCCTGCGCGCTGCTGTCCGCTCGCGAGGACGCCGCGCTTCCGCGCGAGACGGTGGTGTTCGGCGAGCTGTCCCTGTCGGGCGCGCTGCGCCCCGTGACCCAGTCCGAAAACCGCTTGAAGGAGGCGGCGAAACTTGGTTTCACCGCCGCGATCGTTCCCCGGGGCACCAAGCCGGGCGACGGGGCGGGGGTGTCCTCGCGGCAACTCGGGGACGTCGCCACGCTCGTGGGCGAGGTGTTCGGCGCCGCGTGAGGGGTCCCGCGGGGCAGGCAACCGGAAGGGCGGCACGACATGGACGGCTTCACGATCGTCGACGCGGTGGTCGCGGGCGTCATCCTCGTTTCCGCGATCCTCGCCTACAGCCGCGGGCTCGTGCGCGAGGCCATGGCCATCGTCGGCTGGATCGGCGCCGCGATCCTCGCCTTCACCTTCGCCGGCCCGTTCGAGCCGCTGGTGAAGGAGCTGCCCGTGATCGGCGACACCCTCGCCGGATCCTGCGAGCTGGCCGTGCTCGCCGCCTTCGCGGTGGTGTTCGCGCTCAGCCTCGTGGCGTTCAGCTTCTTCACGCCGCTCCTCAGCTCGGCCGTGCGCCACTCGGCCCTCGGGCCGGTGGACCAGGGCCTCGGCTTCCTGTTCGGCGTGCTGCGCGGCGTGCTGCTCGTGGCGGTGGGCTTCGTGGTCTACGACCGCGTGGTGGTCGACGAGGGCATCCCCGAGATCACCAACAGCCGCTCCGCCGTGATCTTCGCCCGCATGCGCGACGGCATCGAGGACCAGATCCCCGAGGACGCGCCGGGCTGGATCCTCGTGCGCTACGAGAGCCTCGTGGGCGAGTGCGTCACGCCCGCCACGGACACGTGATCCCCGCCCCGTGACACCGGGCGCCGCACCCCCTATGGGGGAGCGACCCAAGCCACGGGAACCCCTGCCCATGTCCGAGACCGAACCCCTCTGGCGGTCGAACCCGCTCGACGCGCTCGACGGCGACACGCTGCACGAGGAGTGCGGCGTGTTCGGCGCGATCGGCGCCGGCGAGGCCGCGCCCCTCGTGGCCCTCGGCCTCCACGCCCTCCAGCACCGGGGCCAGGAGGCGGGCGGCATCGTCGTCCACGACCCCGAGCGCGGCTTCAACTTCGCCCGCCGCTTCGGCTACGTGCGCGACACCTTCACCTCGCAGGACGTCATGGACACCCTGCCCGGGGACGTCGGCATCGGCCACGTCCGCTACGCCACTTCGGGCAGCAAGGGCGGCACCGCGATCCGCGAGGTCCAGCCCTTCTTCGGCGAGTTCGCCATGGGCGGCGCCGCGGTCGCCCACAACGGCAACATCGTGAACGCAGAGGCGCTGCGGAAGGATCTGATCGGGCGCGGCTCGATCTTCCAGTCCAGCAGCGACTCGGAGTGCATCATCCACCTCATGGCGCGCTCCATGGGCCCCAACATCCCCGAGCGGATGAAGGACGCCCTGCGCCGCGTGGAAGGAGCCTTCTCGATCGTGGCCATGACCCGCACCAAGCTGATCGGCTGCCGCGATCCCCTGGGCGTGCGCCCCCTAGTGCTGGGCCGCATCGGCGAGACCGGCTACGCGCTCGCCTCCGAGACCTGCGCCCTCGACATCATCGGCGCGGAGTTCCTGCGCGAGGTGGAGCCGGGCGAGATGGTGGTGATCACCAAGGAAGGCGCGCTGATCTCGCACCGCCCCTTCGAGCAGCGCCGCCCGCGCTTCTGCATCTTCGAGCACGTCTACTTCTCGCGCCCCGACTCGATCCTCGGAGGCCGCTCGGTCTACGAGACCCGTGAGGCGATCGGCCGCGAGCTGGCCAAGGAGGCCCCCGTGGAGGCCGACCTCGTCTGCCCCGTGCCCGACTCGGGGACCCCGGCGGCGATCGGCTACTCGCTGGAGTCGGGCATCCCCTACGCCATGGGGATCATCCGCAACCAGTACGTGGGCCGCACCTTCATCGAGCCCACCGAGCAGATCCGCAACATGGGCGTGCGCCTGAAGCTCAACGTGAACCGCGCCCTCATCCGCGGCAAGCGCGTGGTGCTGGTGGACGACAGCGTGGTGCGCGGCACGACCTCGCGCAAGATCAAGGAGATGATCCTCGATGCCGGCGCCGCCGCCGTGCACTTCCGCATCGCCTCCCCGCCCACGGCCTGGCCCTGCTTCTACGGCGTCGACACGCCCCAGCGCGAGAAGCTGCTCGCCGCCACGATGAGCGAGGAGGAGATGCGCCGGCACCTGGGCGTCGACTCCCTGCGCTTCATCTCCCTCGACGGACTCTACCGCGCCGTGGGCGAGGCGAAGGGCCGGAACCCCGACGCGCCCCAGTACTGCGATGCGTGCTTCTCGGGCGAGTATCCCGTGAGCCCCTCGGACCAGATCGCCCGCGGCTTCCGGGTCGCCGCGGAGTAGGGTGCCGCGACGGCGGAACACCGCCTGCCACATTCCTGCCTCATTGTGGGTACACGCTGAATTAACGAGCATCCGGGCAAACCGGAGCCGTGGGCAGTTTGAGGCAGACAATGGACATCACCCTGAAGGCGGTCGAACCCGCCGACCGGGAGGCGTGGGCCGCGCTCTGGCGCGACTACCTCGTCTTCTACGGAACCGCACGCGACCGGACGGCCTACGACGCCGCCTTCGCGCAGCTCCTCTCCGACGATCCCCATAGCTTCGCGGGACGCCTCGCCCTCTCGCGCGGCCGCGTGATCGGGCTGGCCCACTGGGTCTGGCACCCGCACATGTGGAACCCGGGCGGGGTGATCTACCTGCAGGATCTCTACGTCGCCCCCCGCGAGCGCGGGCGCGGCGTGGCGTCTCGGCTGATCGCCGCCGCCTACGAGGACGCGGACCGCCGCGGCGCCGCATCGGTCTACTGGCTCACCCAGTGCGGCAACCCGGCGCGCGCGCTCTACGACCGCGTGGCCGAGCGCACCGAGTTCGTGAAGTACCAGAGGTCGGCGTGATCCGAGCCCTCGCGCTGGCCGCCACGGTTCTCGCCTCCTGCATGCCGGTCGAGCCGCCGGCGGTGCAGCGCGCGCTGCCCGCGGCCGCGCTGCCCGACATCCGCCGCTTCGAGGGCGCGCCCGCGCCCACCCCGGCTGTCCCGAACGCCCAGGTCGCCCGCGACTTCATGGAGCTGAGCTTCGCGCTCGAGACCGGCCGCACGATCCCCGTCTTCACCCGCTTCGAGGGCCCCGTCACCGTGGGCATCGAGAAGGTGGGCGACGCCGAGCCGCCCGTGACCCTCTCCGCCGACCTCGACGACCTGATCGCCCGCCTGCGCCGCGAGGCCCGTATCGACATCAGCCGCGCCGCGGCCGGCGAGGCCCCCTCGATCACCGTCTCCGCCCTGCCCCGCGAGACGCTGCAGCGCTACGTGCCCGGCGCCGCCTGCTTCGTAGTGCCCCGCGTCACCGGATGGCGCGACTACCTCGCCAAGCGCTTCGGCGGCACCCTCGACTGGACCACCCTCAGGACCCGCCGCCGCGCCTCGGTGTTCCTGCCCGAGGACGTCAGCCCCCAGGAGGTGCGCGACTGCCTCCACGAGGAGGTGGCGCAAGCGCTCGGGCCGCTGAACGACCTCTACCGGCTGCCCCATTCCGTCTTCAACGACGACAACGTCCACGTGGTCCTCACCGACCGCGACATGACGATCCTGCGCGCCACCTACGACCCCGCGCTGCGCTCCGGCATGAGCCCCGCCGAGGTGGCCCGCCGCCTGCCGGACGTGCTCGCGCGCATCAACCCGCGGGGCGGCATCCCCGACACCGGCGCCGTGCGCCGCTCGTCCCCTGCGTGGACCGAGGCGATCCGCGGCGCCCTCGCGCCCCGCGCCGAGGCCCGCGTGCGCCTGCGCGACGCCGAGCGCGCGGTGAGCCTCTCGCGCGCCGCCGGCTGGCGCGACGAGCGCGCCGCCTTCTCGCTGCTGGCCCTGGGCCGGGCCGCCCTCCCCGTCGACGGCGGCGTCGCCATCGGCGCCTTCCTGGAGGCGGCCGAGGGCTACCGCGCCGCCGGCGGCAGCGAGCTGCACGGCGCGCAGGTGGCCCTTCAGCTCGGCGCCTTCGCGGTGTCCTCGGGCGATCCCGAGACCGCGCTGCGCCTCGTGGACCGCGCCATTCCCGCCGCCGCAGACGCGCAGAACGCGGTGCTGCTCTCCACGCTCCTCCTGATCCGCGCCGAGGCCGTGGCGGCCACGGGCGACGCCGAGGATGCCGCGCAGGTCCGCCGCGAGGGCATGGCCTGGGGCCGCTACGCCTGGGGCGATCCGATGCTCGCGGTGCGCGCCGCCGAGGTTGCGGGGCTGGCGCCGGGCGCGTAACTCCGGCCCATGCTCCTTCCCCTCATCACCGCCGCCCTCGGGGCCCTGCTCGGCGCCCTCGTCGCCCGCCGCCGCAAAGGCACCGGCTTCGACATCGCCCAGTGGGCCGCCGTCTGGGCCCTGCTCGGCGGCCTCCTCGGCTTCCTCGCGCTCATCGTGATCCTGCGGAGCTAGGGCGGTGTTCCTCGGCTTCTTCGAGGCCCTGCGCGCCGCCGGCGTCCCCGTCAGCCTGCGCGAGCACCTCACCTGGCTCGACGCCCTCGCCGCGGGCGTCGTGATCTACGACGCCGACGGCTTCTACCACCTCGCCCGCGCCGCCTTGGTGAAGGACGAGCGCCACATCGACCGCTTCGACCGCACCTTCGCCGCGCAGTTCGGCGGGCTGGCGGACGTGACCCCCCAGGAGGTGCTGGAGCGGCTCGACCTGCCCGCCGACTGGCTGGAGCGCCAAGCCGAGAAGCACCTCACCCCCGAGGAGATGGCCGAGGTGCGCGCCGCGGGCGGCTTCGAGAAGCTTATGGAGACCCTGCGCGAGCGGCTCAGGGAACAGCAAGGCCGCCACCAGGGCGGCTCCAAATGGATCGGGACTGCCGGCACCTCGCCCTTCGGCGCCTATGGCTACAACCCCGAGGGCGTGCGCATCGGTCAGGACGGCTCGCGCCACCAGCGGGCCGTGAAGGTCTGGGACCGCCGCGAGTTCCGCGACTACGACGGCGAGCGCGAGCTGGGCACCCGCACCATCAAGGTCGCCCTCAAGCGACTGCGCGCCTGGGCCCGCGAGGGCGCCCCCGACGAGCTGGACCTAGGCGCCACCATCCGCTCCACGGCTCGCAACGGCTACCTTGACGTCCAGACCCGCCCCGAGCGGCGCAACAACGTGAAGGTGCTCCTGTTCCTCGACGTGGGCGGCTCCATGGACCCGCACGTGAAGGTGGTCGAGGAGCTGTTCTCGGCCGCCCGCTCCGAGTTCCGCACGCTCCACCACTTCTACTTCCACAACTGCCTCTACGAGGGCGTCTGGCGCGACAACCGCCGCCGCTGGGACGCGGTGGTGCCCACGCGCGAGATCCTCAACACCTACGGCCCCGACTACCGCTGCATCTTCGTGGGCGACGCCTCGATGAGCCCTTACGAGATCGCCTATCCCGGCGGCGCCAACGAGCACTGGAACGAGGAGCCGGGCCGCGTCTGGCTGGAGCGCGTGCGCGAGCGCTGGCCGCGAACGCTCTGGATCAACCCCGTGCCGCGCGGGCACTGGGACTACACCCAGAGCATCGCCATGATCCGCGACGCCTTCGAGGACCGCATGGTGCCCATGACGCTCGAAGGGCTGACCGACGGCATGAAGCTGCTGACCTAGGGCGCGCTCGCCTCGCGCACGTTCTCCAGCAGCCAGGGGTCGACGCGCTCGCCGTGCAGCACGCTCACGTCGCCCGTGGTCTCCAGCACCACGGCGCGCACCTTCGACAGGTCCAGCGCATTGGCCTCGCGCAGTTTGGCCTGCACCTCGGACTCGGTCACGCGCGTCTGCCGCAGCGCCTCGCGGTCGAGCACGCCGTCGCGCATCAGGATCACGGGCCGGTTGTCGGCCGCGCCCTGCACGGCCTGCGAGCGCGAGCGCACCAGACCGAACACCCACTGCACCAGGAACAGCGAGCCCAGCGCCACCGCGCCCTTCACCAACGTCAGCCCTTCGGTGAAGATCGCCGAGGCCAGCATCGAGCCGAAGGCCACCGTAACCGCGAAGTCGTAGCTCGACATCTTCGAGAAGGCCCGCAGCCCCGCGAGGCGCACGAACACCACCATCAGCACCACAAGCACGGCGGCATCGACGAAGGTGGCGGCGAGGTCGGCGAGGTCTGGCATGGGCGTCTCCTGCCTTCCCAAGCCCCCGCCCGCCCGGAACGTTCCGCCGCACCCCCGTGGACGCGCGCCCCCGCGCCCCCCATATCGGAGGCATGATCAAGACCCCCGCCCTCCTGCTCGCCGTCCTCTACGGCGTGGTCATGTGGTTCTTCTCCGCGTGGCGCCTCCGGCGCGAGATGGACGCGCGCTCGAAGCCCCTCGCGGACCCGCTGCTGGAGCACCAGCTCGCCCGCATGGCCGCGGTGCTGGAGGTGGAGCGCATCCCCGTCCACCTCTACGACGTGGAGCCGGTGAACGGCCTCGCCGCCCCCGACGGGCGCATCTTCATCACCAAGGGGTTCCTGCGGAAGTTCCGCGCCGGCGAAGTCACGAGCGAAGAGATGGCCTCGGTGATCGCCCACGAGCTTGGCCACGTGGCGCTGGGTCACGCGCGGCGGCGCATGGTGGACTTCTCGGGCCAGAACGCGATCCGCGTGGCGCTGGCGGGCGTCTTGGGGCGCATCGTGCCCTTCGCCGGGGTCGCCATCGCCAACGCGCTCGCTTCGCTCGTGGCCGCGCGCCTGTCGCGGCAGGACGAGTACGAGGCCGACGCCTATGCGGCCGCCCTCCTGACCCGCGCGGGCATCGGCACGGCGGCGCAGAAGTCGCTGTTCCGGAAGCTGGGGGCGATGACGGGGGCCGGTGGGCAGGGCGTGCCGGCCTGGTTCATGAGCCACCCCAAGTCGGACGAGCGCATCGCGGCAATCGAGGCGCTGGAGCGTCGGTGGGGCGAGGGGCTGCCCGCGCGGTAGGACGCCGTTTCACCGCCACTGCCCGATGAGACCGTCATGCCCCGACCCTAAGCCGGGGCCTCCGCCCGCCGCCTACTCCTCCGGTGCCGCCGTGCTCAGCAGGTCGCGCTCGCCTTTCGCCGCCCGCTCCTCGCGCACCATCGTGTCCAGCGTCCGGTCCGGCGCCACCGGGGCGGGTGCGGCGGCGACCGGGGCCGCCGGCGCCGCCTCCTCGCCTTCCGTCGCCGTCAGCCCTTCGGGCCGTCCCCGGCGGTCGGGCAGGTCGATCACCGGCAGGCCGCCGCCGGCCACGTTGATGCGGTAGGTCGGCTCGGGCACGCCGATGTCCGCCTCGCCGAGGGCCGCCAGCACCAGCCGGATCGCCTCGGAGCGGGCTACCGGGAACTCGGCGCGGGTCTGGTCGAGCCAGGCGAAGAACTCCATGTCCACGGTCGAGGCGCCCACGTCCTTGATCCACACCCGCGGCGGCGGCGCCTCCAGCACGAAGGGTAGCCCGCGCAGCACCCGCAGCCCGATCTCGCGCGCCTCGGCGATGTCGGCCTCGGGGTCGACGCCCACCATGAAGCCGAAGCGCCGCTCGGCGTTGCGGGTGTAGTTCAGGATGCGGGCCTTGAAGACGGTGCTGTTGGGCAGGCGCAGGTGGTTGCCGTCGGGATCGAGCAGGATCGTGGCGCGGCTGGTCAGGCGGATCACCGTCCCGAGGCTGCCCTCGATCTCCACGATGTCGTTGGGGCGGAACGGCTGGCGCAAGGAGAGCATCACCGAGGCGATGAAGTTCTCGACCGTGTCCTGCACCGCGAAGCCCACGGCCAACCCCACGATGCCCGCCGCCCCGAGGAGGCCCGTCAGCACCCAGGTCGCATCCAGGATGTCGAGCGCCACCACGATGCCGACCCCCGCGAACACGAGTCGCAGCAGCGCGCGGTAGATCTGGGCGATGAACCCGTTCGG
The DNA here is from genome assembly GCF_025144335.1 of Jannaschia sp. W003. NCBI lineage: Bacteria > Pseudomonadati > Pseudomonadota > Alphaproteobacteria > Rhodobacterales > Roseobacteraceae > Jannaschia > Jannaschia sp. W003. The sequence goes on from NZ_CP083539.1 coordinate 2,730,222, forward strand.
CGCCAGCCGCGCCCAGGGCCGGTCCCACGCCGCCAGCGCCCAGCCCGCGCCCGCCACCGCGAGGCCCACCGCGGCGGCGACCGCGACGAGCGGCAGGTAGGCGACCACCTGCGCCGCGCGGGCCCGGAAGCGGTCCACCACGGGGTCGAGGCGGCGGGCGACCTCGGTGTTCTCGGTGACCTCGTTCTCGACGGCGACCACGCCCTCGACGCGCGCGGCGATCTCGCCCAGCCGGTCGACGGCCTCGGGCGAGAGCACCTCGCCGCGGAAGGTCACGATGCCCTCGGCGGCCTCAACGGTGACGCCCTCGAAGCCGTCCAGCTCGCCCAGGATGCCGCGAATGCGCCGTGCGATGGCGGCGTCGCCCCCGCCCGCCTCCTCCACGGAGATGGCCCCCGAAGGCTGCGACGGCGGCGCCTCGGCCTCCTGCGCGAAGGCGGGGAGGGCGAGGAGGAGCAGGACGAGAAGGAAGCGCATCATTCCGACCGACCTAGCGCACGGCGGACAACGAGCACTCTCTCATCTTGCCATAAAAACCTCGGGGGGCGTCCGCTGGTCCGCCACTGGTCCGAGGACCAGTGGACGCGGGCAGAGCCCCCGGCCCTCGCAACCCTCAGAACGTCTGGTCGTACTCCCCGACGTTCGGCTCCACCCGGATGATCTTGTCGAGGTCCTCGAAGATCGCCCGCAGCTCGTCCTTCGACTCCGGCGACTCGCACACCACCACGAGGTTCGGCGTGTTCGACGAGGCCCGCACCAGCCCCCAGCCGCCGTTCTCCAGCATCACGCGCGCCCCGTTCACGGTCACCACGTCCACGATCCGCTGGCCGCCGAGCGAGCCCTCGCCCTTCATGGGCACCAGCCGGTCCACGATGCGCTGCAGCGTGTCGTACTTCTCGGTGTCCGGGCAGTGGGGCGAGAGGGTCGGCGTGTTGTAGACCGTGGGCAGGGCCTTCCGCAGGTCCGACATGGACTTGTCGGGGTTGCGGTCGAGCAGCTTGCAGATCTCCACGGCGACGCGCTGGCCGTCGTCGTAGCCGCGGCCGATGGGCTCGGCCAGGAAGTAGTGGCCCGACTTCTCGAAGCCCGCGAGCGCCCCGATCTCGTGGACGCGGCGCTTCATGTGGCTGTGGCCGGTCTTCCAGTAGTCGGCCTTGGCGCCGTTCGCCTTCAGCACCGGGTCGGACGCGAAGAGGCCCGTGGACTTCACGTCGGCCACGAAGGTGGCGTTCTCGTGGATCGCCGAGAGGTCGCGGGCCATGATCACGCCCACGATGTCGGCGAAGATCTCCTCGCCCTCGTCGTCCACCACGCCGCAGCGGTCGCCGTCGCCGTCGAAGCCCAGGGCGAGGTCGGCGCCCGAGGCCCGCACGGAGTCGGCCATGTCGTGCAGCATCTTCATGTCTTCGGGGTTCGGGTTGTAGTTCGGGAAGGTGTAGTCGAGCCGGTTGTGCGAGGGCACGACCTCCACGCCGATCCGCTCCAGCACCTCGGGCGCGAAGGCCGAGGACGAGCCGTTGCCGGTGGCGCAGACGACCTTGAGCTTGCGGCTCATCCGGAAGTCGCCCACGAGGTCGTCGAGGTACGCCTCCTTCACGCCGTCCACGAACTCCCACTTGCCCCCCTCGTGGGCCTCGCCGCGGCCCTCGAGCACGATGTCGCGCAGCTCGCTCATCTCGTCGGGGCCGTGGGTCAGCGGGCGCTCGAAGCCCATCTTCACGCCGGTCCAGCCGTTGGGGTTGTGCGAGGCGGTCACCATGGCGACCGCGGGCGCGTCGAGGTGGAACTGCGCGAAGTACGCCATCGGCGACACGGCTGGCCCGATGTCCTGCACGTGGATGCCCGCCTGCACCAGCCCGAGGATCAGCGCGTTCTTGATGGCGAGGCTGTAGTCCCGGTAGTCGTTGCCCACCGCGATGCGCGGCTCGATGCCCCGGAGGCGCATCTGGGTGCCCAGCCCCAGCCCCAGCGCCGTGACGCCCGGCAGGTTGATCTCCTCGGGGTACTTCCAGCGCGCGTCGTACTCGCGGAAGCCGGTCGGCTTGATCATGGGATCTCGGAGGAACGCCCAGGTGTTCGGCGAGACTTCGGTGTGGGGCTTCATGGCGGCGGTTCCTCCCATTGGTACCGCTACCGGGATACCGCCCCCGCCGCCCTGCGCAAGCCCCGCCGCCGCCCGCGCGTCCGCCCCCGGCAGCCGTTGCCCCGTATGGCCCCTTGCCGTAGGGGGCGCCGGAGTCGTGCGCCGGAGGTCCCATGTACCGCGTCTGGAACTTCGTCACCAACTACTCCCTCCTCCTGGTCGCCGGCGCCGTGATCGCCCTGGTCTGGGCGAACCTCGACCCCCGCGGCTACCACGCGGTGGTGGAGTACCCCCTGTGGTTCAACGACCACGTGGGCGTGACCATGGAGCGGTGGCTGCGCGCGCTGGGCGAGGATGCCGAAGCGTTCGGCCACGCCGAGACGGCGCGGGTGCTGACCTTCCACTACCTCGTGAACGACGTCCTCATGGCCTTCTTCTTCTCGGTCGCCGCCAAGGAGGTCTGGGAGGCGGTGATCCTGGAGCGCGGCTCGCTGCGCGGCCGCCGCGCCGCGACGCCGCTCTGCGCCACCGCGGGCGGCATGATCGGGCCGGCGGCGGTGTTCCTCGGGCTGGCGGCCGTGCTAGGGTCGGACACGTTCGACGCGGTGGCCAACGGCTGGGCGATCCCCACCGCCACCGACATCGCCTTCTCCTACCTTGTGGGCCGCGTGGTGTTCGGCGCGGGCCACCCCGCGGTGCGCTTCCTGCTGCTGCTCGCCATCGCGGACGACGCCGCGGGGCTGGTGATCCTGGCCGTGTTCTACCCCACCGGCGCGCTCGCGCCCGGCTGGCTGCTCGTGTCCCTCGGCGCCGCGCTCGCGGTCTACGCCCTCGCCAACTGGCTGCCGCGGCACCTGGACCGTGCCGACCCCATGCGCCCGCGTGCCACCTGGGTGCGCCAGCACCTCGGCGTCTGGCCCTACGCGCTCGCGGGCGCGCTGTCGTGGTACGGCTTCGCGCAGTCGGGCCTGCACCCCGCGCTCGGCCTCCTGCCGATCGTGCCCACCCTGCCCCACGCCGACCGCGCCTTCGGCATCTTCGCCGAGGCCGAGCAGTACCTCACCGACCTCCTGAACCACGCCCAGCACCTCCTGAAGCATCCCGTGGAGGTGATCCTGTTCTTCTTCGGCCTCCTGAACGCCGGCGTGGAGCTGTCGGCCGTCTCGGCGCCCACGGCGCTGGTGCTGGCGGGCCTGCTCTTGGGCAAGCCGGTCGGCATCCTCCTGTTCGGCTACGTCGGCGCCCGCGTGCTGCGCCTCGGGCTGCCGCCGGGGATGCGCATGGCGGACCTCGCGGTGGTCGGCTGCGTGGCGGCGATCGGCTTCACGGTTTCGCTCTTCATCGCCGCCGTGGCCTTCGAGCCGGGCGCGGTGCAGGACGCGAGCAAGATGGGGGCGCTGCTGAGCTTCGCGGCGGCGGGGATCGCGGTCGTGGCGGGCCGCCTCGCGGGGGTGCGGCGAAGGCCCCGCTAGGGCCACCGACGCCCGCGCGACCCCGTAATCGTGACACATTAAGGGATTATCAGGTCCCGACGGCTAGCGTATCGCTATGCGCGGCCGGGTCGTGTCGAGAAGGGGGGGCCGCAGAGCGAGATGATCGAGTTCAACAACGTCTCCAAGTCCTTCTGGACCGGCCAGCGGCGCAAGGTGATCCTGGAGGGGGCGTCCTTCCGCGTCGAGCCGGGGCGCTCCATGGGCATCCTCGCGCCCAACGGCACCGGCAAGACCACGATCGTCAACATGATGGCCGGCCTCGAGAAGCCCGACGAGGGCACCGTCACCCGCTCCGCGCGCGTCTCGTTCCCGCTGGGCTTCATGGGCGGCGTCTCCTCGAAGCAGACCGCCACCGAGAACGTGCGCTACATCGCCCAGCTCTACGGCCTCGATCCCGACTACGTGGAGGCGTTCTGCCGCTGGCTCTGCGGCATCGAGGAGTACTTCGACCGCGCCGTCGGCACCTACAGCCAGGGCATGCGCGCGCGCCTGAGCTTCGCGCTGCTGCTCGCGCTCGACTTCGACTACTACCTCATCGACGAGGGCATGCCCTCCACCACGGACGCCGAGTTCAACCGCAAGGCCGGCTCCCTCCTGCAGGAGCGGCTCCAGCGCGCCACGGTGGTGATCGTGTCCCACAAGCCCGAGGTGCTCGAACGCTTCGCCCGCACCGCCGCCGTCCTGCGCGACGGGCGCCTCCACCACTTCGACACGCTCGAGGAAGCCCAGAGGCTCTATGACTACGCATCCTAGGGCGCGGGCCTTCCGCACCCGCCCCGACCAGAGCTTCGCGCCCTCCTCCGCCGCGCTGTCCGCCGTCGCCGCGCCCGGCCCCCCCGCCAACGCCGCCGGAGAGCCGCCCGCTTCCCGCGCGCCCGCCGCCGCGGCGCCGCCCCCCGCCGTGCCCGCGGCCACCGACGTGCCCCCCGTCGAGGCGCTCACCGGGCGCCAGCTGCGCATCGCCCGGCGCGTTGCCCAGAAGCACGGCGTGAAGGCCGGCTCCGACCACGAGGCCGTGGCGATCCTGCGCGAGCGGGGCATCGATCCGCTCGGCGGGGCCAACATGCTCCAGGTCGTGCCCCAGCCGGGCGAGACCCTGCCCAGCACGGCGCCCGCGCCCCGCAGCCCGCCCGTCCCCGCCGACGGGGGCGGCCGCGCCGCCGAGATCGTGCTCATCCAGCGCGACATCGCGCGCCGCCGCCGCCGGCGGGTGTTCCTGCTCGCGGTGCGGCTGCTGTTCTTCGTGGGGCTGCCCACCGCGATCGCCGGCTACTACTACGCCGAGGTGGCGACGCCGATGTACGCCACGAAGTCGGAGTTCGTGATCCAGCAGGCCGACGCGGCGGGCGCCGCCGCCGGGGGCGGGCTCTTCGCGGGCACCGGCCTCGCCTCGCAGCCCGACAGCATCGCCGTGCAGGGGTACCTGCTGTCGCGCGACGCCTATCTGCGACTCGACGCCGACCAGGACTTCCGTGCCCACTTCTCGGCGCCCGGCATCGACCCGCTCAACCGCCTCGACCCGGACGCCACCCAGGACGAGGCCTACGCCCTCTACAAGCGCATGGTCGACATCGGCTACGACCCCACCGAGGGGCTCGTGCGCATGGAGGTCGCCGCCGCCGACCCGGCCGTCTCGGCCAGCTTCAGCCGCGCGCTGATCGACTACGCCGAGGAGCAGGTGGACCAGCTGACGGCGCGCAAGCGCGACGACCAGATGGACGGCGCCCGCGAGAGCTACGAGGACGCCGAGGCCAAGATGCTCGCCGCGCAGAACCGCGTGGTGGCATTGCAGGAGCAGCTCGGCGTGGTGAGCGCCGAGAGCGAGCTGGGCAACGTCTACGGCCAGATCAGCGCCATCGAGACCGCGCTGCGCGAGGAGCGGCTGGGCCTCGAGGCCCTGCTCGCCAACCGCCGGCCCAACGGCACCCGCGTGCAGGTCGCCGAAAGCCGCATCGCCCAGCTCGAATCCGAGCTGGCGGGCCTGCGCCAGGGGCTGACCGACAGCGGCGGCGCCGACGCCTCCAACCTCGCCCGCGTCACCGCCGAGCTGGGGGTCGCGCAGATGGACCTGCAGACCCGGCAACTCCTGCTCCAGCAGGCCGCCACCCAGATGGAGACCGCCCGCATCGAGGCCAACCGACAGGTGCGCTACCTCTCCACCCCCGTGCCCCCGGTGCCGCCCGACACGCCGACCTATCCGCGCGTGTTCGAGAACACCGTGCTGGCCTTCCTGATCTTCTCGGGCCTCTACCTGATGATCTCGCTGACCTCGGCCATATTGAGGGAACAGGTGAGCGGCTGATCCCGGAGACCGCCTCCGGCGGTCACCGGGATGGATCGGTCCAGTGGACCGATCCAAAGCCGCGAACGCCCGCGCACCAGCGCGGGCGATGCAGAGCAACGAAGCCCCCGAAGCGCCCTCGCACCCACGTCCCATACGCGGCGCCACGCTCGTCCATCGCCCCAGGCACGATCGCCCCTCCCCCCGAACGCAAGCGGGGCCCCGAAGGGCCCCGCCGGATCGCTCCGCCCCCTCCGTCAGAGGTAGTAGGGCGTCGTCCCGTACGCGCTGTGGGTGCGCTCGTGCCAGTCGCGGTCCGCCTCCCAGCCGGTCTCGGCCTTCGGCGCCGCCTCCAGCTGCTCGGGCGTGATGCGGGTGCGGAAGCCGCCCAGCGAGGTGTCGTAGTCCAGCGTGTCCCACGGCACCGGGCGCTCCGAGCCCCCGATCCCGAGCACGCCGCCGAACGACATAACGGCGTAGGCGACTTTGCCCGACTTCTTGTCGATCATCACGCGGTCGATGGTGCCCACGCGCTCGTCGCCGGCGCCGAACACAGCCGTCCCCGCGACGTCGCCCGCGGCGACGAGGTTCTTGGGGTCATGTGTCATGTCGATCTCCCTAGTCGTTGATCGTGCAGGGAAAACGCAGGCCCCCGGGGGCCGGGTTCCCGCCCGGATCGGGCGCCGGCGGGATGGTGCGCGGCCCGTGGGCGGGGACCTGCCGAGCCGTTCCCCACCGTCCCCCCAAACGCAGAAAGGGCCCCGCGAGGGGGCCCTTTCCGAAGTGCGAAGGCGGGCTGCCTTACATCATGCCGCCCATGCCGCCCATGTCGGGCATGCCGCCGCCGGCGTTCGAGCCGTGCTTCTCGGGCTTGTCGGCCACCATCGCCTCGGTGGTGATCAGCAGGCCGGCGATGGACGCGGCGTCCTCCAGAGCGGTGCGGACGACCTTCGCCGGGTCGATCACGCCGAACTTGAACAGGTCGCCGTACTCCTCGGTCTGGGCGTTGAAGCCGAAGGCCGGATCGTTCGACTCGCGCACCTTGCCGGCCACGACCGCACCGTCCACGCCCGCGTTCTCGGCGATCTGGCGCAGCGGCGCCTCGATGGCCTTGCGCACGATGGTGATGCCGGCGTTCTGGTCCGGGTTCGCGCCCGTCAGACCTTCCAGCGCCTTGCCGGCCTGGACCAGCGCCACGCCGCCACCGACGACCACGCCTTCCTGCACGGCCGCGCGGGTCGCGTTGAGGGCATCATCCACGCGGTCCTTGCGCTCCTTGACCTCGACCTCGGTCATGCCGCCCACGCGGATGACGGCGACGCCGCCCGCGAGCTTGGCCACGCGCTCCTGGAGCTTCTCGCGGTCGTAGTCCGAGGTGGTCTCCTCGATCTGCTGGCGGATCTGGGAGACGCGGGCCTCGATCTCGGCCTTGTCGCCGTGCCCGTCGACCACGGTGGTCTCGTCCTTCGTGATCGAGACGCGCTTGGCGGTGCCCAGCATGTCCATGGTCACGTTCTCGAGCTTCATGCCGAGGTCTTCCGAGATCACCTGGCCGCCGGTCAGGATCGCGAGGTCCTGCAGCATGGCCTTGCGGCGGTCGCCGAAGCCGGGGGCCTTCACGGCGGCGATCTTCAGGCCGCCGCGCAGCTTGTTGACCACCAGCGTGGCGAGCGCCTCGCCTTCCACGTCCTCGGCGATGATCAGCAGCGGCTTCTGCGACTGGATCACGGACTCGAGGAGCGGCACCATCGGCTGGAGCGACGAGAGCTTCTTCTCGTGCAGGAGGATCATGCAGTCCTCGAGCTCGGCGGTCATCTTGTCGGCGTTGGTCACGAAGTAGGGCGACAGGTAGCCGCGGTCGAACTGCATGCCCTCGACCACCTCGGTCTCGGTCTCGAGGCCCTTGTTCTCCTCGACGGTGATGACGCCGTCGTTGCCGACCTTCTGCATGGCATCGGCGATCTGGCGGCCGATCTCGGCCTCGCCGTTGGCGGAGATGGTGCCGACCTGGGCGACCTCATCGGAGTCGGTCACGTCGCGGGCCATGGCGCGGATCTGCTCCACGACCTTGGCGACCGCGAGGTCGATGCCGCGCTTGAGGTCCATGGGGTTCATGCCGGCGGCGACCGACTTGGCGCCCTCGGTCACGATGGCCTGGGCCAGCACGGTGGCGGTGGTGGTGCCGTCACCCGCCTCGTCGTTGGTGCGCTGGGCCACTTCCTTGACCATCTGCGCGCCCATGTTCTCGAACTTGTCCTCGAGCTCGATCTCCTTGGCGACGGAGACGCCGTCCTTGGTGATCCGGGGCGCGCCGAACGACTTGTCCAGCACGACGTTGCGGCCCTTGGGGCCCAGCGTCACGCGGACGGCGTTGGCGAGGGTGTTGACGCCCTTGAGCATCTTGTTGCGGGCGTCGGAGTCGAATTTCACGTCCTTGGCGGCCATGAGGATTCTCCTTGGATTGGGGTGGGGTCGCGGCGGGCCGGATGCCCGGCCGCGTCACGGAAGACGGGTGATCAGGCGGCGGCGGCGGCGGCGGTGTCGCCGATGATGCCCAGGATGTCCGATTCCTTCATGATCAGCATCTCCTCGCCGTCGATCTGGACCTCGGTGCCCGACCACTTGCCGAACAGCACGCGGTCGCCGGCCTTCACGGCGGGGGCGATCAGCTCGCCCGAGTCCTTGCGAGCGCCCTCGCCCACGGCGATGATCTCGCCCTCGGCGGGCTTTTCCTTGGCGCTGTCGGGAATGATGAGACCGCCCTTGGTCTTGTCCTCGGATTCGATGCGGCGGACCAGCACGCGGTCGTGGAGCGGGGTGAAAGCCATCGGGGCCTCTCCTTCTCTGCGGTTGTGGGGCTTGGCACTCACCGGGGGCGAGTGACAACGATCGCGAGATAGGCAGGTGCACCGGGCCTGTCAACGGGTCCGTGATCGCTCCCCGCGCGCCTTCGGCTCTAGTCCGCCGGCGCCCCCAGCGCCGAGCCCTCGGGCGCCGGCGCGGGGTCCACCACGCCCAGGGCATCCAGCCCCCCGATCACCGCGTCCACGGCGATGGTCGCCAGCACGATGCCCATCACGCGGCTGATCACGCTCGCCCCCGTGGGGCCGATCACGCGCACGATCCGCCCCGCGAGGAGCAGCAGCATCAGCGTGAACGCCAGCACGGCGAGCAGGAGCACCGCCGTCACCGCCTGCTCCGGCACCGAGTTGCTGCTGTTGTTGGTCAGCACGACGATCGTCAGCATCGCCCCGGGCGAGGCGATCGAGGGCATCGCCAGCGGGAACACCGCGCCCGCCATGTGGTCGCGCCCCGCCTGCTCGATCTCCTGCTCGGGCTTCGAGTCGCCGAAGATCATCGACAGCGCGAACAGGAACAGCACGATCCCGCCCGCGATCTGGAACGAGCCGAGCCGCAGACCCAGCGTCTCCAGCACCACCTGCCCGAGCATCAGGAACGCCAGCAGCACGCCCGCCGCGATGGCCACCGCGCGGATCGCCAGCCGCCGGTGCAGCGCCGCGGGCACCGAGGCGGCCGCGTAGAGGAACACCGGGATCGTCCCCACCGGGTCGATCACCACGAACAGCGTGATCAGCTCGCGCACGATGTCGGGGCCGTCGAGCAGGGCGCGGATCGCGGACCAGTCCATGGGTGGGCCTCCGGGGGTAATGCGCGCCGGGGCATCGCGCGCCCGCCCGCCGGGCGCAACCCGGTCCGGGCCGCCCTGTCGCGGCCCCGCGCGTTCCGCCGCCCATGCGGGCGGCCCCGCGCCCCCGCAGATATCGTTCGCGGGGGACCTTGAACCCGGACCCGGCGCGCCCCTCATCTGCGGGGCCGAGACCTTCGCGCCGGCCCGGCCCCGCATGTGGACAACGGCGCACTCCGAGCCCCTCCATGCTCCTCCTCTCCCTCGCCGCGGGCCTCGCGCTCCTCGTCGCCGGCGGCGACGGCCTCGTGCGCGGCGCCGTCTCCGTCGCCGCCCGCCTCGGCGTCTCGCCGCTCGCCATCGGCCTCGTGCTGGTGGGGTTCGGCACCTCCGTTCCCGAGCTCGTCACCTCGCTCCAGGCCACCTGGCTCGGCGCGCCGGGCATCGCGGTGGGCAACGTGGTCGGCTCCAACATCGCCAACGTGCTCCTGATCCTCGGCATCGGCGCGCTGCTGGTGCCGATCCCCGCCGAAGCGGCGGCGCTGCGCCGCGACGGGGCGTGGCTGATGGGGGCCACCGCGCTGTGCATCGCCGCCGTGCTCTGGGGCACGCTGGGCCGCGCGGGCGGCGCGGTGCTGGTGGCCGCGCTCGCGCTCTACGTGGGGACCACATGGCGCGCGGCCCGCGCGGCGCCCGCCGGAGCCGCCGTCCTCCTCGACGGCATCGCCCCGGCCAGGGGGCCCGCCCCGAACCTCTGGCTCGGCCTCGGCCTCGCCGCGGCGGGCATCGTCGCCACGATCCTCGGCGCGCGCCTCCTCGTGGACGCCGCCATCGCTCTGGCCGAGCGCTCGGGCCTCTCCGAGACCGTGGTCGGCCTCACCGTGGTCGCCGTGGGCACGTCGCTGCCGGAGCTGGCCGCCACCGTGGCCGCGGCCGCGCGCCGCCAGACCGACATGGCGCTCGGCAACGTGGTGGGCTCGAACATCTTCAACGTGCTCGGCATCCTCGGCGTGACGGCGCTGGTGCGGCCCATCGCCGTGCCCGCGCAGATCGCCGCGGTCGACGTCTGGGTCATGGGCGCGGCGGCGCTGGCGCTGCTGCTGGCGATCGCCTGGCACGGGGGCCTGGGGCGCGTGGCGGGCGGCCTCTTCGTCGGAGCCTGGGCGCTCTACACTGCGTGGCTGGTGGCGGCGGCCTGAGATCCCTTGCCCCCGCCCCGCCCCGCTCCTAGAAGCGGGGCGACGCCCGCCGGGACGACCCGGCACCCGATGGGCTGCACGGGACGACCCGCAAGCACGGGTGTCCCATGTCCTGGTTCCTGCTCCTCGCCGCCGGCCTCCTCGAGACGGTCTGGGCCCTCGGCCTCAAGCTCTTGGCGGCGCGCTTCAGCGCCGTGCTGCTCGTCGCCACCGCCGCCGCCATGCTCGCCAGCCTCGCGCTGCTCCATGCCGCGATGGGGCGCCTGCCCCTCGGCGTGGCCTATCCGCTCTGGACCGGCATCGGCTCGGCCGGCGCGATGATCGCCGGCTGGGCGTGGCTCGGCCAGCCCGTCGGCCCCGCAGGCGTGGCCGGCCTCGTCCTCATGCTCACCGGCATGGCCCTCGTCGGCCTCGACGGCGCCTGACCCCACGCATCGAAAGGAGACCTCCATGACCCCCACCGCCAAGCCGCTCCTGCCCGGCCCCGCCGCGCTGCTCGTGATCGACATCCAGCGCAGCACCTTCATCGACCGGAGCGCGGAGCGGTCGATCCCGAACATGCCGGGCTACCGCGAGCGCATGCTCGCCGCGCGCGGCGCCGTGGACGCCGCCCATGCCGCGGGCGTGCCGGTCGTGTTCGTGCAGGAGGTCCACCGCCCCTCCGGCGTCGACTTCGGGCGCGAGCTGGACGGCGCCGAGGACGTCCACTGCCTGGAGGGCGAGCCGGGCACCGAGATCGCCCGCGAGGAGATGGGCTTCCGCGCGGGCGACCACGTGGTCCCCAAGCGCCGCTACTCGGCCTTCTTCGGCACCGACCTCGAGATCCTCCTGCGCGGCCTGCGCGTGGACACGCTGCTGCTCTGCGGCGGGCTGACCGACGTGTGCGTGCACTACACCTTCGTGGACGGGCACCAGTCCGACTACCACTGCCGCGTGATCGAGGACTGCGTGGCCGGCTCCTCGGAGGCCGCCCACGAGGCGGCGCTGCGCGCGATGGAGTACCTGCAGACCGGCGCCCGCCGCACCCTGGAGGAGGTCGAGGCCGCGCTCGCCGCCTCGGCCTGACTGCGCGCGCCCTTTCCCCCCGCCGCCCGCGGGCCTACCTCCGCCCCATGTCCGACGTGCCCGACCGCATCCGCGCCTGCCGCCACTGCGCGCCCCGCTTCCGCGCCACGGCGAGCGCCCACGAGCCGGCGCCCGTGGTGTGGTTCGAGCGCGGCGCCCGCATCCTCGTGGCCAGCCAAGCCCCCGGCATGCGCGCGCACCTCTCGGGCAAGCCCTTCGACGACCCCTCGGGCGTGCGCCTGCGCCAGTGGATGGGCATGGACGAGAACACCTTCTGGGACCGGCGCAACGTCGCCATCGTGCCGATGGGCTTCTGCTTCCCGGGCTACGACGCGGCGGGCGGCGACATCCCGCCCCCGAAGGTCTGCGCCGAGATGTGGCGGAAACCGGCGCTGCAGCACGCGGGCGACCCGCCCGTCACGCTGCTGATCGGCGGCTACGCGCAGGCATGGCACCTCGGTAAGGGCAAGGTGACCGACCGCGTCCGCGACTGGCGCGCCCTCGCCCCCCGCGTCTGGTGCCTCCCCCATCCGTCGTGGCGCAACACCGCGTGGCTTAAGCGCCACCCGTGGTTCGAGGCGGAGACCCTCCCCGCCCTCCAGTCGGCGATCCGCGAGGCGCTCGCGTGAGGCGGTGCGCCACCTTGCCGGGAGAGGCAGCCGTCCCCCTCTCACCTTGCCGAAAATACCTCGGGGGGGCGAGCGCAGCGAGCGGGGGCAGAGCCCCCACCCCGGCGCCTGCCCTTCGCTTGCGCTACGGGCGTTCGCACCTCGAATCGGTCCACCGGACCGATCCGTCCGGCTGCGCCGGACCGGTGCTCACAGTATGCACGGGGGGTGCACGGGGGGTGCACGCAGGGCGCCCCCCCGAATCCCGCCCCACGGAGCCCCACCCATGACCGACCTCACCCCCCTCGACCGCGCCCACCTCCGGGCCGAGGAGACCGGCGCGCCCGCCGACCGCCTCGCCTTCTGGTCGCGCCTCGCCGAGGCCGAGCTGTCGCTCCTGCTGGGCGAGGCCGACGCGCCGCAGGTGTTCGAGATCGAGGGGCAACCCTTCGCCCTCGCCTTCGACCGCCCCCACCGTCTGGCCGCCTTCGCCGGCTCCGCCGCCACCGCCACGCTGTCGGGTCGGGCGCTTGCGAAACTGTTGTCGGACAACGGCTTCGGCCTCGGCCTGAACCTCGAGGACGCGCCCTCCGCCCAGCTCCTGCCGCCCGAGGCGATCCGCTGGCTGGCCGACACGCTCGCCGAGGACCCCACCGAATCGGCCGCCCACGTGGAGCGGATCGAGGCCCCCGGCGCCCTGCCCGACGCGCTGCTGGAAGCGCTCGACGCCAAGCTCCCCCTCGCCGCCGGCGCCGCCCGCCACGCCTACCTCGCGCGCGCCGTCTACGAGGGCGGCGCCGCCAACCACGTCCTCGCCTTCGTCGACCCCGCCCCCGGCGCCGAATCCCCCCTCGCCCGAGCCGCCCAAGAAGCCCTCGCCTTCTCGGGCCTAGAGGCCGGCGCCCTCGACGTGATCTTCCCCGCCGCGACGTCCCCGATCGCAGCGTCACTTGCCCGCCATGGCCTGCGCATCGAGTTGCCCAAGCGTGCCCCGCGGATCGGCATGGCGCTGGGGGAGGACGAAGAGGAAGGGCCGCCGATCCTGCGCTGACGCTTCAACCTTCTGTCTTCGTTTCACAAATACCTCGGGGTCCGGGGCAGAGCCCCGGCGCCCTCAACCCTCGCGCCGCCCCTCCATCGGGCGCAACTCCACCCCCTTCGCCTCCAATGCCGCCCGCACCGCCCGCGCGATGCCCAGCGCCTCCGGGCCGTCGCCATGCAGGCAGATGGAGTCGCAGGCCGCCGGTATCTCCTTCCCCGCATTCGAGAAGATCGCCCCCGCCTTCACGAACCGCACCATCCGCGCCGCGGCCTCCGCGGGGTCGTGCACCATCGCCCCCGGCTGCCCACGCGCCACCAGCGTGGCGTCGTCCTCGTAGCCCCGGTCCGCAAAGATCTCGCCCGCCCAGCGCGCGCCCAGCGACCGCGCGACCCGCTCCTGCGCCGTGCCCGCAAGCACCAGCAGGATCACATCGGGGTCCACCCGCAGCGCCGCCTCGTAGGCGGCCCGCGCGAGCGCCTCGTCCTCCGACGCCATGTTCGCCAGCGCCCCGTGCAGCTTGAAGTGCCGCACTTGCGCGCCCAGCGACGCGGCCATCCCGCGCGCCGCCCCGAACTGCCAGACCACAAGGTTGCCCACGCTCTCGGGCGCCATCGCCATGCGGCGCCGCCCGAAGCCCTGGAGATCGGGAAAGCCCGGATGCGCGCCGATGCCCACGCCCCGCTCGGCGGCCCGCCGCATGGTGGCGGCCATGGTGTCCCAGTCGCCCGCATGGGCGCCGCAGGCCACGTTGGCGGAGGTCACGACGTCCAGCAGCGCGGCGTCATCGCCCATGCGCCAGTCGCCGAAGCCCTCGCCCATGTCGGCGTTCAGATCGACCTGCATCCTAGTCCTCCCTCGCGTCCACGACGCCATCCACGAGCTGATGCGCCAAGAGGTCCACGTCGCGCGGGTCGCGCACGAGCGCCTCGGTCGCCGGCGGTCCGGGCGCGGCGGCGCGGGCCTCCGCAAGGGTGACGAACCGGAACCGCAGCTCCGCCCCCGGCGGCGCCTGCATGGCCCTCGGCAGATCGGCGGCGATCACGTGGGCGATGCGCGGATAGCCCCCCGTGGTCTGCGACTCCGGCCCGAGGACGAAGGGTACCCCGTCGCCGGTCATCTGCACGTCGCCTGGCAGGATGAAGTCCGACAGGAGCGAGAGCTGCCCCTCGGCCCGGAAGCCCTCGCCGTCCATCGCCAGCCGCACGCCCTGCCGGTTGCCGCGCGGGTCGCGGCGGAAGGCGGTGGCCTCGAACCGCGCGCGCTCGGCTTCGGGGAACAGCGCGGTCTGGGGGGTGACGACGCAGCGGAGGGTGCCACCATTGAAGCGCTCCTCGGGGCGGCGCAGCACGCGGCTCGGACCTTCGGCGCCCGGCCCCAGCCGGTCGCCGGGGCGCAGCGCGCGGCCGATGCCGGCGATCGGGTGCGCGGCCTGCGAGCCCATGACCTCGGGCCAGTCGAGCCCGCCCGCCGGGGTCACGTATGAATAGCCCGCGCCGAGGGGCCGCAGTCGCAGCACCATGCCCGCCGCCAGCATGTGCGAGGCGTGCCAGCGCAGTGCCCGCCCGTCCGCCTTGGCCCGCATCGGCGCGCCGGTCAGGGCGACGGCGCAGGGGGCGCCGAAGCGCAGCGTCAAAGGCAAGCCGGGCGATTCGATCCCCGCGCCGCAGCGCCCCAGCAGCGCCCGCGCTTCCGCCAGCGCCCGCCGGTCCGCGGCGCCGCCTCGCGCGAGGCCAAGCGCCAGGTGCCCGGGCCGCCCCCCGTCCTGCACCGTCACCAGCGGGCCGCAGTGGAGCACCTCGATCACGCGATCTCCCTCCACGTGGCGCCGCCGAACTCGGGGGATTCCCCGGCGCGGTCCTCCAGCTCCGCGGGCGAGACGGCGGGAAAGCGCACCTCGTCGCCGGGGCGCAGGGCGATGGGGCGCGCCTGGTCCGGGCGGAAGCAGCCGAAGCGGGTCAGGCCCACCTGCCGCCAGCCCGTGGGCGCCGAGGTGCCGAACAGCACGAACTGGCGCACGGCGAGCACCAGAGCGCCCTCGGGCACCTTCGGCGTCAGGCCGGTCTGGCGGGGCACGTCCCAGCGAGTGGGGAGGATGCCGCAGTAGGGCATGCCCGGCGCGAACCCGAGGGCGAGCACGCGGACGCGGGCCGCGGACAGCTCGGCCACGGCCGCCTCGGGGGTGGTGCCCGCCAGCCGCGCGGTCTCCTCCAGCTGCGGGCCGTGGTCGCCGCCGTAGGCGCAGGGGATTTCCCACAGGCGCCGCGGGGGCAGCGGCGCGGCGCGCCAGTCGCGGGCCGCGAGGCGCCGGCGCAGGGTATCTTCCACCGCCTCCGCGTCGCCCTCCACCGCCACCAGCACGGAGCCGAGCGACGCCGCCGTCTCGCCGGCGCCCGCGACGGTGTCCACCTCTAGAGCGGCCCGGAACGCGAGGCCCGCCCGGTTCGCCGCCTCGTCGAGCCTGTCCGCGAAGCGCACGAGCAGCGCGGCCTCGCCGAGCGGCTCGATGCGGGGGAAGTCGGGGGCGGGCATGGGAGAGGGGTCGCGCGGAGGCGGGGTGGCGTCAAGGGTGCGGGGCCCCGGCCCGCCACCGGGCGGGGTGATGCCGCCCCCTCACCCGTGCGCCCCGGACCCGATCCGGGGCCTCTGGCCGCCGATGGCGTGTCGACTGCGGAGCGAAGTGCTCGTGGATGGCAAAGGCCCCGGCGCAGGGCCGGGGCGTGGGCTACGGAGGGACACCCTGCCAAACCGCGCCGACACGCCGCAGACCTGATACGGGGCCTTTGGCCGCCGACGGCGAGACGATTGCGAAGCGAAGCGCGCTTGGATGGGCGAGGCCCCGAAGTGAAACGCCGATGGTCGGGCCCCCCCGCCCCCACTGGACGCCACCGCCCCCGCGCGCCACATGTCCCCCATGCGACTGGCCTATACCATGACCCGCGGGCGGGGCGAGCTGGACCCGCTGCTCCACGACCTCGCGCGCGACGCGATGGCCGCCGGCCTCAGGCTGGCCGGCGTGGTGCAGGTGAACTCGGACCGCCCGGGCTGCGCGCGCTGCGACATGGACGCGGTGGTGCTGCCCGATGGCCCCACCATCCGCATCTCGCAGTCGCTGGGCGCCGAGTCGCGCGGGTGCCGCCTCGATCCCGAAGGCTTGGAGACCGCCGTGGGCGCCGCCGAGGCACGGCTCGCCGAGGGCGTGGACCTGCTGATCGTCAACAAGTTCGGCAAGCAGGAGGCGGCGGGGCGCGGCTTCCGTCCCGTGATCGCCGCGGCGCTGGAGGCGGGCGCCGACGTGCTGGTGGGCGTGAACGCGATGAACCTCGACGCCCTCCTCGCCTTCGTGGGCGAGGCCGAGTCCGTCGCCCCCGACCCCGAGGCCCTGCGCCGCTGGGCGATCTCCCAAGAGACCGCCGCGTGAGGCGCAGGCGGCTGCTTCAGATGCTCGGCCTCGGCGCGGCGGCGGGTGCCGCTGCCGGCACCGCGGGCTGCGCCGTGCAGCCGCGGGGCGCGAACCCCTACTACGACGGGCCGGTCTCCGACCACTTCGACGGCCTGCGCTTCTTCAATCCGGGCGGCGAGAGCACCGAGCGCGACCTCGGCGCCATCCTGCGCTGGCAGTTCGGCGGGAACCGCGCCCGTTGGCCCGATGCGGTGGCGGTCGACGCCGTGCGCCCCGCCGCCGCCGTGGACGACCTGCGCGTCATCATGGTCGGGCACGCCACGCTGCTGATCCAGGTGGCAGGGCGCAACATCTTGACCGACCCGGTCTGGTCGCGCCGCGTCTCGCCCGTCTCCTTCGCCGGCCCCGCCCGCGTCACCGCGCCCGGCATCGCCTTCGCGGACCTGCCGCGCATCGATGCGGTGCTGCTGAGCCACAACCACTACGACCACCTCGACGTGGACACGCTGGCGCGCCTCCACGCGGCCTACGGGATGCCGATCCTGACCACGCTGGGCAACGACGCCATCGTGCGCGAGGCTGTGCCGGACGCCGACCTGCGCGTGGGCGACTGGGGCGACGCGCTCGAGGCGGCGGGCTTTCGCGTGCTGGTCCGGCCCTGCCACCACTGGTCGGCGCGGGGCACGCGCGACCGGCGCATGGCGCTCTGGGCGGCCTTCGTGGTCGAGACGCCGCGGGGCCGCATCCTCCACATCGGCGACACCGGCTGGCACGACGGGCGCCCCTATCGCGGGCTGGGGCCGCTGCGCCTCGCGGTGCTGCCCATCGGCGCCTACAAGCCGCGCTGGTTCATGCGCGCCCAGCACCAGAACCCCGAGGAGGCCGTGCGCGGCCTGCTCGAATGCGGCGCGGCCCACGCGGTCGGCCACCACTGGGGCACGTTCCAGCTGACCGACGAGCCCCGCGAGGAGCCGCCCGCCAAGCTGCGCGAGGCCCTGGCGCAGCACGGGGTGGCCGAGGAGCGCTTCCGCGCGCTCGCCCCCGGCGCGTGGTGGGACGTGCCGGCCTGAGCCGACCGCTGGACGCCCCCCGCCCCGCCCGCTACGCCGCACCGATGGACTGGGGCGTCACCGATCTGAGCTGCCGCCGCGGCGAGGCCGTGGTGCTGCGGGGCGTGGGCTTCCGCGTCGCCGCCGGCACCGCCCTCGTCCTGCGCGGCCCCAACGGCGCCGGCAAGACCACGCTCCTGCGGACCCTCGCCGGGCTGGCCGCGCCCGTGGCGGGCCGCATCGACGCGGCCCCGGACGCCTTCGCGTTCGGGGGCCACGCCGACGCGCTGAAGGCGCAACTCACGGTGGCCGAGAACCTCCAATTCTGGGCCGACGCCTACGGCACCGCGCAGGCCGGGGAGGCGCTGGAGCGGATGCGCCTCGGCCCCCTCGCCCACCGCCGCGCCGCAGAGCTGTCCGCCGGCCAGCGCCGCCGCGCGGGGCTTGCGCGGCTGCTGGTCACGGGACGCCCGGTCTGGCTGCTGGACGAGCCGACGGTGTCGCTGGATGCCGAGGCGGTGATTCTCTTCGCGGACGTGCTGCGCGGGCATCTGGCCTCGGGCGGCAGCGCGGCGGTGGCGACGCACGTACCGCTGGGGCTGGAGGCGCCCGCGCTCGACCTTGCGCCCTTCGCGGTGGGGCGCGAGGCGGTGCGCGAGGACGATCCGTTCGCGGAGGCCGTGGAGTGAGCGGACGGGGCATTCGTCGCGGACTGCGCCCCGGCCTCGCGCCGGAGCCTCGGGTGGCCTTCGTCGCGCGCCGTCCGAACGCGAAGCGCCTGTGGAACGCGGAGGCCCCGGCGCGAGGCCGGGGCGTGCGTTGCCGACGACCGGAGCGCATATCATGCTAGCCTTGCTCCTGCGCGACCTGCGCCTCGCCCTGCGCTCCGGCGGGGGCTTCGGGCTGGGACTCGTGTTCTTCGCCCTGTTCGCCACCCTCGCGGCCCTCGGCGCGGGGCCGTCGGAGCGCGTTCTGGCCCCCCTCGCCCCCGGCGCGCTCTGGCTCGGCGCGCTGCTCGCCTGCCTCCTGAGCCTCGACCGCCTGTTCGCGCTCGACCTCGAGGACGGCTCGCTCGAGGCGCTGATCGTCGCTCCCCTGCCCGCCGAGGCGGTGGCGGCGGCCAAGGCGCTCGCGCACTGGATCGCGACCGGCCTGCCGCTGGTCGCCGCCTCGCCCGCCCTCGCGCTCGTGCTCTACCTACCTGCGCCCGCCGTGCCGTGGCTGGTCGCCTCACTCCTGCTCGGCACGCCCGCGCTGTCGGCCATCGGGACCTTCGGCGCCGCCCTCACGGTGGGGCTGAAGCGCGGGACGCTCCTGCTCGGGCTGCTCGTGCTGCCGCTCTACATCCCCACGCTCGTGTTCGGCGCCGAGACCGTGCGGCGGGCGGCGGCGGGGCTGGACCCGTCCACCCCCCTCGCCCTGCTGGCGGCGATCACCCTGGGGTCGGCGGCGCTGCTGCCCTTCGCCGCCGCCGCCGCGCTGCGCGTCGCCCTGCGCTGACGGCGCGGCGCCGGGTCGCGCCACGGTGACTTGGCAACCGCCCGCGCGCGCCGTAACCCCTCGCCCATGTCGATCTGGGAATGGGCCAATCCGCGCCGCTTCATGGCGCTCTCCGGCGCGGTCTTGCCGTGGGCCTGGGGGCTGGCCGCCCTGCTGACGGGCGCGGGCCTCGTGTGGGGCTTCGGCTTCACGCCCGAGGACTACCGCATGGGCCACTCGGTCAAGATAATCTACGTGCACGTCCCCACCGCCTTCGTCGCCATCAACGCGTGGTTCGCGATGCTGGTCGCCTCCGTCATCTGGCTGGTGCGCCGCCACCACGTCTCCGCATTGGTGGCCCGCGCCGCCGCGCCCGTGGGGCTGGTGATGTGCGCCGCCGCGATCGCCACCGGGGCGATCTGGGGCAAGCCCATGTGGGGCACCTACTGGGCGTGGGACCCGCGGCTGACGTCGTTCCTGATCCTCCTCTTCTTCTACGCCGGCTACATCGCGCTGTGGGAGGCCGTGGAGTCCCCCGATGCGGCAGCCGACCTCACCAGCGTCCTGTGCCTCGTGGGCACGGTGTTCGCGGTGCTCTCGCGTTATGCCGCCAACTTCTGGAACCAGGGGCTGCACCAGGGCGCCTCGCTCTCGCTCGACGCCGAGGAGAACGTGGCGGACGTGTTCTGGCAGCCCCTCGTGCTGACCCTCGCAGGCTTCGTCGCGCTGTTCCTGGCCCTCGTGCTCCTGCGCACCCGCACCGAGATCCGCCGCCGCCGGGTCCACGCCATCGCCGCCAGGGCGCGCCTCGCGTGATGGACCTGGGCAAGTACGCCGGCGACGTCCTGCTCGCCTACGGCGTGACCGCGCTGCTGGTGGGCGGGCTGGTGCTGCGCTCCGCGCTCGCCGCGCGCGCCCTGCGCCGCCGCCTGGAGGAGGCCGAACGTGACCGCTAGGTGGCTCGCCCTGATCCCGGTCGCCCTGTTCGCCGCGCTCGCGGGGTTCTTCCTGTCGGGCCTCCTGCGCGACGATCCCGACACGCTCCAGTCGGTGATGGTGGGCCGCGAGGCGCCGCCGCTGCAACTGACCGAGCTGCCCGGCAAGCTCCCCCTCACCGACGCCGCCTTGCGTGACGGCGAGGTGAAGCTCGTGAACTTCTGGGCCTCGTGGTGCGTGCCCTGCCGCGCCGAGCACGCGCAGCTGGAGGCCCTGGCCGAGACCGTTCCGGTCTACGGCGTGAACTACAAGGACACGCCCGGCCCCGCCCTCGCCTTCCTGGAGGAGCTGGGCGACCCCTTCGCCGCCCTCGGCGCCGACGCGGGCCGCACGGGGCTGGACTGGGGCCTCTACGGCGTGCCCGAGACCTTCGTGATCGACGGCGACGGCGTGGTGCGCCTGCGCTTCGCCGGGCCGATCACGCGCTCGGCGATGGCGGACACGATCCTTCCGGCGGTGGAGGCGGCGCGGGAGTAGGCGCGGGGCGGGTTCGCTCCGTGCCGGAGGTCATGGCCCGATTGCGCAGCGAGGTCCCGGATCGAGTCCGGGGCGTGTCGTGCACCGGGCGGGCGCGTGCCGGGTCGCAGGCGACCCGGCTGGCTCCGCTGCCCCTAGTGCGCCCCTGCCTCCTTGCCGCGCCCCGGCAAGAGTCCCACCAGCGGGATGATCAGCAGCCCCAGCGCCACGCCGAGAACGCCGTCCATCGCTGCGGTGGCCGCCCACTCCAGCAGCCCGGCGGCCGACGGCACCGCCTCGGCGACCGCGACGGCCGCGTGGTGGATGGTGTCGTAGGGCCACGTCCAGCCCATCTCCGCCAGCGCGTGGACCACGATGTTGCCGCCCACCCAGAGCATCGCCGCCGTGCCGACGATGGTCAGCGCCTTCATGAAGCCCGGCATCCCCCGGACCACGGCCCGGCCCAGACGCCGCCCGAACGCGGTGCGCCCGGTCTCGGCGAGGTGGAGCCCCACGTCGTCCGCCTTCACGATCAGCGCGACCGCCCCGTAGACGGCGGCGGTGATGACCACCGCGATCAGCGCGAGAACGGCGGCCTGCATCACCCAGCCCGCGGTGGCGTCGGTCTGCGACAGCGCGATGGTCATGATCTCGGCCGAGAGGATGAAGTCGGTCTTGATGGCGCCCTTCACGCGCTGCTCCTCGAGGTGCGCCTGCTCGGGCGCGGTCAGCTCGGGGTTCTTGATCGCGGCGTGGCTCTCCTCGTGTGTGAGGGCGTGCCATATCTTTTCCGCACCCTCGTAGCACAGGTACAGCCCGCCGAGGATCAGCAGCGGCGGGATCGCCCAGGGCGCGAACTGGCCCAGGAGGAGGGCCACGGGCAGCAGGATCACCAGCTTGTTGAAGGCCGACGCGCGGGCGATGCGCCAGACGATGGGAAGCTCGCGCGCCGCGGCCAGCCCGTGCACGTATTTCGGCGTCACCGCGGCGTCGTCGATCACCGCGCCGGCGGCCTTGGCCCCCGCCTTCGTCGCCTGCCCCACGATGTCGTCGAGGCTCGTGGAGGCCACCTTGGCGATCGCCGCCACGTCGTCCAGCAGCGCCAGCAGTCCGCTCATGCCGTTCCCTTCCGTCTTGCCCGGCCACCATCGGAGGCCGCATCCTCCGCGTCAACGCGCTCCGGCGGGCGCGGTTGCGGCGGAGGGCGGCCATGGACGGCATCGCGGGACGGCGGGCGGTGGTGACGGGCGGGGCGCGCGGCATCGGCGCGGCCACGTGCAAGGCGCTGGCGGAGGCGGGCGCGGAGGTGATCCTGTGCGACCTCGACCCCGCGGGCGAGGCCGCAGCTGGGGCGATCGGCGCGGCCTTCCACCGCCTCGACGTGACGCGCGAGGCCGGCTGGGAGGCCCTGCGCGACGCCTATCCCGCGTGGGACATCCTGGTGAACAACGCCGGCATCGCCGCCGCCGGCCCGCGGGCGCAGGATCCGGGCAGCGTCTCGCTCGATGACTGGCGGGCGGTGATGGCGGTGAACCTCGACGGCGCGATGCTGGGCTGCCGCGAAGCCTTGCGCGCGATGGCGGGGGGCGGCGCGATCGTCAACGTCGCCTCGCGCTCCGCCCATGTGGGCGTGCCCGGCGCCCCGGCCTACGCCGCATCGAAGGCGGCGCTCCTCTCGCTCACCCGTTCGGTCGCGCTGCACTGCGCCGCCCACCGCCTGCCGATCCGCTGCAACGCGGTGTCGCCCGGCGCCACCCGCACGCCGATCTGGGCGCCGATGCTGGATGCCGGCGCGGACGAGGCCGCCCTGGTGGCGGACGTGCCCCTGCGCCGCTTCGCCGAGGCTGGGGAGATCGCCCGCACGGTGCTCTTCCTCGCCTCGGGAGCGGCGAGCTACCTGACCGGTGCCGAGATCGCCGCCGACGGCGGGCTGTCGGCGGGACCGCTGCCGCCCGGAGGCTGAGGGGGGCTGGGCAAGCCGCCGCCCCCCTGCCAGAAGCGCGGCCATGACCAACCTCGTGGCCGCCACGCTCGCCGTTCTGCTGCTCTGCTGCGTCGCCGCCGACGGGCTGTGGGCCGACTGGGCGCTGGCCGAGTTCGCGGGAAGGCAGATGATCCGCCTCACCGAGTGGATGGCCTTCTGGCGGTGAGGCCCCGCCCTGTTGAGACGCCCCCCGCCCCATGCTACCCGCGCCCGTGACGCGGCGGAGCCTCTCCGCCGGCAACCGACCCGGAGGATTTCATGGTCAAGGTGGCGATCAACGGCTTCGGCCGCATCGGGCGCAACGTTCTGCGCGGCATCATCGAGTCGGGGCGCACCGACATCGAGGTGGTGGCGATCAACGACCTCGGCCCTGTCGAGACCAACGCGCACCTCCTGCGCTACGACAGCGTCCACGGCCGCTTCCCGGCCACCGTGACCACGGGCGAGGACACCATCGACGTCGGCCGCGGCCCTATGAAGGTCACCGCGATCCGCAACCCCGCCGACCTGCCTTGGAGCGACGTCGACGTGGTGATGGAATGCACCGGCATCTTCACCTCCAAGGAGGCCTGCCAGGCGCACCTGGAGAACGGCTCCAAGCGGGTGCTGATCTCGGCGCCGATGGCGAAGGCCACGAAGGCCGACCGCACCATCGTCTACGGCGTGAACCACGACACACTTACGGCCGAGGATCTCGTCGTCTCGAACGCGTCCTGCACCACGAATTGCCTCTCGCCCGTCGCCTACGTGCTGAACGAGACCATCGGCATCGAGCGCGGGTTCATGACCACGATCCACTCCTACACCGGCGACCAGCCCACGCTGGACACGATGCACAAGGACCTCTACCGCGCCCGCGCCGCGGCCCTGTCGATGATCCCGACCTCGACGGGCGCCGCCAAGGCCGTGGGCCTCGTGCTGCCCGAGCTCGACGGCAAGCTCGACGGCGTGGCGATCCGCGTGCCCACGCCGAACGTCTCGGTGGTGGACCTGACCTTCACCGCCTCGCGCGACACCTCGGTCGAGGAGATCAACGCGGCGATCCGCGAGGCCGCCGACGGCAAGCTCAAGGGCGTGCTGGGCTACACCGACGAGCCGCTGGTGTCCTCGGACTTCAACCACGACCCGCACTCGTCGATCTTCCACATGGACCAGACCAAGGTGATGGAAGGCGGCAAGATGTGCCGCATCCTGACCTGGTACGACAACGAGTGGGGCTTCTCGAACCGCATGGCCGACACCGCGGTGGCCATGGGCAAGCTCATCTGAACCTCGGAACGCCGCCCTCCGGGGCGGCGTTTTCCCATCCACATGTAAGGGGCGGCCGCGCGCCGCCGGGGGAGACGGGCCATGCGCTTCAAGACCATCGACGACATGACGGCGGCGGGGATGCTGGACGGTAAGGTCGTGCTCGCCCGCGTCGATCTGAACGTCCCCGTGGAGGACGGCCGCGTCACCGACCGCACCCGCATGGAGCGGATCGTGCCCACCGTGCGCGACCTGCGCGCCGCCGGTGCCAAGGTGGTGCTGCTCGCCCACTTCGGCCGCCCCAAGGGCGAGGTGAACGAGGCGATGTCGCTCCGGCAGGTGCTCCCGGCCCTGCGCGAGGTGCTGGGCACGGACGTCGCCTTCGCCGACGGCGACTACACCGACAGCGTGAAGGCCCTGCCCCCGGGCGGCGTGATCCTGTTCGAGAACGTGCGCTTCAATCCCGGCGAGGAGCGGAACGACGGGGGCTTCGCCAAGCGCCTCGCTTCCGTGGGCGACCTCTACTGCAACGACGCCTTCTCCGCCGCCCACCGCGCCCACGCCACCACCGAGAAGCTGGCCCACCTCCTGCCCGCCTTCGCCGGCCGCGCCATGCAGGCGGAGCTGGAGGCGCTGGGCAAGGCGCTGGGCGATCCGCAGCCCCCCGTCGCCGCCGTGGTGGGCGGCGCCAAGGTCTCCACCAAGCTGGAGCTGCTCGGCAACCTCGTGGAGCGGGTCCAGCACCTCGTGATCGGCGGCGGCATGGCCAACACGTTCCTGGCCGCGCAAGGAATCGACGTGGCCAAGTCGCTCTGCGAGCACGACCTCCTGGACACCGCGCGCGAGATCGCTGCGAAGGCGGAAGGCGCCGGCTGCACGATCCTCCTGCCCCGCGACGTGGTGGTGGCCGAGGAGTTCCGAGCGAACCCGCCCACCCGCACCGTCGCGGTGGAGGACGTGCCCGCGGGCTGGATGATCCTCGACGCCGGCCCGGACTCGGTGGCCCACGTCCGGCAGGTCCTTTCGGGATGCGCCACGCTGGTCTGGAACGGCCCGCTCGGCGCCTTCGAGATGGCGCCCTTCGACGCCGCCACGACCCAGGCGGCGCAGCACGCGGCCGAGCTGACCCGCGCCGGCAAGCTGGTCTCCGTCGCGGGCGGCGGCGACACCGTGGCCGCGCTCAACAAGGCGGGCGTCGCGGACGACTTCACCTACATTTCCACCGCCGGGGGCGCGTTCCTGGAATGGATGGAGGGCAAGACCCTGCCCGGGGTCGCGGCCCTGGAATCCGCGGCGGGCTGACCGCGGACCGGGGACGCGGTGCGGGGGGTTAGCGCTCGCACCGTGTTGCCCTGCCCTTCCCCCTTGCCTAGCAAGTGCCTGACATTCCCGGGGAGGACACCGACATGCCGAACAGCGAACAGGCCCGCAAGATCGCCGAGGGCCAGGGCTTCATCGCCGCGCTCGACCAGTCGGGCGGCTCGACCCCGAAGGTTCTGCGCAACTACGGCGTGGCCGAGGACCAGTACGACGGCGACGACGAGATGTTCGACCGCATGCACGCCATGCGCGAGCGGATCGTCACCTCCGAGGCCTTCGGCGGCGGCCGCGTCATCGGCGCCATCCTGTTCGAGCAGACCTTGGGCCGCACCTTCGGCGGCAAGCCCGCCGCCAGCTATCTCTGGGACACCAAGCGCGTGGTGCCGTTCCTTAAGATCGACAAGGGGCTGGCGGACGAGGACGGGGGCATGCAGCTCATGAACCCGATCCCGGGTCTGGGCGAGACGCTGGAGCGGGCGCACGGCCTCGGCGTGTTCGGCACCAAGGAGCGCTCCGTGATCGGCCGCGCCGACGAGGCGGGCATCCGCAAGGTGGCCGCCCAGCAGTTCGAGGTGGGCCGCCAGGTCCTCGCCAACGACATGGTGCCGATCCTGGAGCCCGAGGTCTCGATCTCGATTTCCGACAAGCGCGAGGCCGAGACCATGCTGCGCGACGCCCTGCTCGAAGGGCTGGAGGCGGTGCCCGAGGGGCAGCGGATCATGTTCAAGCTGACGCTGCCCGAGGAGGCGAACCTCTACGAGGGCCTCGTGGACCATCCGAAGGTGCTGGCCGTGGTGGCGCTCTCGGGCGGCTACAGCCAGGAGGAGGCGAACCGCCGCCTCGCGCAGAACCGCGGCATGATCGCGAGCTTCAGCCGCGCCCTCGCCGAGGGGCTGCGCGCCGACATGTCGGCCGAGGCGTTCGATTCGAAGCTGGATGCGACGATCCAGTCGATCCGCGACGCTTCGGTCGCAGGCCGCTGAATTCGGCGGCGGGGGGATTCACAGCCCCCCGCCCCCGTGCGAGGACTGGCGAAACGCCCAACGGAGAGGCGCGCCATGAGCAGACGCAAGACACCCGGATACGGCTTCGTGCTGCCCCTCGGGATCATGACCTTCAGCGGCTACTTCGCCTTCGCCGCCGTGCAGGGCGAGGGCGGCGTGTTCCGCCGCGTGGAGCTGGAAGCGCAGCGCGTGGAGCTGGAGGCGGAGCTGGCGCTGCTCGACGCCCAGCGCACCGCGATGCGCGAGCGCACGCGCCGCCTTTCGGACGGCTATCTCGACCTCGACCTGCTCGACCAGCAGGCCCGCGCGGTGCTGGGGCTGGCCCGCGCCGACGAGATCATCGTCGAGTAGCGCCCGTCGCATCGCGGGTATGCCCGAAACGGGATTGCACCCGCCCGCGGAACCCGGCACCCTGCGACTAGTTCAACGTTGAACTACTGATCCGAACCGGGGAGGAACGGACCGCATGGCAGCGCGCAAACCCGCCGCGAAGGCGAACGTATCCGCCGAGGACCTCACGCAGTACTACCGCGACATGCTCCTGATCCGGCGCTTCGAGGAGAAGGCCGGCCAGCTCTACGGCATGGGACTGATCGGCGGCTTCTGCCACCTCTACATCGGCCAGGAGGCCGTGGTGGTGGGACTCGAGGCGGCGGCCAAGGAGGGCGACAAGCGCATCACCTCCTACCGCGACCATGGCCACATGCTGGCCTGCGGCATGGACCCCAAGGGCGTGATGGCCGAACTCACGGGCCGCGAGGGGGGCTACTCGAAGGGCAAGGGCGGCTCGATGCACATGTTCAGCCGCGAGAAGCACTTCTACGGCGGCCACGGCATCGTCGCGGCACAGGTGCCCCTCGGGGCGGGCCTCGCCTTCTCCGACAAGTACAAGGGCAACGACAACGTCACCTTCACCTACTTCGGCGACGGCGCGGCCAACCAGGGCCAGGTCTACGAGACCTACAACATGGCCGAGCTGTGGGACCTGCCGGTGGTGTTCGTGATCGAGAACAACCAGTACGCCATGGGCACCTCGACCAAGCGCTCCACCAAGTCGCCCTCCTACTGGGAGCGCGGCGCCGCTTACGGCATCGCCGGCGAGGAGGTGGACGGCATGGACGTGCTGGCCGTGAAGGCCGCCGGCGAGAAGGCCGTGGCCCACTGCCGCGCGGGCAAGGGCCCCTACATCCTCGAGATCAAGACCTACCGCTACCGCGGCCACTCCATGTCGGACCCGGCCAAGTACCGCACCCGCGAGGAGGTCCAGAAGATGCGCGAGGAGCGTGACCCGATCGAGGCCGTGCGCCAGATGCTCCTGACCGGGAACCACGCCTCCGAGGAGGACCTCAAGGCGATCGACAAGGAGATCAAGGCGGTGGTCAACGAATCGGCCGAGTTCGCGAAGGAGAGCCCCGAGCCCGCGCTCGAGGAGCTCTGGACCGACATCTACGCCGACGAGCTGCCGCAAGGGGAGGCGCGCTGATGCCCACCGAGATCCTGATGCCGGCCCTGTCCCCCACCATGGAGGAGGGCACGCTCGCCAAGTGGCTCGTGAAGGAAGGCGACACCGTCGCCTCCGGCGACATCTTGGCCGAGATCGAGACCGACAAGGCCACCATGGAGTTCGAGGCCGTGGACGAGGGCACGGTCGGTAAGATCCTGATCGAGGAAGGCTCCGAGGGCGTGAAGGTGAACACACCCATCGCCGTGCTGCTCGCCGACGGCGAGAGCGCGGACGACATCGGCGCCTCCGGCGGCAGCGCACCCGCCGAGGACGCCAAGCCCGCCGCCGACGAGGCCCGCGGCAAGGCGCCCGAGAAGGCCCCCGCGCGCGTCGCGGACGAGGAGCCCAAGCCCCAGTCGAAGGCGTCCCCGGACTGGCCCGAGGGCACCGAGATGGCGCAGCAGACCGTGCGCGAGGCGCTGCGCGACGCCATGGCCGAGGAGATGCGCCGCGACGACGCGGTGTTCCTGATGGGCGAGGAGGTGGCCGAGTACCAGGGCGCCTACAAGATCAGCCAGGGCCTCCTGGACGAGTTCGGCGACCGCCGCGTGATCGACACGCCGATCACCGAGCACGGCTTCACCGGCATCGGCGTCGGCGCGGCCTTCGGCGGCCTGCGCCCCATCGTGGAGTTCATGACCTTCAACTTCGCCATGCAGGCGATCGACCAGATCATCAACTCCGCCGCCAAGACGCTCTACATGTCGGGCGGCCAGATGGGCTGCCCGATCGTGTTCCGCGGCCCCAACGGCGCCGCCGCCCGCGTGGGCGCCCAGCACAGCCAGGACTACGCGGCGTGGTACGCCTCCGTGCCCGGCCTCAAGGTGGTGCAGCCCTACTCGGCCTCCGACGCCAAGGGCCTCCTGAAGTCCGCGATCCGCGACCCGAACCCGGTGATCTTCCTCGAGAACGAGATCCTCTACGGCCGCTCCTTCGACGTGCCGAAGCTCGACGACTTCACCGTGCCCTTCGGCAAGGCCCGCATCTGGCGCGAGGGCTCCGACGTCACCATCGTCTCCTGGGGCATCGGCATGACCTACGCCCTGGAAGCCGCCGAGCAGCTCGCCGGCGAGGACATCGAGGCCGAGGTGATCGACCTGCGCACCCTGCGTCCGGTGGACTACGACACCGTGCTGGCGAGCGTCATGAAGACCAACCGCTGCGTCACCGTGGAGGAGGGCTTCCCGGTCGCCTCCTACAGCGACCACATCGCCTCCACGATCATGCAGCGCGCCTTCGACCACCTCGACGCCCCTGTCGTCACCTGCACGGGCAAGGACGTGCCCATGCCCTATGCCGCCAACCTCGAGAAGCTGGCCCTGACCTCCACGGCCGAGGTCGTGGACGCGGTCAAGAAGGTGACCTACCGCTAGGATGCGCGGCGCCGTCCACCATATCGCGCTCACCGTGTCGGACCTGAAGCGGTCCGACGCGGCCTTCCACGGCCCCGTGCTGGGATGGCTCGGCTACGACAAGGTCGAGGAGAACGAGGCGATGGCGCTGTGGTACCATCCCGGCGTGCGCACGGCCGTGAACCTGTGGCAGGCCGCGGAGGGGGGCGACCACGATCGCCGCCGTCCCGGCTTCCACCACATCGCCTTCGAGGCCCCCGACCGCTCCGAGGTCGACGACCTCTACGACCTGCTCGTGGCGCAGCGCATCACCGTCCTCGACGCGCCCGCCGAATACCCCGAATACGGACCCGGCTACTACGCGGTCTATTTCGCAGACCCCGACGGGATGAAGTGGGAGTTCGCCCACATGCCCGTCATTCCCGACTGAGGAGTCGCACATGGCCACCCAGATCCTCATGCCCGCCCTGTCCCCGACCATGGAGGAGGGCACGCTCGCCAAGTGGCTGGTGAAGGAGGGGGACACGGTCTCGTCGGGCGACCTGCTCGCCGAGATCGAGACCGACAAGGCGACCATGGAGTTCGAGGCCGTGGACGAGGGCGTCGTCGGCAAGATCCTGGTCGCCGAGGGCTCCGAGGGCGTGAAGGTGAACACCCCCATCGCCGTCTTGCTGGAGGAGGGCGAGGACGCTTCCGCCGCCGACGCCGCGGGCTCCGACGGCTCCAGCCACGCCGCCCCCGCGCAGCCCACCCCCGACACCGAGCCGGCCAAGGGCTACGGCCGCGAGGTGGAGACGGGCGATCACAAGAGCGGCGAGGCCCCCTCGCCCGCGCCCGCCCCCTCGGGCGGCAGCGGCGAGCGCCTGTTCGCCACCCCCGTCGCGCGCCGCATGGCCAGGGACCGCGGCATCGACCTTGGCGCGGTCAAGGGCTCCGGCCCGAGGGGCCGCATCGTGAAGGCCGACGTCGAGGCGTTCGACCCCGCCAAGTCCGCCGCGCCCGCCGCTGCCGCGGAAGGAGCCAAGGCCGAGGCGCCGAAGGCCGCCACCGAGGGCCAGAAGCCCGCGATGCCCGCCGGCATGGCCGCCGACGCCGTGATGAAGATGTACGAGGGCCGCGAGTACGAGGAGGTCAAGCTCGACGGCATGCGCCGGACCATCGCCGCGCGCCTGACCGAGGCCAAGCAGACCATCCCGCACTTCTACCTGCGCCGCGACATCCGCCTCGACGCGCTGCTGAAGTTCCGCTCGCAGCTCAACAAGCAGCTCGAGGGCCGGGGCGTGAAGCTCTCGGTCAACGACTTCGTCATCAAGGCCGGCGCCCTCGCCCTGCAGGCGGTGCCCGACGCCAACGCCGTCTGGGCCGGCGACCGGGTGCTCAAGCTCAAGCCCTCGGATGTGGCCGTGGCCGTGGCGATCGAAGGCGGCCTCTTCACGCCCGTGCTGCGCGACGCGCACCAGAAGTCGCTCTCGGCCCTCTCGGCGGAGATGAAGGATCTCGCCAAGCGCGCCCGCGATCGCAAGCTCGCGCCCCACGAGTACCAGGGCGGCAGCTTCGCGATCTCCAACCTCGGCATGTTCGGCATCGACAACTTCGACGCCGTCATCAACCCGCCCCACGGCTCGATCCTCGCGGTCGGCGCGGGCGTGCGGAAGCCGGTGATCGGCGAGGACGGCGAGATCACGGCCGCCACGGTGATGTCCGTCACCCTGTCGGTCGACCACCGGGTGATCGACGGCGCCCTGGGCGCCGACTTTCTCAAGTCCTTCGCCGACAGCCTCGAGAACCCCATGGTGATGCTCGCATGATCCGCCTCGTCCTCCCCCTCGCGGGCGCCCTCGCCGCCGCGGCCTGCGTGCCCGCCGCCGGACTGCCCGACGTCTCGGAAGGAACCGGGGTGCGCTTCGACTGCGACGACGGCTCCACGGTGCTGGCCGACATCGGCTCGGGCAGCACCACGGTGTCGCTCGCCGACGGCACCAACTTCCGCCTGCCGCTGGTCGGATCCAGCGCGGGCGGGCGCCAGTACGCCGCCGACGGCGTGGTGTGGTTCCTGCGCGGCGACGAAGCCGTGTTCACCGAGCGCGGCGGCCAGCTCAACTGCCGGCGGGCCGCGTTCTAGCGCGGCTCGCTGCCCCGCACGCCCAGGAGCTGGTCCATCATCACCGACGGCTGCGAGCAGCCCGCCTCGCCGACGATGCGGGCGGGCACGCCGGCCACGGTCTTCATGGGCGGCACCTCCTCCAGCACCACCGATCCGGCGGCGATGCGCGAGCAGTGCCCGACCCGGATGTTGCCCAGCACCTTGGCCCCGGCCCCGATCAGAACGCCGTCGGCGATCTTAGGGTGCCGGTCCTCCTCCTCCTTGCCGGTGCCGCCCAGCGTCACCGAGTGGAGCATCGACACGTTGTCGCCCACCACCGCGGTCTCGCCGATCACGATGGAATGGGCATGGTCGATCATGATGCCCTGTCCGATCCGCGCGCCGGGGTGGATGTCCACACCGAACACCTCGGACACGCGCATCTGCACGAAGAACGCCAGGTCGCGCCGCCCCTGCTCCAGCAGCCAGTGGCCCACCCGGTAGGCCTGAACCGCCTGAAAGCCCTTGAAGTACATCAGCGGCTGCAGGAGCCGGTGGCACGCCGGGTCGCGCTCGAACACCGCCACCATGTCGGCCCGCGCCGCCTGCCCCAGCGCGGGCGACGCGGCATAGGCGCCGTCGGCGATCTCGCGCAGGAGCTGCTGGTTCATCTCGCGGGTCGCCAGCTTGTCGGCGAAGCGGTAGGCCAGCGCCGCCTCCAGCGAGCCGTGGTGGAGCACCGCGTTGTGGAACACGCCGCCGAGCAGCGGCTCGGCCCGGATCGCCGCCTCGGCGTCGCGGACCACCTCGCTCCAGATGAAGTCCACCGGGTGGACGCTGCTCTTGGGTTCGCTCATCTGTCCACCTTCCGTCCGTGCCCCCCGAAGATAGGAGGCGCGGCGCCCGAGGGCAAACCGCGTCCGCACTACGGCACCGGCAATCCCGCCCACGCGCCCGGCCCGTAGCCCGCGCCCACCTGCGCGACCTCCATCCGGTAGGCGCCGTCGATACCCGCCGCGCCGCGCGCCGCGGCATCGAACGCGAACGCCGGCGCCGCCGTCTCGCCCTCCCACACCGTCGCTCCACCGGCCACCGCGCGCAGCGCATACGCCTCCCGCTCCTCGCCGAGCGGCACCTCCGCGTCCCACCCGTCGCCCCCGACGCGCGTGCGCCGCACCCACGCGAACCGATGCGTGCCGCCGTCGTCCCGCATTCGTAGGTGCGCCGGCGCATAGGGCCGCAGCCCCACCGCCCGTGGCGTCACGGTCACGTGGCGGTAGCTGTCGTGATCCAACGCGAAGCGCGCCGGCCCGATCCTGAGATGCCGCTCCAGCCCCACCGCCTCGGCCGCGGTGCCGAGCTGCCGCAGCGCCCCGTCGACCAGCACCACGAGGCTCCCGGCGGGCCAGGACGCGCGCATCGCCCCCTCGGTCCCCCGCAGCCCCCGCAGCCGGAGCCGCAGGTCCCAAAGCCCCGGCTCCACCGGATCGGCGGCCTGGAACTGGAACAGCTCCCACCCGTCCGGGCGCCCGTCCCCGATCGCGGCGAGGTTGCCGCCCCCGAGGAACGCGGCATCCCGCAGGGTCCGCGGCGTCCCGCCCCCGAAGCGCACCCGCAGCGGCGCGCCCCGGTCCAGCACCCCCGGCGCGGCGGCCGCCAGCGGCCCCTCCGTCAGCCCCGCGGTCGCCCCCCGCCGCAGCACCGTGTCCAGCGCGTAGCCCGCGTCCTCCGCCGCCGAGAGCACCGACACCGCGCCCGGCCAGGGCCGCGCCCGCGCGGCGACGTGGGGCGCATGGGGCACCTCGGAGCCGCCCAGCAGCGGGAGGTCCAGAAGGATCGGATCGACCCGCCCGTCGGCGACGTAGCCTTCCGCCCCCGGCGCCTCCGCGCCCGGCGGCGGCGGGTCGTACACCGCCGGATCGGCCCGCACCGCCTCGACGGCGAGCCCGCTCCCCTCCTCCAGCCGGTCCACGCGCCAGAGCCCGTCCAGCGCGCCGATCCGCAGCAGGTCGCCCGGCGCCACGTCGCGCCGCGAGGGCGGCAGCGCCAGGCGCACCGCGTCGCGCGATAGCCGCGCCTCCGCGAGGAACCGCTCCGCGATCGCGCTCCCCTCGCCGCCCGTCAGCGCCATCGGCAGCTCCGTGTCCGAGACCGGCACGCTCGGCCCACCCGGCAACACCGCCTCGCCCACGCGCGCCTCGAAGCGTCCGTCCGCGTCCCCGTGATGCACGCGCACACGTCCCGCCAGCTCCGCCTCGGGCGCGTGCATCTCCTCGATCGCGGGCGACTCGCCCTCGCCCAGCAGCGCCTCGCCCGCGTCCACCGCGCGGATCTCCGCATTCCCGCGCATCCGGAACACCAGCACCCCGTCCCGCTCCGCCGCCTCGACGCCGTGCGCCATCATCAGCGGCTGCAGGTCCGCCCGCGCGCTCGCCACGTCGCGCGCCGCGAAGCCGCGCACCGCGCCATAGACCTGCGACACGTCGAACGCCGCCACGCCGGCCGCGCGGCAGATCTCCGCGATCACGCTCGCCAGCGGCTGCGCCCCCGACCGCCCCGACCACCAATGGCCGAAGGGATAGTTCGCCGCGTCCGACCACAGGCCCCCGTTCGCCGGGAACGCCGGCCAGGGCCGCGTGTCCCAGCACCACAGCAGCGAGTGGTCGAGGTCGACCATCGGCCCGCCGTAGTGCGGCGACACCGGGTTGCGCGACGCCGCGCCCCAGTATCCCAGCGTCGCCCGGATGTACTGCATCTGGATCGCGTCGTCGCGGGTGCCGCGCGAATGGTAGGGGAGCGCGCTCTCGGAGCTCTTCGGGTCGAGGAACTTGTTCGGCTGGTTCGTGCCCCGGTCCACGGCGGCGCAGCCGTACTCAGTGAACCGCACCGGCTTCGAGCCGGGCATCCATGGCGTGGGCGCGGCCTCACGCACCCCGCCCCGGCGCTCGTGGTGCGCGTTCTCCCACCACCCGCGCAGGTCCTTGTAGCGGTACACCCACGGCTCCCCGTGCGCTCCGTCCTCGATGGGCACGCGCCGCTGCGCCGCCCGCGCCTCGGGGCTGGGATAGTACCAGTCGTACCCCTCGCCCCCTTCGACGTTGCTCCGCAGGTAGCCTAGGTCGCGCACGTCGCCCCAGCCCGCGTCCGCGTGATCGCGCCCGTCGCGCCAGTCCGACAGCGGCATGTAGTTGTCGATGCCCACGAACGCGATCTCCGGGTCGGCCCAGAGCGGGTCGAGGTGGAACCGCACGTCGCCCGAGCCATCCTGCGGATGATGCCCGAAGTACTCCGACCAGTCCGCGGCGTAGCTCAGCTTCGCACCCGGCAGCAGAACCCGCACCTCGGACAGGAGCGCCCGCAGCGCGGCCACCGCCGGATAGGCGCCGCCCGCTCCCCGGATCGTGGTCATCCCCACCATCTCCGAGCCGATGCAGAACGCCTCCACGCCCCCCGCCGCCGCGCAGAGCGCCGCCTGATGCAGCACGAAGCGACGGTAGCTCCACTCCGCCGGCCCCGCGTAGCGCACCGTCGGCGTC
This sequence comes from Jannaschia sp. W003, assembly GCF_025144335.1. Taxonomy (NCBI): domain Bacteria; kingdom Pseudomonadati; phylum Pseudomonadota; class Alphaproteobacteria; order Rhodobacterales; family Roseobacteraceae; genus Jannaschia; species Jannaschia sp. W003. The sequence goes on from NZ_CP083539.1 coordinate 2,765,050, forward strand.
TCGGTGGCCGCCCCCCCGAGGCCGTCCGTGCCCGCCACGCTCGACACCGCGAAGTCCGCCGCCGCCGCCGTGCCGAAGAACGCCGCCACCTCCGCGTCGGCGGCCGCCGTGCAGTCGGGCGAGCCCGCCCGCCCCGCCGCCACCGACTGCGTGATCCGCCCGCGCCACGGCAGCGGCGCCTGCTCCGCCCCGCCCCAGGGATCGGGCAGCCCGTTGCCGGCGAGCTGGTCCATCAGGATGAACGGGTAGTAGGTGCAGTCCAGCCCTTCCGCGTTGATCGCCCGCACCGCCTGCATCACCGCCGCGTCCGCCGGCGTGCCCCCGTAGATCGCGTTGCCGTCCACGCGCGGCAGCTCCGCGGCATCGCCCCGCTCCACTCCCGAGACGGCCCAGACCATCGGCGCCGAGCCCACGTCGCCCGCCTCCACCTTCGGCCGGATCGTGCACTGGCCGCAGCGCAGGTCGTCGCCGAACCAGCTGACCACGAGCGACACCGAGCGCAGCGCCGGCGCCTCCTCTACGAGGTTCCGCAGGCTGACGGTGAAGTCCGGCGCCTCGGCGGCGCTGTTCACGTTGGCGCTGCGCGTCTCCAGTCCGCCGGCGGTGTAGCTCACCCGCTCGGTCGCCAGCGCGAACTCGCCCGTGCCGGGGATGAGGGCCACGCCGCGCACCATGTCGTGGGGCGCGGCCACCTCCCCGGCCGCATCGGCGGGGCGCACCACCTCGAAGCTGAACTGCGGTACCCGGTTGCCGAAGCGCCCCAGGGCCAGGTCCTCGATCACCACGTAGGCCGTGCCGCGATAGGCCGGCGCCCGCCCCTCGCCCTCGACCGCCTCGATCAGCGGGTCGGGCAACTGCGCCTCGTCGCCCGCGTAGACGCGCATCGGTACCTCGTCCAAGGCCAGCTCCCGCCCGTCCGCCCAGACGCGCCCCACCCGCAGGATCGTGCCCTCGCACAGCGCGATGGCGAGGCTCACGGAGTAGGAATACTCCGTCACCTCGGGCTTCGGCGGCCCGCCCTTGCCCCCGCCCGTGGTCTCGCTCGTCTCCTCGAACGGCGTGCACCAGATCACCTGACCCGCCACGCGCATCCGCCCCCAGACCTGCGGGATCGGCGCGCCTTCGGCCGCCGACGACAGGCGCAGGCGGTCGATGCGCCCGTGCTCCACCGCCTCCGAGCCGCCGCCCAGCACCCGCTGGTCGATCGCGCGCCCGGCGGCGGCGCCCACGGCCCGCCCGATCACCGCGCCGCTCAGGCCCAAAACCGAGCCGCCGATGCTGCCGCCCACGGAGGCGCCGATTGCGCCCAGAACCAGCGTCGCCATGCCCTACTCCTTCTCGGGAAAGTCGAAGCGCGCCGCCACCCGGCGCGCCCAGGGTCGCGACAGCGGGCTCTCCACCACGCCGCGTCCCGCGTAGGCGTGGACGAAGCGCGGCGCCGCGCCCGCCTCCGCCACGATGCCCAGATGCTTCGCCAGCCCGCCCTCGCGCATCCGGAACGCCAGCACCTCGCCGGGCCGCAGCGCGCGCCCCGCCGGCACCGGCCGCAGCCACCGCGCCACCGCCTCCAGCAGCGCCTCGCGGGCGCGCACCTCGGTCCAGTCGGCGGTGTAGGGCGGCACCGCCTCGGGCTCGCCCCCCATCACCGCGCGCCACACGCCGCGCACCAAACCGAGGCAATCCGCCCCCGCCCCCTGCCGCGAGGCGCCGTGCAGGTAGGGCGTTCCGATCCAGCCCCGCGCCGCGCGGACGGCCGCGCTCACCGGCGCCCCGCCGCGGGCACGGCCATCAGCCAGTCGTCGCCCGGCACGTGGGGAAAGCCCCGGAAGTTCGCGGCGTTGCCGAAGGCGTCGCGGCAGGTGGCGAGCGCCTTGTCGCAGCCCACCTCCACCCGCGCCCGGTCGCCCACGGCAGGCACCGCACCGGGCGGCACCCATAGCTCCACAATCCGCACGCCGTTCGCCACGCGGTCCACCTTGATGGCCGCCGACAGCCCCGCCGCCGCCCCGTCCTCGAACCGCACGCGTCCGCGCGCGAGCCGCCCCGCCGCCACCGCGCCCGCGCCGCCCAGGCGCAGCACCCGCCCCTCCCCCTCGACCGCCTGAACGGTGGCCACCGCCGAGCGTCCCGGCGCCTCCAGCCCCACGCCGCAGCGCGCGTCCCCCAGCACCGCGTCGCAGCGTCCGTGATAGACCCGCCCGCGCACCGCGTTCAGCGGCTCGGCCAGCCCGCGCAACTCTGCCGAGAAGCGCCCGCCGCCTTCCGTGATCTCGCCCAGCGTCCCCCGAAACAGCACCTCGAACGCCGACGGGTCGCGCCAGTCCACGAGGTAGCTCCACACCTCGGCCGCGTCCCAGCGCCCCGCCCGCACGTCCTCGGCGCGGATCGCGGCATCCGAAAGCGCGCCCGACACCGAGCCGTTGTCCACCGCCAGTCCCGTGCCCGTCTCGATCGCCCCCGCCGCCAGAGCCGACGCGGCGCGGCAGACGCTGCCCTCCACGGCGAGGTCGCGGTCGTGGTCGGTGAACCCGAGCGTCGTCCCGTCGCGCCGCCGCACGACCCAGGCCCGTGCCACCGTCGAGGCCCCCGCGTCCATCCGCTCCGCGAGCGCGCTCACGTGCGGATCTCCACCACCGGCACATCCGGGATCTCGCCCGCCTCGAAGCCCGCCACGCTCGCGCGGATCGCGTCGGTGTCGAAGCGCACAGGGACGTCGAACTCGAACCCCGCCGTCACTTCCGTGCCCGCCGCCGGCGCGACCGGGAACCGCACCGTGCCGGTCGCCACGTCCACCTCGTAGTCCACGCCCTCGACCTGCTCGTCGTCGGACAGCCCCACCCGCACCGTGCCCGCGACCGGCTTCCGGATCGGCCGGTCGTAGCCCTGCTCGCCCGAGCGGTAGCGCTTCAGCAGCGTCCACTCCGTGCGCGCCCCGTCGCCGGTGCCGATGCGCTGGTCGTCGAAGTGCGGCTCCGCCGAGGGCAGCCCCGAGCGATGGTCCGCCCAGTCCTTCCAGCGGAACCCGTGCAGCCGCCCGCGCCGCGCCTCGAAGAAGGCCACCACCTCGGCCACGTCGTCGAGCGAGCGCAGCCCCAGCCCCGCGTCGTAGCGCCGCCGCGAATGGGCCCAGGGCGTGTTGCGCTCCTCCCATCCGTTCGAGAGCGTGACCACCTCGGTCCTGCGCTCCGGGCCGCCCGCGGAGCCGAAGCTCAGGCGCGCGGGGAATCGTATCTCGTGGAATGCGGTCATGGTTGCCTCACCGGTTGCGGGCCGCGCGCCCGAGGGCGCGGGTCATCTGCGCGGCGATCTGCGTGCGCGAGCGGCGGAAGCCCTCCACGTCCGGCGTGGACACGTTCACCGTGACGTGCGCCGCGCCGCCGCCGCCCGCCGCCACGCCCAGCCGCCCGTCGGCGCCGCGCGCGAGGGGCAGGATCGCCTCCGGCCCCGCCTCGCCCATCACGCCCGCGCCGCCGCGCATCGCGAAGGGTACCGGGCCGTCCACCACGCCGCCCCGCGCGAAGGGCGTCACCCGCCCCACCGCGCCGCCCGCGCCGAACAGCCCCTCGACGCCCGCCGCGAGCGCCCCGCCCAGCGCGCCCTGCACGGGCCGCAACGCCGCCCCGTAGGCCGCCCGGCTCAGCGAGCGGGCCACGCCCTCCAGCGCGCCGCTCAGGCGCTGGCCGTCGAACACCACCCCGTCGAAGGCCCGCCGGAGGCCCCGCCCGACCACGCGGCCCATGCCGTCCGCCTCGCGCGCCGCGCGGCTCATTGATGCCTCCAGCGCGCCCAGCTCCGCCGAGAAGCTCGCCGCCACCGCCTCGGCCCCGCCCGCCTGCGCCTCCAGCGCCGCCAGCGCGTCCTCCAGCCCGTCGAGTTCACTCATCACCGTCCTCCTTGTCCGGGAAGCGCCGCGCCAGGGCCTCGAGCCCAGCGCGGTCCATGGGCAGCCGCCCGCCCTCGACGCCCAGGAGGAACGCCAGCTCCGCCGGCGTCAGGCGCCAGAACGCCGCGGGCGCCAGTCCCAGCCCCCGCATCCCCGCCCGCATCAGCGCGGGCCAGTCGAGCCTCACGTGGACGGCCCCGGCAGCGCGAAGCCGCGCGCCAGGAGAAGGCCCGCGATCCGCGCCGCCTCCACCGGGCCGCCCCCGATCTCGCCTTCCAGCAGCGCGGCGGCGCGGCCCTCCCAGCCGCCGCCGCGCAGGCCCGCCAGCAGCACTGCCACCACGTCGCGGGTGCGGAACCGCCCCGCCTCGAAGCGCGCCACCAGCGCCACCAGCCCGTCGCCTTCGCCCAGCTCCGCCTCCAGCGCGGCCAGCGCGCCCAGCGTCAGCCGCAGCACGCGGCGGCGCCCGTCAAGCACCAGCGCCGCCTCGCCCGCCCAGGGGTTCGTCAAGGCTCCACCCCGATCGGCGAGAACGTCAGCTCGCCCGCAGAGGCCAGGCTCACCTCGTAGGTGGCCTCGCCGTCGTGGGCGCCCGCGTACTCCAGCGCCGTGATCTGGAACGGACCCTCGACGATGCCGAAGTCCGGCAGGATCACCTGCCAGCGCACCACCGCCCCGTCGAAGAACAGGGCGCGCGCGCGGGCGTCGGTCGCCTCGTCGCGGAACACGCCCGCGCCCGAGACCGAGGCGGTGCGGATGCCCGCGTTCCCCAGCAGCTCGCGCCAGCCGCCGGGGCTGCCGATCGCGGTGACGTCCACCGGCGCCGCGTTGAAGCTCAGGCGCGTGGTGCGCAGCCCGGCGAAGGTCTCGAAGACCAGGTTTCCGTCGATATCGACCTTGAGCAGCAGGTCGCTGCCGTTCTGTGCCGCCATGGGAGCCTCCTTCAGTTCTCGATCCGCGCGCGGAAGGTCAGGTCCACGCGCCGCGTGCCGTCCCGCCGGTCGCGCCGCGCGCGTGCGCCGCGCAGCGCGATCCCCAGCAGGCGCCCTGCGTCCAGCGCGACCCCCGCCTCCAGCACCGCCTCGACCCGGGCCGCCGCGCGCTTGGCGCCCGCGTAGCCCTCGGCGGCGGTCACCACGCTGACCTGGAAGTCGTGCACCGCGACGACGCCGCCCCGGTGCGCGGTGCGCGAGACCCGCTCGGGGCCCAGCGCCACGTAGGTTTCCGGCGGCCCCGCCCGGGGCGCCGCGTCGAACACGCCGCCCACCAGGGCGGCCAGCGGTCCGTCCGCGGTCAATGCGGCGAAGCAGGCGCGCTGCAGCGCCTCGCTCGACCCGAAACTCATGCGCCGTCCCCCTCGATCCACTCGCGCGCGAAGCAGACGAGGAAGCGCCCCGAGGGATCGTCCTCGTGCACCGCCTCCACCGCGAAGAGCCGCGCGCCGTCCCGCAGCCGGTCGCCCGGCGCGGGGCGGCCCGGGTGGCCCTGGGGCAGCGCGTGGCAGGTGATCCGCACCCGCAGCCGGGGCACCGCGCCCGTCTCCGTGACCCGCACGCCGCCCGACCGGGCGTCCACCTCGGCCCAGAGCGTGCCGCGCGACTCCCAGCCCTCCGCATAGCCCCCGGCCCCGTCGCCGGTGCGCACGGGCACCAGCCGATCCAGCCGGCGCGTCAGCCGCGGCCCGCTCATGCGCGGCCCAGCCGCAGCACGCGGCACGGCGCGACGAGCCGCCGGGCCGCCGCCTTCAGCGCGTCCGAGGGGTCGCCTCCCTCCAGCGCCTCCGCCTCCAGCAGCACGGCCTCCCAGAGCGATGCGGGCACGTCGGACCACGCCGTGCGACCGGCCCGCACGACCAGACGCACCCGCGCCCCCGCCACGAGCGCGCGCGCGAGGCAGAGGCGGGTGCGGGCCCCGTCGCGCTCGCGCACCGCCCCTTCCAGGCCCACGGGCACGCCGTCCACCTCCAGCGAGACCACCTCCGAGACGGGCGCCAGCGGCACCGTCAGCAGCCGGCCGCCCGGCGCGCGTCCCTCCAGCACCGCCTCGTGATCGAGCAGCGCCTCGCCCGCGCGCGCGCCCACCGCCGCGAGCGAGGCCCGCAGCACCTCGGCGAGCCGTGCCCACCGCCCGGCCTCGGTGTCCCAGCCGACCGGCAGCCGCAGCCGCACGGCGAGGGCGTCCACCGGCAGGGCGGCCTCGGCCACCTCGCCGCGGTTGGTTACGTCAAGGGTCATCGCGATCTCCCTGGGTTTGAGTGACGGGGCCGAGCGGCCGCCCATGCGGACAAGCCGGAAACCGCCCGGCCCCGCGCCCCGGCCCGGGGGCCGGGGACCTCGCCGTCCCGCCCGCCGGGCGCGGCGCGCGCGGCGGGCCGCCGGTCCCCCGACCCGGGGACCGGCCGGGACGGGTCAGCTCGCGGCGATCCGCAGGAGCTTGATCGCCGCGAAGTCGGTCACGTCGCCGCCCACGCGCTTGGTGGCGTAGAACAACACGTGCGGCTTGGCCGAGAACGGGTCGCGCAGCACCCGCAGGTCGGGCCGCTCCGCGATCGTGTAGCCCGCGCGGAAGTCGCCGAAGGCGATCGCCAGCGCGCCCGCGGCGATGTCGGGCATGTCCTCGGAGATCAGCACCGGGTAGCCCATGAGCTGCGCGGGCTGGCCCGCCGCCAGGCTGTCGGACCACAGGAACCGCCCGTCGGCGTCCTTCATCTTGCGCACCGCACCGGCGGTCTTGGAGTTCATCACGAAGGTGGCGTTGGCCCGGTAGCGCGCGCCCAGCGCGTAGACGAGGTCCACCAGCGCCGCCGCCGGGTCGGTCTCCGAGAAGTCCGCCGCCGCGCCCGAGGGCACGGTGCCGAGGTTGCCCCACGTCCACGAGGCGTCGTCCACGGCGGTGTAGGTCAGGAAGCCGCGCGGCTTGTCGGAGCCGTCGCCCGCCACGAAGGCCTGCGCCTCGGCACGCGCGAACTTGTCGGCGATGCGCCGCGCGAGCCACGTCTCCACGTCGAAGGCCGCGTCGTCGAGCAACCGCTGCGAGGCCTTGGGCATCGCCGCCAGCTCATGGAGCGGGATCGAGATGCGGTCGAACTGCGGGCTCGCGGTCTCGCCCGCCGCGGCCGTCTCCGTGGCCCAGCCCGCACCGATGTCGGCGTGGTCCACCAGCACGTCGTAGGAGGTCGCCTCCACGTTCACCACCGACGCCACCGAACGGATCGAGGCGGCCGAGCGCAGCACCGTGGAGACCGTCTCAGCGGTCTGCGGATCCACTAGGTAGCCCCCGTCGGCGGACACGGCGGTGTTCATCGCCTTGCCCTCGAGGCTGAGGGAGCGCAGCCCGTCGTCGTCGCCCGAGCGCAGGTAGCTGCCCATCGCCTCGGCGTGGGGGGCGCCGGCGGCGGCGGCGGCGGAGTCCAGGGGCGGGCGGGCGTGCTTGGTATTCATGCGGATGCGTTCTTCCTGCTGTTCCATGCGTTCCTCGATGCGGCGCTGGAAGCGCCCTACGTCGCCGACGAGCCCCGTCAGCGCCTCGGCGACCTCGCCGATGCCGTCTTCGGCCATGGCCGATCTCCTCTTCCGGTGGTGGGGGGCGCGCCTCACAGGGCGGCCAGTTCGCGGCGCGCCTCGCGCAGCGCGCGCGCCAGGTCGCGGGCGCGGGCCTTGCGGCCCACCCGCGCGTCAGGGAGCATCGGGAAGGTCACCAGCGACACCTCCCACAGCTCCAGCTCGTGCAGCCGCCGCCGGCCTTCGGCGTCGCGCGTGGCGCGCTTCACCCGGTAGCCGATCGACAGCCCGTCCAGCGCGCCGGCCTCGACCAGCGCCGCCGCCTCGCGGCCCAGCGCCACGTCCCGCAGAAGCCGCCCCCGGACGAAGAGGCCGCGCCCGTCCTCGCGCACCTCGTCCCATACGCCGATCACGCGCGAGGGATCGTGCTGCCAGAGCATCCGCACCCGCCCGCCCTCGGCGTGGAGGCGCGCCAAGCAGTCGCAGTAGGCGCCCGGCTCCACCACGTCGCGCCCGTCGTCCTCGACGCCGAACAGCGAGGCGTAGCCCGAGATGCGCGCGCCCTCCTCCAGACGCAGCGCTTCCGCCGCCGCGGCCTTGCGTTCCAAGCCCTCCATGGGGGCCTCCTTTCGCTCCAGATCAGATTGCCAGCAGCAGCTTCACGCCCTGCGCGAGGATCGCGCCCACGACCCCCATGACCGCCAGCCACAGCCGCCGCTCCAGCCGCTCCAGCGCCACCTCGATGCCCCGGAGCCGGAAGGCGAGCGCGTCCCAGCGCTCGTCCATCACCCGCTCGTTGGCCTCGATCCGGGCGTTGGCCGCGTCGAACGGCGCGTAGAGGAAGCGCGAGCCGGTGCGGCCCTCGCCGCTCATGCGTCCCCGGCAGGCGGCAGGCCCAGCATCGCCCGCTTCTCGGCGTCGGACAGGAACGCCGCCTCGCCGATCCGCCGCCACTCGCCGTCGCGCTCCGACTGCAGCGCCGGGACGCGGTCGCGGTCGGCCTCCAGCCGGATGCGCTCGCCGCCGTGGTCGGCCAGCCAAGCGCCCAGCCCCTCGCAGACGCGCCCCACCAGGGGCAGCACGGTCAGGCGGTAGAAGGCGCGGTTGGCCTCGGCGTAGTTGGCGTAGGTGGCGTCCCCCGGGATCCCCAGCATCATCGGCGGCACCCCGAAGGCCGTGGCGATCTCGCGCGCCGCCGCCTCCTTGGTGCGCTGGAACTCCATGTCCGACGGCGAGAAGCCCATCGGCTTCCAGTCCAGCCCCCCGTCCAGCAGCATCGGGCGCCCCGCGTTGCGCGCGCCCTGGTGGCTCGCCTCCAGCTCCGCGCTCAGGCGGTCGAACTGCTCGGCCGACATCTCCTCGCCGCCGTTCACGATCGCCCCCGAGGGCCGCGCCGCGTTGTCCAGCAGCGCCTTCGACCACGCCGAGGCCGCGTTGTGCACGTCCACCGCGCCGGCGGCGGCCGTCATGGGCGACAGCCCGTAGTGGTCGTCCGAGGGGTGGAAGAACCGCAGGTGCGCTACGGGCGACACCTCGCCCACCCGGAAGCGGTGCGTGCGCCCGCCCATCGCGTAGTCGTAGCCCACCGGCCAGCCGTCCGCGCCGGGCACCACCGACATCCGGTCCGAGCGCAGCACGTGCAGCTCGTCGGGCCAGCCGCCCGGCCCCACCGCCTCCACGTAGGCGTTGCCCGTCAAGAGGAGCTGCCCGTAGCACGCCTCCAGGAACTCGGTGCGTCCCTGCGCCGGGTTGGGCCGCTCCAGCCGGTCCAGAACGGGATGCACCGCGAAGCGCCCCTCGCGCCCGGCGACGGCCACCGGCACGGCCGCGGCCGCCTCGGCGATCAGCTTCACGCAGCGGTGGCCCACCGGGTTGGTCTGGAACCCCAGCCGCATCAGGGTCCCCGTGTCGCGCGCCGACCACACCGGCCGCCCCGACGCGCCCCACGCCGCCACGCGCCCCGCCGCGCTGCGCTTGCGCTCCGGCGCCGCCGCCTCCGCCTTGCTGCCCCATCCGAACATCGTCCGTCCTCCCGTGCCGCCCAAAGAAGAGGGGGCCGCGAAGGCCCCCGGTCCCGTCAGAGATGGCGGATCGTCGGCCCCGCCCGCGCCGGCTCGATCAGCGCCGCCCAGAGCGCCCAGACCAGCGCGTCCACCCGGTCGGGCGAGCCCGCGCCGCGAAAGCCCCGCGCCGTCATCGCCGCCATCTCGTCCTCCAACGCCCGGAACGTCCCCGCGTGCCGCACCCGCCCCTGCTCGTAGAGAGCGCTCACCGGCTCGGCCCGCGCCCCCTTCGACCGCCGCGCCGTCACGCGCCGGTAGCTCAGGTCCGGCGCCACCTGCCGGAGCACCTGCTCGATCAGCTCGCCGCCCTGGTTGCCTTCCGCCACCACCCGGTCCGCGCCCCAGCGCCGCGAGGCCGCGGCCACCGCGTCGGCCCACACCGCGGGCCGCCCCGCGACCGTGGCGTCCTCCAGCACCCAGGCCCGGCGTCCCTCCGGGGTGCGCTCCACGCCCACCACCACGATGCCCGTCGCATCCGACCCCGCGCCGCCCGTCACCGCCGGGTCCACGCCGATCACCACCCGCTCGAAGTCCTCCGGCGCCTCGCCCCGCAGCCCGTCGAGCTGCCGGAGGCTCCAGAACGCGCCCTCGACCTCCTCCAGGAGCTCGCCGTCCAGCTCCTGCCGGCCGAAGCGGGTGCCGCCGTACTGGCGCCGCACCGTTTCCACGAAGCCGGGGGCCAGCCACGCCCGGTTGGCGTCGGTCGGCGCGTGTGTCCGCACCGTGTCCGGCGCCGCCAGGAGATCGCGGAGCACCGCCACGTTGCGCGGCGTCGTCGTCACCACGGCCCGCGGGTCGTCGCCCAGCCGCAGGCAGAACCGCAGCTGCGCCCAAGCCGCCGCGGCCTTGGGCCACTTCGCCAGCTCGTCGCACCAGGCCGCGTCGAACTGCGGCCCCCGCAGAGCTTCCGGGTCGTGCGCCGAGTAGACCCACGCCTCGGCCCCGTTCGGCCAGACCAGCTTGCGCGCCGTCGCCTTCCACTCCGGGCGGCGGTCGGGCGGCGAGCAGGCCAGGAGCCCGCTCTCGCCCTCGATCATCACGCGCACCGCCTGCTCGTAGGTCTCGCCCACCAGCGCCACGCGCCGCGCCCGGCCCGGATCGAGGGGGCGGTCCCCCTCGACCATGCCGCGCACCCACTCGGCGCCCGCCCGCGTCTTGCCGGCCCCGCGCCCGCCCAGCACCACCCAGGTGCGCCACGCCCCATCGGGCGGCAGCTGATGCGCCATGGCCCAGAAGGGCCACAGCCACGGCAACGCCGCGAGCGCGTTGTCACTCAGTCCCGCCAGAAGGCGGTCCGCCGCCTCCGGCCCCCCGGAGGCGAGCCAGCCGGCGGCGCACCTCAGCGGCGGCGGCTCCGAGGTCGATGCCTCCACCGCGGTCGCGCTTGCACCGTGCGTCATGGGCCTTGTCCTCCAACTCGGCCGCGCGGCTCAGCGCCCGGGCCACGTCCGCCTGCAGCTTGCTCAGGCGGTCCGGGTCGCCCTCCGTGGGCTCCATCGCCTTCAGCTTCAGAAGCTGTCGGCGCAGCGCGACGCGCGACGCCTCCAGGGCGGCGAGCGCATCCGCCGCGCACGCCTCGTGACGCGCGGGATCGTAAGGGATCCCGCCGTCGTTCTCGTGGTCCGCCATGTCGAAAGTCCCCGTGCCGTTGGCGCACGGGCGGCAAGGAGAGGGCGGCCGCGGGGTCTCTCGACCCCGGACCGCCCGCCCATTTCTTCCAGCTTGCCTGAAAGGTCTCCGGGAGCGCGCGCTCCGGTCAAGCGCGGAATCGTTCCCTCGCAAGATTTCTTTCAAGTGCCCGGAAAAGCACGAAGTTTTCCCATCGGCGCCCGTTCGCGTATCCGCGTTCCCCGCTCGGCCAATCTCCGCCCGCGGCGCCCCCGTCCCGCAACCAAGCCGCCACCGCGCCGTTGCATTGCCGCGACCACATCGGAGCCGGCCCCGCACCGGCCCCGCGCACTCAACCCGGACGGATCGCACCCGTCCAAGCAGTTCGGGCTTTGCCCGAGGAGGACTTAATGAACTTCCGCAACACCACCATCATCGCCGCCGCCACCTTCGCGCTCGCGGCTCCCGCCTTCGCCGCCACGGCCACCGTCGCCACCGACCTGAACCTGCGCGCCGGCCCCGGCTCGAACTACCGCATCGACGGCGTCCTGCCCGCCGAGGCGCAGGTCGAGGTCGTCGGCTGCACCGAGGCCCGCGACTGGTGCGAGGTCACCTACGAGGACATGACCGGCTACGCCTACGCGCCCTACCTCGCCGTGCAGCAGGAAGAGACCCTCGTGGTGCTTCCCGAATCGACGGTGGAGATCGAGACCGTGACTTACGACGACACCGGCGCGGACGCCCTGCTCGGCGGCCTGTCCGGCGCGGCGCTCGCCTCGGCGGCCATCGGCGGCCCGGCCGCGATCGCCGGCGGCGCGGTGATCGGCTCGCTGCTCGGCGCGGGCGCCGACCCCGAGCCCGAGACCGTCTCCTTCGTGCGCGAGAACCCCGTGGAGCCGATCTTCATCCAAGGCGAGCCCATCGTCGGCGCGACGATCCCCGCCGAGGTCGAGCTGCAGACCGTGCCCGACACCGAGTTCTCGTACCTCTACCTGAACGGCCAGCCCGTCCTCGTGGAGCCGAACGAGCGCAAGATCGTTTACATCGTCCGCTGATCGCCGGCGGACCGGACGGAGGAAGGGCGGCCCCGCGGGGCCGCCCTTTCTGCGTTTCCGTGTCCGGCCCGCGCCGTCAGTTCGAGGACGCCGCCTCGGCCTCGATGCGCCGCCACGCGGCGACGTTGCGGTTGTGCTCGTCCAGCGTCTCGGCGAACGCGTGCCCCCCGGTGCCGTCGGCCACGAAGTACACGAACTCCGTCTCGGCCGGGTTCAGCGCCGCGCGGATCGCCTCGCGGCCCGGATTGGCAATGGGGCCCGGCGGCAGCCCGTCGATCTGGTAGGTATTGTAGGGCGTCGGCCGGTCCAGCTCGCTGCGCCGCAGGCCCCGCCCGAGGGGTCCGCCCTCGCCGTTCGTCACGCCGTAGATCACCGTGGGGTCGGTCTGCAGGCGCATGCCGCGCTCCAGCCGGTTCGTGAAGACGGCGGCCACCACGTCGCGCTCCGAGGCCACGCCCGTCTCCTTCTCGACGATCGAGGCCATGATCAGCGCCTCCTCGGGCGTGGTATAGGGCACGCCCGGCGCGCGGTCGGCCCACTCCTCGGCGAGGACACGCTCCTGCGCCTCGCGCATCTGCGCGATCAGCGCGGCGCGGTCCGATCCCTTCGACACCTCGTAGGTGTCGGGCGCCAGCATCCCCTCGGGCGGCGTGCCCTCGATCGTGCCCTCCAGGAAGTCCAGCGCCTCCAGCCCCGTGGCGATCTCCCATGAGGTCAGCCCCGGAGGCACGGCCACCCGCCAGGTGATCGGCTCGCCGCTCTCGACCAGGGCGCGGTAGGCCTCGGGCGTCTCCTCGGCGGTGGGGTCGAAGGTGGCGACCTCCACCGGCACGGCCTCACCCGGTACCCGCTCGCGCACCCGCAGCTCCGGGCCCCGCGCGCGCAGCAGCGCGGTCACGGTGTAGGGGAACACGCTCGGCCCTCCCGAGGTCAGGATATCCAGCACCTCGGGCATCGTGGCGCCGGGCGGGATCTCGTAGGTGCCGAACTTCAGGTCACGGCCCCGTTCGGTGTACTCCGCGCCGACGCGGAAGATCGCGTCCGACGACACGATCCCCTCCTCCGCCAACTGCCGCGAGACCGCGCGCAGGCTCGCGCCGCGCGGCACCTCGAAGAAGCGCGCCTCCTCCAGCGGGCCGGGTCCGGCCCACTCGCCCTTGCCCAGCTGCACGGCGATCGCCACGGCGGCGACGAGCACCACGCCCAAGGTAAGCGCGTTGGCTGCGATATGCTTCCACATCAGTGGCTTCCACCCCGAAGTTAGTCCAGTTTGCTCATGACGAGAGAGGCGTTCGTACCCCCGAACCCGAACGAGTTCGAGAGCGCCACGTCGATGGTCCTGCGCTCGGCGGCCTTCGGCGCGAGGCTGATCTTGGTCGCCGCCGCCTCGGGCGCCGGGTCGTCGAGGTTCAGCGTCGGCGGCGCCACCCCGTCGCGCATCGCCAGCACGCAGAAGATCGCCTCCACGCTGCCCGCCGCGCCTAGCAGGTGCCCGATCGCCGACTTGGTGGACGACATCGTGGTGCCCTCGGCGTGATCGCCCAGGACCCGCTCCACGGCGCCCAGCTCGATGGTGTCGGCCATGGTCGAGGTGCCGTGGGCGTTCACGTAGTCCACGTGGCTGCCGTCGAGGCCCGCCCACTTGAGGGCTGCGCGCATCGCCCGCTCGGCGCCCTCGTGGTCGGGTGGCGGGGCGGTGATGTGGTGGGCGTCGCCCGACAGGCCGTAGCCGCGCACCTCGGCGTAGATGTGCGCGCCGCGCGCCCTCGCGTGCTCCAGCTCCTCCAGCACGACCACGCCCGCGCCCTCGCCCATCACGAAACCGTCGCGGTTCGCGTCCCAGGGGCGCGAGGCCGTCTCGGGCGCGTCGGAGCGCGTGGTGGAGAGCGCCTTGCAGGCGTTGAAGCCGGCGATGCCGATCTCGCAGATCGGACTCTCGGCGCCGCCCGCGATCATCACGTCCGCGTCCCCGAGCATGATCAGCCGCGACGCGTCGCCGATGGCGTGCGCGCCGGTGGAACAGGCGGTGACGGGCGCGTGGTTCGGCCCCCGGTAGCCGTGGCGGATCGAGACCTGCCCCGAGGCGAGGTTGATGAGGGCGGACGGGATGAAGAACGGCGACACCCGCCGCGGCCCGCGCTCCTTCAGCAGGACGGCCGTGTCGGCGATCGACTTCAGCCCGCCGATGCCGGAGCCCAGCATCACGCCGGTGCGCAGCTTCTCCTCCTCGGAAGGTTTCTCCCAGCCGGCATCCCGGATCGCCTGCTCGGCGGCAGCGACGCCGTAGAGGATGAACTCGTCGACCTTGCGGGCCTCCTTCGGCTCCATCCAGTCGTCGGGGTTGAAGGTGCCGTCCGAGCCGTCGCCGCGCGGCACCTCGCAGGCGTAGTCCGTGGCGAGGTGCGAGGCGTCGAAGCGAGTGATGGTCCCTGCCCCCGACTGCCCCTCGATCAGGCGCCGCCACGTCTCCTCGACGCCGCAGGCCAGCGGCGTGACCAATCCCAGTCCCGTGACGACGACGCGGCGCATGGCGGTTCCTTCCCTCGGACGTTGCGGGCCATTATCCCGCGACGCCGCCCGGGGGCAAGGCGAGGCGCACCGGCGCCGCCGGTGCGACCCGGAGGCTACCCCTTCTGGGGGGGACGCCGCGGGGGCCGGGTCCATGGTATCGTGCGGCCGCCACAGTCCGGAGGCCCGCAATGAAGACCGCCCTCACCCTCGCCACCCTGACCCTCGCCACGGCTCTCGCGCCCGCCGCCGCGCCCGCGCAGGTCATGGCCTCCTACTACGCCACGATCGGCGACGAGGACCGGCGCAACTCCCGCGGCGCCCGCCTCGCGGACCCGGCGGCCGTGATCCAGCAGGACCGCGCCAACTTCCACCGCTTCGGCATCCGCCACGAGGGCGACCATTCCGACCCGTTCTTCGCGAACCCCGACCTGCGCGCGCAGATCCCCGCGCTCTACGCCCGCGGGCGGCGCTTCGGGCCGATGGAGCAGGCCATCCTCTCGCCGGGCCCCCACTACGTGCTGGTCTTCGTCTGCGGTCCGCGCAGCCAGCCCACCCACATCAACGTCGACTACGCAGACGGCGACAGCCACATGGGCTGCTAGGCCCGCTACCGCCCCTCGAACTGGGCGGCCCGCTTCTCAAGGAAGGCCATCACGCCCTCCTTGAAGTCGCGGGTCTTACCCATCCGCCCCTGCAGCCGCGCCTCGAGCCCGAGCTGCTGCGGCAGGTCGTTGTCGAAGCTGCCCCGGATCGCCTCCTTGACCGCGCGGTAGGCCGCCGTCGGCCCGTTGGCGAGATGGGCGGCCCGCGACTGCCAGCGATCCTCGAAGTCGGCGTCCGCCACCGCCTCCCAGATCATGCCCCAGTCGCTGGCCTGCTTCGCCGTCACCGGCTCGGCGAAGAGGGCCGCGCCCATGGCCTTGGCGGCTCCCACCTGCCGCGGCAGCCAGTAGGTGCCGCCCGCATCGGGGATCAGGCCGATCCGCGTGAAGGCCTGCAGGAACACCGCCGACTCGGCGGCGATCACCACGTCGGCGGCCAACGCGAGGTTCGCGCCCGCGCCCGCCGCCGGACCGTTCACGGCCGAGATGGTGGGGATCGCGCACTCGTAGATCGCCATCAGCATCGGCTCGTACTCGTCGCGCAGCACCCGCTCGAGGTTGAGGTTGGCGGCGTTGGCCCGGTCGCCGAGGTCCTGCCCCGAGCAGAAGGCGCGGCCCTTGCCGGTCATCACCAGGACGCGTGCGGTCTTCTCTGCCTCGCGCACCGCATGGAGCAGCTCGGCCCGCATCTGCGTGTTGAGCGCGTTCATCACCTCGGGGCGGTTGAACTGGATCACGGCGACGCCGTCGCGGTCGCTCAGGCGGATGGTCTCGTACTGCATGGGGCGCCTCCCTTTCGGCGCCGACCCTACCAGCCGCCCGCCCCGGGGGAAGCGGATCGCTGCGTCACGGCGCGCGTGGCTCGTCCCCGTCCATGAGCTCGGCGAGCTGCGCCTCCTCCTCGGCGCTCAGCGCACCCAGCGTGCCGCGCTGGCGGGCGATGGCGGCGACGGCGAAGCCGCCCCCGATCAGCAGCAGCAGCAGGGGCATGCCCCAGAGAAGGAGGTTCGAGCCGTCCGCGCGCGGCGCCAGCAGCACGTACTCGCCGTAGCGCGCCACCACGTAGTCGATCACCGCCGCGTCGTCGTCGCCCAGCTCCAGCCGCTCGCGCACGAGGAGGCGCAGGTCGCGGGCGATGCCGGCGTTCGACTCGTCGATGCTCTCGTTGCGGCACACGAGGCAGCGCAGCCCCTGGCTGAGGGCGCGCGCGCGGGCCTCCAGCGCGGGGTCGTCCAGCACCTCGTCCGGCTCGACAGCCAAGGCGGGCGCGGCGACGAGGGCGAGCAGGAGCGCGAGGCGCCTCATTCCGCGGGCACTCCGACGACCCGCGGCGCCTTGCGCCCCGCCGCGCCCACGCGCCAGCGGCGGTCGAGCAGCGACAGGAGGCCGCCCAGCGCCATGATGATCGCGCCGCCCCAGATCCAGTTGGCGAAGGGCTTCACGAACACGCGGATGGCCCAGCCGCCGCCCTCCTGCGGATCGCCCACCACGGCGTAGAGGTCGCGGGTGAAGCCGCTGTCGATGCCGGCCTCGGTGGTGGGCATGCGGGCCACCGGGTAGAGGCGCTTCTCGGGGCGCAGCACGCCCAGCGGCGCGCCGTCCTCGGACACGCGCAGTGTGGCGACGGTGGCGACGTAGTTCGGCCCCTGCTCGCGCTCCACGCCGAGTAGCGTGGCCTCGAAGCGGCCGACGGAGAGGCTCTCGCCCTCGCGCAGCACGGCGATGCCCTCCTCCTGCCACGCGATCAGGGCGGAGACGCCGAAGACGACGATGCCGAAGCCCGCATGGGCCAGCGCCTTGCCCCAGTCCGCCCCCGGCAGCCGCACGAGGCGGCGCAGGCGGGCGCCCCACGGCCCACGGCCCGTGCGGGTGAGGAGGTCGATGACGCTGGCCGCTACGAGCCACGCGCCGAGGCCTGCGCCCAGGGGTCCGGCCGCCGAGCGCCCCGTCCCTACCGCCCAGGCCAGCGCCAGTGCGGCCAGGGCGAGGGCGAGCGCCGGCCACATCACGCGCAGCCCCGCGGCGCGCCCGCGCTTCCACGGGAGGATCGAGCCGAGGGGCAGGATCACGGCCAACGCCACCACGAAGGGCGTGAAGGCGGCGTTGAAGAAGGGCGGGCCGACCGAGAGCTGGCGGTCGAAGGCCAGCTCCGCCACCAAGGGCCAGACCGTGCCCACGAAGACCACGAAGGCCGAGACCGCGAGCAGGAGGTTGTTGACCACCAGCGCGCTCTCGCGGCTGACCACGCCGAACACGCCGCGCGCCTGCATCTGCGGCGCCCGCCACGCGTAGAGCAAGAGCGCGCCGCCGGTGAAGACGCCGAGGATCAGGAGGATGAACACGCCGCGCTCGGGGTCGTTGGCGAAGGCGTGGACGGATGTGAGCACACCGGAGCGGACGATGAAGGTGCCCACGAGGCTGAACCCGAAGGCGAGGATGGCGAGGAGGATGGTCCAGGACTTCAGCGCCTCGCGCTTCTCGACCACGATGGCGGAGTGGAGGAGCGCGGCGGCGATCAGCCACGGCATGAAGCTGGCGTTCTCGACCGGGTCCCAGAACCAGAAGCCGCCCCAGCCCAGCTCGTAGTAGGCCCACCAGGAGCCCAGCGCGATGCCGATCGTCAGGAACAGCCAGGCGGCTAGGGTCCACGGCCGCACCCAGCGGCCCCAGGCGGCGTCCACGCGCCCCTCGATCAGGGCGGCTACGGCGAAGGAGAACGCCATGCTCAGGCCGACGTAGCCGAGGTAGAGGAAAGGCGGGTGGAACGCGAGGCCGGGGTCCTGGAGGAGGGGGTTCAAGTCCTCGCCGTCGAAGGGCGGGGTCTGCAGGCGCAGGAACGGGTTCGAGGTGAACAGGATGAAGGCGTAGAAGGCGACGCCGACGCTCGCCTGCACCGCCAGCACGCGGGCGCGCAGCGTGTCGCGCAGCCCCTGCCCCCAGACCGCCGCCGCCGCCCCGAACAGGGCCAGGATCAGCACCCAGAGCAGCAGCGAGCCCTCGTGGTTCCCCCACACGCCCGACACCTTGTAGAGCATCGGCTTGGCCGTGTGCGAGTTCAGCGTGACGAGCCGCAGCGAAAAGTCGGAGGTGACGAAGGCGTAAGTGAGCGCGGCGAAGCTGAACCCCACCAGCAGCGCCTGGGCGACGGCGGCGGGCCGCGCGAGCGCCATCCAGCCGGCGAGGCGCCAGTGGGCGCCGAGCATGGGAATCACCGCCTGGGCGCAGGCCACCGCGAAGGCGAGCACGAGGGCGAAGTGGCCGAGTTCCACGATCATGGGAGGGGTATATGGGCACGGCCCCTCCGGGCCAACGGGGTGCGTCGACGGATCACGGGGGCGGGAGGGGTGCGCCGGCCCCGCTCGCCCCGCCCCGGGCTCGACCCGGGGCCTCCGGCTGACGGAACGATGACACGGCGGAGCGGAGCGCCGGTGGCGGGCAGAGGCCCCGGCGCGAGGCCGGGGCGTGGGGCGCTGGTTTCGCAGTTTGCGCCCCGGGCTCGACCCGGGGCCTCGGGCCGACGAAGTGATGACGCTGCGAAGCGAAGCGCCGGCGGTGGGCCGAGGCCCCGGCGCGAGGCCGGGGCGCGGGCACGTCAGTCCCTTCCGGCCTGCCAGTCGTCGAGCGCGGCGTTGCCGGCGTCCTCGTGGTGCCACGCGGACCGCACCGGCCCCTCCACCACCACCGGCACGCGCTCCTCGCGCCGGTGGTGCAGCTCGCGCGCGCCGAAGTAGAAGCCGACGATCGCGCCGAGCAGCCACCAAAGCGGCTCGGGGATCACCGCGAGCCCCCGCATCCGCACCGAAAAGCCCTCCGGATCCGCCATCGCGTAGGCGAACAGCCCGAACGTGCCGAAGGCCAGGAACGGGCGCGGCAGGCGGTTCAGCCCGTCCACGGCGCGGTCGAAGCGCCCGCGGGGGCCGGCGAACTCGGCGCCGAACTGCGCGAGCGCCGCGTCGCGCGCCGCATGGCGCAGCGCCGCGCCCTCGCTCGCGTCGGCGCGGAACACCCGCGCCACGCCCCGCGCCCCCTCCAGCACGCGGCCCGCCGCGCCCAGCGCGGTCCCGACGCCCATCACGCCCACCCCGCGCAGCGCGCCCGGTGCTCGGCCTCGCTCAAGCGGTAGCGCGGGGCCATGAAGCCCTCGGCCCGCGTGATCCACCCGCCCTTGCCGCCGTCGCGGCGGCGGGCGTACTTGCGCGAGGCCGGGCGCCGGTCGGCCAGCGCGTAGTAGTAGTCGCGCCGGGCGATGGCGTAGGCGTCGGCGAGGTGATCCGGCGCGGCCTCGGCGGCGGCGCGTGCGGCGGCCACGGTGCGCGGGCCGATCACCCCGTCGGCGCGCAGGGGCCAGCCCATGCGCGAGAGCAGCCGTTGCAGCACCTTCACCGCGTTGGCGCCCGCGTTCACCTGCATGTCGAACACCGACGCGTGGAGCGCCTCGGGCAGCGCGGCGATGCCGGCGCGGTGGAAGTAGTGGTCCACGAAGATCTCCACCGCGCGCTCGCGGTCCAGCCGCCGCACGTCGCGCGTCGTGACGCGCCCGTCGCCGTCGAGGTCGAGCCCGAGCCGGCGCATGGTGTGAATCGTGACGCCGTGGTTCGTGGCGCCGCCCGGATCGTCCGGATCGTCCACGTAGCCGCCCTCGCGGGCGACGATCTCCTCGGCGATGGAACGGATGGTCTGCATGCGCGCCTCCTCGGTTGCGAGGGGCGGACGCTGGGGGCGAGCGGTTAAGGCGCCGGCAGGGGATTAACGGGAGGTTGCGGACGCAGGCGCGGCGCGCGGTCAGCCGTCCGAGGCCTCCTGGTAGACGCCCTGCTCCTTCAGCGCGTCGATCACCTCCTTGGGCATGTAGGTCTCGTCGTGGCGGGCGAGGATCTCGGTGGCCTGGAACACGCCGTCCACGTAGCGGCCCGTGCCGACCATGCCCTCGCCCTCGCCGAAGAGGTCGGGCAGCACGCCGGTGTAGGCCACGGGCACGCTGGCGCCGCCGTCGGTGACGAGGAACGTGATCTCGGTGCCCTGCCCGCGCACGAGGCTGCCCTCGGCCACCAGCCCGCCGATGCGGAACACCTCCGTCGGCGGAGGCGGGGCCTCGGCCACCTGGCTCGGCGCGCGGAAGAAGTTGATGCCGTCGCGCATGGCCCAGCCCACCAGCGCGGTGGAGCCGGCCAGGAGCACCGCGGCGATGGCGATCACCTGGATGCGGCGTGTCTTCTTGAGGCCGCGCATCTCAGGCGGCCTCGAAGCGCATGGGGCGGCGCAGGAACTGGGTCGCGCGCGACGACACCCGGTCCGGGTCGCCCGTGGTCACCAGCGCGTCGCGCCCGCCCTCGCGGAACTCGGGGCGCCGCTCCAGGTAGTCGGCCAGCGAGGCGGCCACGATGTCGGCCTGCGAGTACACCGTCACCTCGGGGCCGAGCGCGGCCTGGAACGCGTCGTGGACCAAGGGGTAGTGGGTGCAGCCCAGGATCGCCGCCTGGGGTTTGGGCATCTTGCGGCGCAGGGCGTCCACGTGGGAGCGCACCAGCGCCTCGGCCAGGATCATGTCGCCGTCCTCGATGGCGTCCACCACGCCGCCGCAGGCCTGCGCCTCCACGTCCACGCCCACGGCGCGGAAGCTCAGCTCGCGCTGGAAGGCGCGACTGGCCACGGTCGCGGGCGTGGCGAAGAGCGCGACCTGGTTCACGGCCACCTCGCGGGGGGGCGAGTTGTCGCCCCAGGCGCGCTCGGTCAGCGCCTCGATCAGGGGCACGAACACGCCGAGCACGCGCTTGCCCGGTGGCACGCCCGCTTCCTGCATCCGGCGCAGGGCCGCGGCCGAGGCGGTGTTGCAGGCCAGGATCACGAGGTCCACGTCGCGCCACATGGCCTCCACGGCAGCCTTGGTCAGGCCGTGGATGTCCTCGGCGTCGCGCACGCCGTAGGGGGCGTGGGCGCTGTCGGCGTAGTAGAGCAGCGGCTGCTCGGGCAGCCGCGCGCGTACGGCCTTCCAGACCGTGAGGCCGCCGAGGCCGCTGTCGAAGATGCCGACGCTCATGGGGGTGCTCCCGCTGCTCGGTGCCTAGATAGGCGGGCCGGCGGACAAGCGAAAGGCGCCCCGGGGGGCGCCCTGCGACTTCGGAACGGTCCGAGCGTGGAACTCAGGTGTTCGCCTTGATGAACTTCACGGCGTCGCCGAAGGTCTGGATCGACTCGGCGGCATCATCCGGAATCTCGATGCCGAACTCTTCCTCGAAGGCCATCACGAGCTCGACGGTGTCCAGCGAGTCGGCACCCAGATCGTCGATGAACGACGCGTTCTCGGTCACCTTGTCCTCTTCGACGCCCAGATGCTCGACGACTTTCTTGCGGACGCGGTCCTCGATGTCGCTCATGTCATACCCTCGTGTTCCGCCCCTCTCGGGGCTATCTGTAGGCGGCTCGCGCCGCGGTGGGCGCCCTATATCATGGGCTTCCGCGATGGCAAACGTAAAGGCCCGGGGCGCGGATCGCCCCCGGGGCACGCCGCCTAGAGCATCGCGAGGCCGCCGTTCACATGCAGCACGGTGCCGGTGACGTAGGCCGCCTCGGGGCTGGCGAGGTAGAGCGCGGCGGCGGCCACCTCCTCGGGTTTCCCCATGCGACCCGCCGGGATCTGGCCGTCGATCTTCGCCTTCTGGTCGTCCGAGAGCTTGTCGGTCATGGCCGTGGCGATGAAGCCCGGCGCGACCGCGTTCACGGTGATGCCCCGGCTCGCCACCTCGTAGGCGAGGCTCTTGGACATGCCCACGAGGCCGGCCTTGGACGCCGCGTAGTTGCCCTGCCCCGGGTTTCCGGTCGCCCCCACCACCGAGGAGACGTTGACGATCCGGCCCCAGCGGCTCTTCATCATGCCGCGCAGGACGCCCTTCGACAGGCGGAACGCGGCCGTGAGGTTCACCTCGATGACCGTGGACCACTCTTCCTCGCTCATGCGCATGAAGAGGTTGTCGCGGGTGACGCCGGCGTTGTTCACGAGGATGTCCACCGCGCCCATCGCCTCGGCGGCCTGTTTCGGCAGCGCGTTGACCGCGTCCGCGTCGGAGAGGTTGCAGGGCAGCACGTGGGCGCGCTCGCCCAGCTCCTTGGCCAAGGTCTGCAGCGGGTCCTCGCGGGTGCCCGAGAGGCCCACGGTGGCGCCCGCGGCGTGGAGCGTTCGGGCGATCTCGGCGCCGATGCCGCCCGAGGCGCCGGTGACGAGGGCGGACTTTCCAGAGAGGTCGAACATGCTCATTCCTTCGTCGTGGCGGCGGCGTCGGCCACCTCGGGGGGGGTGCCGACCGTGCGGGTGGCGAGGCTGCGGTCGATGCGGCGGATCATGCCGGTCAGGGCCTTGCCCGCGCCGATCTCCCAGGTCTCGGTGACGCCGTCCGCGGCCAGCCGCGCGACGCTCTCGCGCCAGCGCACGGCGCCCGTCACCTGACGGACCAGGAGGTCGCGGATCGCGGCGGGGTCGGAGACCGGCTCGGCGGTGACGTTGGCCACCAGCGGCACGGCGGGGGCGCGCATCTCGACCGCGCCCAGGGCCTCGGCCATGCGGCGCGCGGCGGGCTCCATCAGCGCGCAGTGGAACGGGGCGGAGACGGGCAGCATCACCGCGCGCTTGGCGCCCCGCTCCTTGGCGAGGGCGGCGGCGCGCTCCACGGCGGCGCGGTGGCCCGAGATCACGACCTGCGAGGGGTCGTTGTCGTTGGCGGCCTCGCAGACCTCGCCCTCGGCGGCGTCCGAGGCCACGGCGCGCGCGGCCTCCACGTCGAGGCCGAGGAGCGCGGCCATGGCGCCCTCGCCGGCCGGAACCGCTTCCTGCATGGCCTCGCCGCGGATGCGCAGGAGGCGGGCGGCGTCGGCGAGGCCCAATGTGCCGGCGGCGACCAGCGCGGAGTATTCGCCGAGCGAGTGGCCCGCGACGTAGCCGGCGTGATCGGCCACGGTGACGCCCTCGGCCTCCAGCGCGCGCAGGGCGGCGATGGAGGTCGCCATCAGCGCTGGCTGGGCGTTGCGCGTGAGGGTGAGCGTCTCCGCGTCGCCCTCCCAGATCAGCGCGCTCAGCTTCTCGCCCAGCGCCTCGTCCACGGCGTCGAACACGGCGCGGGCCGCGGGGTAGCTCTCGGCCAGGTCACGGCCCATGCCGACGGTCTGGGCGCCCTGCCCCGGAAACACGAAAGCGCGCATGGCTCCCCCCTGATGATTCAGGAAGAGGCCTAGCGCGCCCTCGCCCGGCGGGCAACGCGGCCGCCTAGTTCCCGCGGCCGGTCTTGTCCTGCAGCGCGTCGATGCGCTTCGACGCCTCGGCCTTCGACAGCGAGGGGTCGAACGCCTCGCCCGCCTCCTCGGAGAGGGTCTTGAGGTAGGAGGCCTGCGCCCCGGTCATCGCCTCGTCGCCCGTGGTCCAGTTGTCGGGATCCTTCTGGGCGTTTCCGGGGGCGTCCTGCTTGGGGGTGTCGGTGATCTCGTCGGCCATGATGCGAATCCTCGTTGGAGATGTTCGCACAACGTTCCGCCCGCCGGTCGGTTCCACCGGACGTCAGAGCGGCGCGAACCGGAGCGCCGAGACCGGGAAGCGATCAACGCCCTCGAGGCGCACGACCTCCTGCCCGTCGAGGATGAGGAGCGCGTCGCCGTCCTCCTCGACGATCTCGAGCACGGCGTCGGCGAAGTCGCGGCTGAGGATCTCGATCACGTCGCGCGACGGCTCGAAGTCGGTCACGACGGCGGTGCGGTCGCCCTCGATCCAGTCGCCAACAACGAACGTGTCCGCGCCCGAGCCGCCGGTAGCCACGTCGTCGTCGCCGAGGAGCAGAAGGTCGTCGCCCGCGCCGCCCCGCAGCGTGTCGCCGGCATCTGCCACGTTCGTGAAGGACAGATCGCCCACCTCCTCGATGCCGTTCAGGATGTCGTCGCCATCGCCGCCGTCGAGCAGGTCCGAGCCGCGCTCGCCCGCGAGCAGGTCGTCGCCCTCGCCGCCAAGGATCGTGTCCGCCCCGTCGCCGCCGAACAGCGCGTCCGCCCCCGCGGCGCCGGCGAGCTCGTCGTCCCCGTCGCCGCCTTCGAGTCGGTCGTTGCCCCCGTTGCCGTCGAGCGTGTCGGCGCCGCCGCCTCCGAGCAGCGTGTCGGCCCCGGTGCCGCCGGCCAGTGCGTCGTCGCCGCCCCCGCCGTCCAGGAGGTCGTCGCCGGCCCCGCCGCCGAGCACGTCGTCGCCCCCCCGTCCGAACAGGCGGTCGGCCTCGGTGTTGCCGTCGAGGACGTCGTCACCGTCGCCGCCGGCGATCGTGTCCTCGCCGGGGCCGCCGAACAGGAGGTCGTCGCCCCCGAAGCCGCGCAGCAGGTCGTCCCCGGGGCCGCCCGCGAGACGGTCGTCACCGGGTCCGCCAGTCAGCGTGTCGTCGCCCGAGAGGTCGATCACCGGATCGGGATCGTCCTCGACGGCGTCCGGATCGTCCTCGGGGACTTCGGGATCGTCCTCGAGGGCGTCGCCGCCGGAGAGGTCGTCGACCGGATCGGGCGGTCCCGCATCGGGCGCAGCGTCGTCGGCGGGGGCATCATCGTCGTCGCCGATCAGGAAGCTGCCGAGAATGCCCGCGAACAGCGCGGCCAGAATGAGCGATGTGGGCAATGGTCCGTCCTCGCAGGTCCGTTTCGGGCGGACCGGGGCGCCGTTCGGCCGCCCTTTCCCCCACCCCTCTTGCGGGGAAAGAGGCGCGAGGATGACGGTGCGGTCAAGACTGCGCCGCCCCGCGTTCCGCGGCCGCGGACGATGACCCCCGGACGGGCGGGATCGTCCGCGGACCGGGGTCAATCGGCAGGCGAGACGAGGTCCCAGCGGTTGCCCCACGGGTCGCGCCAGACGGCGACGGTGCCGTAGGGCTCGTGGCGGGGCGCCTCCTCGAATCGGCCACCCGCCGCCTCAATGAGCTGCGCGGCGGCCGCGAAGTCGTCCGCGTGGAGGAACAGCCCCACCCTGCCCCCGAACTGCGCGCCGACCGCCGAAACCTGCGCGCCCTCGGCGCGAGCGAGCACCAGCCCCGCGCCCCCGCCGGGCGGCGCCACCGTGACCCAGCGCTTCGCGCCCTGCGCCTCGTCGGCGGTGCAGCGCCAGCCGAGGCCGTGCACGAAGAACGCGAGCGCCTCGTCGTAGTCGGGCACCAGGAGGGCGACGTGGCCGAGCCTCACGTGCGGGTGCCGGCGAAGCGCGTCTCCCAGTCGGCGCGCTCGGCGTCCTCGATCTTGCGGAACAGGTTCTCGGGGACGGCGAAGGCGTGGCCGGGGGGCAGCGCGGCGAGCGCTTCGTCCGCGCCCGCGGGCATGTGCGCACGCTCCAGCTTCAGGGCCGCGAGGATGGCCTCGCAGGCGTCGGGGATGAACGGCGCGGAGATCGCCGCATGGAGGCGCAGGAGGTTCAGGGCTGTGCGGATCTGCATCGCGGCCCGCTCCGGGTCGGTCTTGAACACGGCCCAGGGCGCGGCCTCCTGCAGGTACTCGTTGCCCATGACCCACAGGCCCCGCAGCTCGGCCGCGGCCTTGCGGACCTCGATCGCGTCCATGTGGGCCGCATACCTGGCCAGCCCGGCGTCGATGCGCTCGGCCAGCGCACGCTCCGCCTCGCCCGGCGCGCCGCCTGATGGGACTTCCTCGCCGAACTTGGAACGGCAGAACTTGGTGACGCGGGAGGCAAAGTTGCCCAGCACGTCCGCGAGATCCTTGTTCACGGAGCGCTGGAAGTCCTCCCAGGTGAACTCCGAGTCGTTGCTCTCGGGCGCGTGGCTCAGCAGCCACCAGCGCCAGTAGTCGGCCGGCAGGATCGAGAGGGCCTGGTCCATGAAGACGCCGCGGCCTTGGCTCGTCGAGAACTGGCCGCCGTCGTAGTTCAGGTAGTTGAACGCCTTGAGGTAGTCGACGCGCTTCCACGGCTCGCCCGACCCGATGATCGTGGCCGGGAAGCCGAGGGTGTGGAACGGCACGTTGTCCTTGCCCATGAACTGCACGTAGCGGACGTCCTCGGCGCCCCGGTCCGTGCGCCACCACCGCTCCCAGTCGGTGCCCTTGCCCGCATCGACCCATTCGGCGGCGCAGGCGATGTACTCGATGGGCGCGTCGAACCAGACGTAGAAGACCTTGCCCTCCATGCCGGGCCAGTCCTCGGTGCCGCGCTTGACGGGGATGCCCCAGTCGAGGTCGCGGGTGATGCCCCGGTCCTGCAGCCCGTCGCCGTCGTGCAGCCACTTCTTGGCGATCGAGGTGGTGAGGATCGGCCAGTCGGTCTGCGCGTCGATCCAGGCGTCCAATTCGTCCCGGAGCTTCGACTGCAGCAGGTAGAGGTGCTTGGTCTCGCGCTGCTCGAGGTCCGTCGAGCCGGAGATGGCGGAGCGGGGGTCGATCAGGTCCGTGGGATCGAGCTGCTTGGTGCAGTTCTCGCACTGGTCGCCGCGCGCACGCTCGTAGCCGCAGTTCGGGCAGGTGCCCTCGACGTAGCGGTCGGGCAGGAAGCGGCCGTCAGCGTGCGAGTAGACCTGCCGCTCGGTGCGCTCCTCGATCAGCCCGTTCTCGTGAAGCTTGCCCGCGAAGTGCTGCGTCAGGCGGTGGTTCTGCGGGCTCGACGAGCGGCCGAAGTGGTCGAAGCTCAGGCGGAAGCCCTCGGCGAGGTCCCGCTGCACCGCCCACATCTCGGCGCAGTACTCGGCCACGGGCTTGCCGGCCTTGGCGGCGGCGAGCTCGGCGGGGGTGCCGTGCTCGTCGGTGGCGCAGAGGAACAGCACCTCGTGGCCCCGCAGGCGGCACCAGCGGGCGTAGAGGTCCGCGGGAAGCTGACTCCCTACGAGGTTCCCGAGATGCTTGATCCCGTTGATGTAGGGGATCGCCGAGGTGATGAGCGTGCGGGGCATGGGGGTCTCCTGGATCGGCGCGCATGTAGCGGCGCGGCGGGCCGGGGGGCAACCGCCGCCGCGCCGTCAGATCACGATGGCGTCCTCGGGGGCCTTGGCCTTGTGCTCGGGCTCGACGTGGATCGTGACGCGCAGCTCGGGCGCCTCGGCCCGCAGCGCCGCCTCGATGCGGTCGCACAGGGCGTGGGCGCGCGCCACGGTCCAGTCGCCGGGCACCACGAGGTGGAACTCCATGAAGGCGGCCGCCCCCGCGTGGCGGGTGCGCAGGTCGTGGGCCTGCACCGCGCCCGCGCCGGCCTCCGCGATCGCCGCCTCTAGGCGGGCGCGCAGATCCTCGGGCACCGCCTCGTCCATCAGCCCGGCCAGCGACTCGGCGAGGACGCGCCAGCCCGACCACAGGATGTTGAGCGCCACCAACGCGGCCAGGGCCGGGTCGATCCAGCCGCGCCCGAGCACCGCGGCCAGCGCCACGCCGGCCGTGACCCCGGCCGAGGAGGCGACGTCGGCGAGCAGATGGCGCGCGTCGGCGCGCAGCGCGGGCGAGCGCGCGGCGCGGGCGGCGCGGAACAGCACGAGGCACCACAGCCCGTTCACCGCCCCCGCCGCGGCGTTCACCGCGATGCCGTCCCACGGCGCGACCAGCGGTAGGGGCGCGCGCGCCGCCTCCCACGCCTCGCGAAGGATCAGGAGCGCCGAGAGCACGATCAGGACCCCGACCCCCACGGCGGCCACGACCTCGGCCTTGTGGTGCCCCCAGGGGTGGCGGTCGTCGGGCGGCCGCGCCGCGACGCGCAGCGCCCACCACGTGGCGAGCGCCGTGCCGACGTTGACCACGCTCTCGGCCGCGTCCGACAGCAGCGCGACCGAGCCCGTCAGCGCGAAGGCCGCGGCCTTCAGCGCCAGCACCAGCAGCGCTACCGCGATCGA
The DNA here is from genome assembly GCF_025144335.1 of Jannaschia sp. W003. Classification (NCBI taxonomy): domain Bacteria; kingdom Pseudomonadati; phylum Pseudomonadota; class Alphaproteobacteria; order Rhodobacterales; family Roseobacteraceae; genus Jannaschia; species Jannaschia sp. W003. Next base: position 2,793,096 of record NZ_CP083539.1, read on the forward strand.
CCATGCGGCGATCCGGTTCGCGGCGGCGGCGGCGCTCCCGCTCAGGTGAACTGCTCGCGCAGCAGCCGCTCGTCGAGCCCGTGGCCGGGATCGAACAGGAGGCGGTGGCACACGCTCTCGTCGGACCGCACCTCGACGCGCACCACGTCCTGCACGGCCCGGGAGTCGGCCTCGGCCATCATCGGGCGCTTCGCGGGGTCGAGCACGTCGAAGCGCACGCGCGCCGACTGCGGCAGCAGCGCGCCGCGCCAGCGCCGGGGCCGGAACGCGGCCATCGCCGTGAGCGCCAGCACGCCCGCGCCGATGGGCAGGATGGGCCCGTGCGCCGAGTAGTTGTAGGCGGTCGACCCGGCGGGCGTGGCCACGAGGGCGCCGTCGCAGACCAGCTCCTCCATGCGCACCCGCCCGTCCACCACGATCCGCAGCCGCGCGGCCTGGGGGCCGGCGCGCAGCATCGAGACCTCGTTGATCGCCAGCGCCTCGACCACCTCGCCGGAGGTGCGCGTGGCCGTCATTCGGAGCGGGTTGGTGACCGCCTCCTCGGCGGCAGCCAGGCGCCAGAGCAGGTCGTCCTCGCCGTAGCCGTTCATCAGGAACCCCACGGTGCCGCGGTTCATTCCGTATGTCGGGGCGTCGAGGCCTTGGGTCGCGTGGAGCGTGTGCAGCATGAACCCGTCGCCGCCGAGGGCCACGATCACGTCCGCCGCCTCGGGCGCGTGCTGCCCGTAGCGCGCCGCGAGGGTGTCCAGCGCCGCCTGCGCGTCGGGCGCGTCGGAGGCCAGGAAGGCGATTCTGGGCGCGTCGCGCATGGGCTCTCCGGGTGGCGGCTCGGTCGCACCGTGGGCCGCGGGCGCCGAGAAAGGCAAGCGTCGCGGCCCCCTGCGCCGCAATGCGCGCTTCACGCCTCGGCCCGCCCCGTGTATGGGCCGCGCAACCCGAGGAGGACCCGCCCATGAACGCCCCCCACCGCGACGCCGGCTTCTTCACCCGCGGCCTCGCCGAGACCGACCCCAAGATCGCCCGCGCCACCGAGCAGGAACTCGGGCGCCAGCGCGACGAGATCGAGCTGATCGCCTCCGAGAACATCGTCAGCCGCGCCGTGATGGAGGCGCAGGGCGGCGTGATGACCAACAAGTACGCCGAAGGCTATCCGGGCCGGCGTTACTACGGCGGCTGCCAGTACGTGGACGTGGCCGAGGAGCTGGCCATCGCGCGGGCCAGGGAGTTGTTCGGCTGCGGCTTCGCCAACGTGCAGCCCAACTCCGGCTCCCAGGCCAACCAGGGCGTGTTCACCGCTCTCCTGAAGCCGGGCGACACCATCCTCGGCATGTCGCTCGATGCGGGCGGGCACCTGACCCACGGCGCGCGCCCGAACCAGTCGGGCAAGTGGTTCAACGCCGTTCAGTACGGCGTGCGCCGCGAGGACATGCGGCTCGACTACGAACAGGTCCAGGCGCTCGCCACCGAGCACCAGCCCAAGATGATCATCGCCGGCGGCTCGGCCATCCCGCGCATCATCGACTTCGCCCGCATGCGCGAGATCGCCGATTCCGTGGGGGCCTGGCTCCTGGTGGACATGGCGCACTTCGCGGGGCTGGTGGCGTCGGGGCACTACCCCTCGCCCTTCCCCCACGCGCACGTCGCCACGACGACCACCCACAAGACCCTGCGCGGCCCGCGCGGCGGCATGATCCTGACGGACGACGAGGCGGTCGCCAAGAAGGTGAACTCGGCGATCTTCCCGGGCATCCAGGGCGGCCCCCTCATGCACGTGATCGCCGCCAAGGCCGTGGCCTTCGGCGAGGCGCTGCAGCCCGGCTTCCGGGACTACCAAGGCTTGGTCGTCGCCAACGCCGTGGCGCTGGCCGAGGGGCTGATGGCCGGCGGGCTCGACATCGTCACGGGCGGCACCGACACGCATCTGATGCTGGTCGATCTGCGGCCCAAGGGCGTGAAGGGCAACGAGACCGAGGCCGCTCTGGGCCGCGCGCACATCACCTGCAACAAGAACGGCATCCCCTTCGACGACGAGAAGCCGACCGTTACTTCGGGCGTGCGGCTCGGCACGCCGGCGGGCACCACGCGCGGCTTCGGCGAGGACGAGTTCCGCACCGTGGCCGCGCTGATCTGCGAGGTGGTCGACGGACTGGCCGCGAACGGGGCCGAGGGCAACGCGGAGGTGGAGGCATCGGTGCGCGCGAAAGTGGCCGAGCTGACCGCGCGGTTCCCGATCTACCCCGACCTCTGAGCGGGGGCGCACTCTTCGCGAAGAGTGCGCGGCGGAGCCTTCACGAAGGCTCCGCTCCGACGAGATCTTCGCGAAGATCTCGCGCGCCGACGGAGGCCAGCGCCATGCGGGCGTGGATGCGCTCCACCTCGCCGCGCGCGAGCCGCCCCCCGGCCCGGAACCAGGTGTTCACGCCGGTCAGCATCGCGATCAACCCCATCGCCGCGAGATGGATGTCGGGCACCCGCATGAGCCCCGCCTCCGCGCCCGCGCGCAGGATCGCTTCGGGCACCGCCTCGTAGCGGCGGCGCAGGCGCTCGATGACGGCGAAGTTGCCGGGCGCGAGGTTGCGCAGCTCACCATAGGCCACGACCACCGCCTCGGGCCGGTCGAGGTGGAAGCCCACGTGGAACCGTGCCCAGGCGTCGAGGCGCGCCACCGGATCGCCCCCGGGGTCGGCCTCGGCCCATGCGCCCAGCAACGCGTCGAGGTGCTCGCGCATCATGTCGAACAGCAGCGCCTGCTTGTCGGGGGTGTAGTGGTAGAGCGCACCCGCGCCGATCCCGACCTCGGAGGCGATGGCGCGCATGGAGACGGCGGCATAGCCGTGGCGCGCGAACAGGCGCTCCGCCGCGGCGCGCACCCGCGGCCCCGTCACGCCCGCATCGCTGCCCTGGGGTCTGGCCATGCCCCGAATTAACTGAACGTCCGTTCAGTTCCAAGCGCGTTGCCGCGCGCGCGCCCCGCGCCTAAGGATCGGCCATGCGCGCCCTCGCCCTCCTCCTCGTGCTCGCCGCCTGCGCGGAGCTGCCGCCCGTGGAGGGCGCGATCTCCGAGGCGGCGCGGCGCGAGCCCTACCCCGTGCTGGTGCCCCTCGGCACGCTGCTGGCCGAGGCCGAGCGCCCGTCGCGCGCCGCCCCCGCCGCGGCGGAGCTGGAGGCGCGGGGCGCCCGGCTGCGCGCCGCGCGCGTCCCCGCGCCGGGGCTGGACGCCCTGCGCGCGGAGGGCCGGCGCCTGCGCGCCCGCACCGTGCCCGCGCCCGCGGAGGCTGACCTGGATGCCCGCGGACGGCGCCTGCGCGAGCGGGCCGAGGCCCTGCGCGCCGTGCCCGTCTGACCCGCCGCCGCGCCGTTGCGTGCGGCGCCCCCCCGCGATAGCAGGCCGCGACCCCAAGAGGAGCGCGCCCATGACCACCCCCCTCCGCCTCGGCATCGCCGGCCTCGGAACCGTGGGCGTGGGCGTGGTGCGCATCGTCGAGGCGCACCGCGCCATGCTGGAGGCCCGCATCGGGCGCCCGGTCGAGATCGCTGCGGTGTCGGCCCGGACCCGCGACCGCGATCGCGGCATCGACATCTCGGGCTACGCTTGGGAGGACGACCCCGTCGCCCTCGCCCGCCGGGACGACGTGGACCTGTTTGTGGAGCTGATGGGCGGCGCCGACGGCCCCGCCAAGGCCGCCACCGAGGCCGCTCTCTCGGCCGGCAAGCCCGTGGTCACCGCCAACAAGGCGATGCTGGCCATCCACGGCCAGGCGCTGGCGGAACTGGCCGAGGCGAACGGCGCCGCGCTGCGCTTCGAGGCCGCCGTGGCCGGCGGCATTCCCTGCGTGAAGGCCCTGCTGGAGGGCATGGCGGGCAACGCCGTCGCCCGCGTGATGGGGGTCATGAACGGCACCTGCAACTACATCCTCACCCGCATGGAGGCCGAGGGGCTCGCCTACGCCGAGGTGTTCGAGGAGGCCCGCGCGCTGGGCTACCTGGAGGCCGACCCGACCCTCGACGTGGGCGGCATCGACGCGGGCCACAAGCTGGCGATCCTATCGGCCATCGCCTTCGGCAGCCGCGTGGACTTCGGGGGCGTGGAGCTGCAGGGCATCGAGCGCATCTCGATCGACGACATCCGCCGCGCCGGGGACATGGGCTACCGCATCAAGCTCCTCGGGGTGGCCTGCGCCACGCCCGAGGGCATCGAACAGTCCATGCGCCCCACCCTCGTGCCCGCCGCCTCGCCGCTGGGCCAGCTCGAGGGCGCCACCAACATGGTGGTGATCGAGGGCGACGCCGTGGGCCAGATCGTGCTGCGCGGCGCCGGCGCCGGCGAGGGGCCGACCGCGAGCGCGGTGATGGGCGACGTCTGCGACATCGCCCGCGGCACCGTGCCCCCGCCCTTCGGGCAGCCCGCCGCGGGGCTCGCGTCGGCGCCCCGCGCGCCCGCCGCGACGCCTTGCGCGCACTACCTGCGGATGGCCCTGCGCGACGAGCCGGGCGCGCTGGCGCGGGTGGCGACGGTGCTGGGCGAGGCGGGCATCTCGATCGACCGCATGCGCCAGTACGACCACCCCGGCCCCGAGGCGCCCGTGCTGATCGTGACCCATCCCTGCACGCCCGCCGCCCTGGCCGAGGCGCTGCGCGGCATGGCGGGCACCGGCGTGGTGGCGGGCGACCCGGTGGCGCTGCAGATCCTCGGCGACTAGGCGGCTCGACCGGATGCGGCGGGCGCGCTAGGTCCGCCGCATGAGAGATCGCATCCCCTACCGCCCCGCCGAGTCCCGCTACGACGCCATGCCCTACCGCCGCGTCGGGCGCTCGGGGCTCAAACTGCCCGCCGTGTCGCTGGGCCTGTGGCACAACTTCGGCGAGGACACGCCGCACGCGACCAAGCGCGCGCTCTGCCGCACCGCCTTCGACCACGGCATCACCCACTTCGACCTCGCCAACAACTACGGCCCGCCCCCGGGATCGGCCGAGGAGGCCTTCGGCGAGATCCTCCGCACCGACCTCGCCGGCTGGCGCGAGGAACTCGTGATCTCCTCCAAGGCGGGCTACGAGATGCACGCCGGTCCCTACGGCGAGTGGGGCAGCCGCAAGTACCTCGTGCAGAGCTGCGACGCCTCGCTGCGCCGCATGGGCCTCGACTACGTGGACATCTTCTACTCCCACCGCTTCGACCCGGACACGCCGCTGGAGGAGACGATGGGCGCGCTGGACTTCATCGTCCGTTCCGGCCGCGCGCTCTATGCGGGCATCTCGTCCTACAACTCCGAGCGCACCCGCGAGGCCGTGCGCATCCTGCGCGAGCTGGGCACGCCCTGCCTGATCCACCAGCCGTCCTACAACCTCCTGAACCGCTGGGTGGAGCGCGACGGATTGCTCGACACCCTCGAGGACGAGGGAATGGGATGCATCGCCTTCACGCCGCTGGCCCAGGGCATCCTGACGGGGCGCTACCTGAACGGCATCCCCTCCGAGGGGCGGGCGACGCAAGGCAAGTCGCTGGACCCGGCGATGGTCACAGACGACGTGGTCGCGCGGCTGAACCGCTTGAACGCGGTGGCCGAGGCGCGGGGCCAGACCCTGGCGCAGATGGCCATCGCCTGGGTGCTGCGCGGCGGGCGCGTGACCTCGGCCCTGATCGGCGCGTCGAAGCCCTCGCAGATCGTGGACTGCGCGGGCGCGGCGGCGAACCTCGAGTTCACCGAAGGCGAGCTCGCGGCCATCGAGAAGGCCTCGGACGACGCCGCGCTGAACCTCTGGGCGAAGTCCTCGGAAGGGGTTTAGCGCAAACGGAGGGTTCCCCGGGGGGCGGGGGCGGGCTACTCCGCCCCTGACCCAACGTCCGGAGACCGCCCCCATGCCCAAGCACGACTTCAACGACCGCATGCTGTCGCTGGGGCTGGCCCGCGTCTCCGAGGCGGCCGCCCTCGCCTCGGCCCGCCTGATCGGGCGCGGCGACGAGAAGGCCGCCGACCAGGCCGCCGTGAACGCCATGCGCGATCAGCTCAACCTCCTCGACATCCGCGGCACCGTGGTGATCGGCGAGGGCGAGCGTGACGAGGCGCCCATGCTCTACATCGGCGAGGAGGTGGGCTCCGGCTCCGGCCCCGAGGTCGACATCGCGCTCGACCCGCTGGAGGGCACCACCCTCACCGCCAAGGACATGCCCAACGCCCTGTGCGTAATCGCCATGGCCCCGCGCGGCACGCTCCTCCACGCGCCCGACGTCTACATGGACAAGCTGGCCATCGGCCCCGGCTACCGCCGCGGCGTGGTGACCATGGACATGTCGCCGGCCGAGCGCGTCAGCGCGCTGTCGGCCGCCAAGGGCTGCTCCACCGAGGACATCACCGTCTGCGTCCTTGAGCGCCCGCGCCACGAGGAGATGATCGCCGAGCTGCGCACCACGGGCTGCGCCATTCGCCTGATCACCGACGGCGACGTGGCCGGCGTGATCCACTGCGCCGAGGCCGAGACCACGGGCATCGACATGTACATGGGCTCGGGCGGCGCGCCCGAGGGGGTGCTGGCCGCAGCGGCCCTCAAGTGCATGGGCGGCCAGATGTTCGGCCGCCTCACCTTCCGCAACGACGACGAGCGGGGCCGTGCCGAGAAGGCCGGCATCACCAACTTCGACCGGGTCTACACCCGCGACGACATGGTGACCGAGGACGTGATCTTCGCCGCCACCGGCGTCACCGACGGCTCGATCCTGGCCGGCATCCGCCGCGAGCCGGGCTTCCTGACCGCCGAGACGATCCTGATGCGCTCCAAGACCGGCTCGGTGCGGCGCATGACCTACCGCAACCCGACCTGAGCCCGCCTTGCGCCGCCCCGCCCCGCCGGGGCATGGGGCGGCGATGAGCTATCTCGGGGTCACACGTTCCGCGAACGATCGCGCCTGGATCGGCCCGGACGCCGAGGCCGAGCGGCTGGCCGAGGCGCTGGCCCAGGCGGGTCACCCGCTCGCCCTCGCCCAGCACCTCGCGCGCCGGGGCGTGCTGCCCGATGCCGCCGAGGCGTTCCTCGCCCCCACCCTGCGCGCCCTGCTGCCCGACCCCCGCAGCTTGCGCGACATGGAGCGCGCCGCCGCCCGTCTGGCCCATGCCGCCGAGCGCCGCGAGCGCATCGCCGTGTTCGCCGACTACGACGTGGACGGCGGCGCCTCGGCGGCGCTGATCCAGTGGTGGCTGCGGGGGCTGGGCCATCGCGCCACGCTCTACGTCCCCGACCGCATCGACGAGGGCTACGGCCCCAACCCGCCCGCCATGGCGCGGCTGGCCGAGGCGCACGACCTCGTGGTCTGCGTCGACTGCGGAACGGTCAGCTTCGAGGCGCTGGAGGCGGCGGCGGCGGCGGACGTGCTGGTGCTCGACCACCACCTCGGGGCCGAGACCCTGCCCCGCGCCCATGCGGTCGTGAACCCGAACCGCCAGGACGAGGACGGCGCGCTCTCGCACCTCTGCGCCGCCGCCGTCGTGTTCCTGTGCCTCGTGGAAGCGAACCGTCAGCGGCGCGCGGCGGGAGCCGCCGTGCCCGATCTCATGGCGATGCTCGACCTCGTGGCGCTGGCCACGGTCGCTGACGTGGCCCCCCTCACGGGCGTGAACCGCGCGCTGGTGCGCCAGGGTCTCGCGGTGATGGGCCGCCGCGCGCGCCCCGGCCTGCGGGCCTTGGCCGACGTCGCGCGCATGGACGGGCCGCCGTCGAGCTATCACCTCGGCTACCTGTTGGGCCCCCGCATCAACGCGGGCGGCCGCGTGGGCGCCGCCGACCTCGGCGCGCGCCTGCTGTCCACCGACGACGAGGCCGAGGCCGCCGCCCTCGCCGCCCGGCTGGACGATCTGAACCGCGAGCGCCGCGCCATCGAGGCGCGCATCGGTGACGATGCCCGCGCGCAGGCGGAGGCGCGCGGCGGCCCCCTCGCCTGGGCCGCCGGCGAGGGCTGGCACCCGGGCGTGGTGGGCATCGTCGCCTCGCGCCTCAAGGACGCGACCCACCGCCCCGCGGTGGTGATCGGCCTGCGCGAGGACGGGCTGGGCCAGGGCTCGGTGCGCTCGGTCGCGGGCGTGGACATCGGGGCCGCCGTGCAGCGGCTGGCGGCCGAGGGCCTCCTGGTGAAGGGCGGCGGGCACCGCATGGCCGCGGGCCTCACGGTGGAGCGCGCGAAGCTGGAAGCCGCGATGGAGCGCCTCGGCGAGCTGGTGGCGCGCCAAGGCGCGGGACTGGGCGAGCCGGGCAGCTTGCGCATCGACGGCACGCTGATGCCCGGCGCCGCCACGCCCGACCTCGTGGCGATGCTGGAGCGTGCCGGCCCCTTCGGCCAGGGCGCCCCCGCCCCGCGCTTCGCGCTGCCCGACCTGCGGGTCGCCGCCTCGCGCCCCGTGGGCGAGGGCCACCTCAAGATCACCTTCGCCGACGGGCGCATCCGCCTCGACGCCATCGCCTTCCGCGCGGCCCCCGCGCTCCATGCGCTGGCCGCCGAGGGCCGTCCCCTCCACGTCGCCGGCCGGCTCGAGATCAACCGCTGGCAGGGCCGCGAGACGGTTCAGCTCAAGCTCGACGACGCCGCGCCCGCGAGCGGCTGACGCCCGCGATTTCCGCCGCGCGACCCCCCGAAAAACCGCTTGCACCCCCGGGGGCGATTTCCTATCCCCGCCCCACCAAGCGCGGCCCGTTCGTCTATCGGTTAGGACGCCAGGTTTTCAACCTGGAAAGAGGGGTTCGATTCCCCTACGGGCTGCCACGGTTCCCCTCGCATTACCGATGCGTCGTCGTGATCTCCGGCGCCGTGGTGCGTCTGGATGCCTTGGAGTCCATTCGCCCGAACGTCTCGATCGGGGCGGACGTGGCCGGTCCGACCGCAGAGGCGATCAGCGGTCGCCCGCGCCCCGTCTCGGGAGGATCGGCGGACGTTCGCCCCCCGTTCGGGACCCTGCGCGGCGCGATCCACGCTATCAGCCTAGGTGGCCCTCGTACTGCGCTCCGGGTCGCCGTCGCATCGACCGCCCGGGCGCCGTCCATGCCACAATCCGGGTGCCGTGCCACGGTTCACACCATCCGCTTTGCCGGTACGAGGAGCACCGTCGAAGCCGCCCCGTCCCTCCGCCATCGTGGCTCGCGCATCCCTATTGGAACCTTCGGCTTCGGGCCTCCCTACGCCGCCCGGTCAGGCCGGCGGCCGGTTCGCGTCCGTGGTCCGGCGGACGGGCGGGGGCAGCGCGGCGGCGGGATCGTGCGCGACGGGCTCGCCGCCGCGGTGGAAGGCGTAGCGCGCGCGCCCTGCCCGCTTCGAGCGGTAGAGGGCCGCGTCGGCATCGGCGAGCAGCGCCTCGGGCTCCGGGGCGGCGTAGTCCCCGGACAGCGCGATGCCGATGCTGCCCGAGACCCGGCATTCCCGCCCGTCGAACGGGATCGGGCGTGCGAGGCCGGCGAGGATGCGCCGCGCGATGCCGGCGAGCAGCTCCCGGTCGGCGCAGTCGGGGAACACGACCACGAACTCGTCCCCCCCCACCCGCGCGAGCAGGTCGCCCCTGCGCGTCTCGCGGCGCAGCACCGCCGCGACCTCGGCGAGCACGGCGTCGCCCGCGGCGTGGCCGAGCGTGTCGTTGACGGTCTTGAAGTGGTCGAGGTCCAGATGCATCACGCCGAACGGCTCCGCGCCCGAGGCGGCGAGCGCGCCGAGACGGCGGTCCATCGCGCGGCGGTTGGCGAGGCCGGTCAGGCCGTCGGTGACGGCCTCCCGTTCGGCCAGCCGCAGCGACCGGTCGAGCCGCGTGGCCAGCTTGCGCATCTCGCCGCGCACGAGCGACTGCGCCTCCAGCAGGTAGAGAATGTCGAGCACCGGATCGACGGGCGAGAAGTCCGACGCCGAGAGCGCATGGCGCCCGACCGCCGGCGCGAGGTCCGCGCCGAGCGCGAGCTGCAGCACGCCGCCCCCACTGCCCAGAGGAACCGCGACCGCGCGCATCCGTTGCCGCGGCGCGCCGTCCTCGCCCGGCACCGGCGTGGCGAGGTCGACCACGAGGCGGCGCCCCGCATGCTCGCCCAGCACGGCGGGCGTGGCCGCCGCGCGGGGACGGCGCAGGCGCACCACGCGAGCGAGAGCGCGGTCGCACAGCGGGCCGGCGATCCGCTCCAGCCCCGGCCCCGCGTGGACGATCCGTCCGCCCGCGTCGTAGCGCAGGTGCATGGGCATCAGGAGGTCCAGCGCCTCGGGCGACAGGGGAACGGCGTCGGTCATGCGGCGCCCCCGAGGCTGAAGCTGCGGGGGGGCTGATGCTCCGCCGCGAGGAGCTGCACCGAGATGCACTCCCGCCAGAGCGCACCCTCCTGCGCGCCGCGCTCGAAGGTCACGAGCGCGAGCGCGCCGTAGTCGTCGGCCATGGCGCGCAGGATGCCCATCACCACCGCCGCCGCGCCGGGCTGATGCCAGCGAGAGATCACGCGGTAGGTGCCCCCGCCCCGGTCCGCGAGCGAGAGCGCGGGCATGTCGAGGTCGGGCAGCGCCATGCGCGCCCGCGCGCGCACCTCGTGGAGGCCGAACAGCATCTCCTCGAAGGTAGTGCCCGAGAAGCGGAACAAGCGGCGCACGGGCTCCAGCGGGGGGTGGACGCAGAGCCAATGGCCCATGTCCTCGAGCAGGAGGCGCACGGGCACGCCCAGCGTCCCGGAGGCGGCGGCGAGGATGCGGGGCAGCAGCGCGGCATCGTAGACGCGCACCGTCTCGAAGCTGCGAACGTCCGTGCCGGCGGCGCGGAGGATCTCGTCCCACCGCCGCTCGCCGTGGCGCGAGACGAGGAACGTCTCGACCGTCTTGCAGATGATCCCGTGCACGCCCGCACCCCGCTCCGTTCGGGGCGGACATCGCAGGCAAGGATTGCGATCGGGTTAAGGGCGGCCGGCGAGCCAGTCGGGCAGCGCGTGGACGTCCGCGAGCACCGCTGCCGCGCCCGGGAACTCGTGCGGCCCCCGCGTGCCCGTCAGCACGCCCGCGAAGGGCATGCCCGCGCCGCGTGCCGCCTGGAGGTCCGCCAGCCCGTCGCCGACCAGGAGCACCTCGGCCGGATCGAGCCCCGCCTGGGCGGCGAAGTGCAGCGCGCCGGCGGGTTCGGGCTTGGCGCCGTGGCCGTCGTCGGCCGCCACCAGCGCGTCGAGATGGGGCCATGCCCCCATCGCCTCCAGGTCCTCGCGCGCCGAGACGCGGTCGGCGTTGGTCAGCACGCCCAGCGAAAGCCCGGTGGAGCGGAGAGCGGCGAGGAGCCGCGCCGGCTCGCCCACGGGCACCTGCCGCGCGGGGCCGGGGCGGGCCCTGAGCCAGCGGCGCAGGCGCGCGGGCTCATGCGCGGCGGCCTCGGCGAGGGCGGCCAGCGTCACCGGGAACGGCGCGGTCACGAACAGGGCGTCGGCACGCAGGCGGCCCGCGTCGTCCAGCCCGAGGGCGGCGCGCAGCGCAGCGGCGGGCACGCCGGCCTCCAGCGCCAGGTCGCGCACGAGGGCGGCGACCCATCCCTCCCAGGTGGCGCGGAAGTCGGTGAGCGTGCCGTCCTTGTCGAACAGCACCGCGCGGATCGGACCGGGCATTGCCTAGCGGTCCGCGGCGGCGCCGAGGATCGCGCCGGGGCGGCCGTCGGCGCCCATGCGCTGCGCCAGCACCACGCGCATGCGGTCCGGCTCCGAGGCGGGCGGCAGGGCGCGGCGGCCCGCGGCGCCGTCCCAGGAGCCCATCGGCGTCCACGCGCGCACGATGTTGTGGTAGACCAGCTCGCGCCCGGCGTTCTCGCCGCGGGGCACGGCGACGCGGCGCAGGGGCTCGACCTCCACCATGACCAGCTCGGCGGGCTGGCCCGCGGCCTGCATCACCAGCGTGTCGCCCTCGATCTCCAGCACCTCGCGCGGTGCGGCCAGATGCGCCTGCACGGTGTCGGCCAGCGCCATGCCCTTGGCGCCCGCCACGATCCCCGAGCCGCCCACCACGAACTGCGGCGTGTAGAGCACGCTCGACCCCACGCCCGCCGCGTAGCCGCGCTGGCGCTCGGCATGGGCGGGCACGGCGAAGGTGTCGGGCCAGCCGATCCAGTCCCAGTAGTCCACGTGGAGCGACAGCGGCAGCACGTCGCGCCGCTCCGTCAGCTGGCCCAGCATCGCGTCGGCGGGCGGGCAGGACGAGCAGCCCTGCGACGTGAACAGCTCGACCACGACCGGGTCGGCGGCCGCCTGGGTGGCGGAGAGGGCGAAGGCGGCGAGGGCGACGAGACGCATGGGACCTGCATGGGCTGTGTGCCCCCTCGACCTACGCCCCCCACCCCCGCTGCGCCAGCGCGGGCCGCGTCAACGATGCGTGACCGCGGCGCGGGCGACCCACCGCCCCCGTATCGTGCGAAGCCCCCCGAACGCGAACGGGGCCCCGCGGGGCCCCGTCCGGTGCGACATGCGGCGCCGGCCCCCGGAGGGGAGCCGGCCCCCTCGCGCTACTCGGCCGCCATGGGCTGCTGCGCGAGGTTGCGCAGCACGTAGTGCAGCACGCCGCCGTTCTTGATGTAGTCGATCTCCACCGCGGTATCGATCCGGCACTTGAGCGTGATGCGCTTCTCGGTGCCGTCGCCCATCGTGATGCGGGCCTCGACCTCCTGCAGGGGCTTCACGTCGGCCAGCCCCTCGATGGTGACCTGCTCGTCGCCCTTGAGCCCGAGCGACGTGCGGGTGTCGCCGCCGGTGAACTCGAACGGGATCACGCCCATGCCCACGAGGTTGGAGCGGTGGATGCGCTCGAACGACTCGGCGATCACCGCCTTGACGCCCAGCAGCGCCGTGCCCTTGGCGGCCCAATCGCGCGAGGACCCTGCGCCGTACTGCTCGCCCGCGAAGATCACGAGCGGGGTGCCCTGCTCCTGCCAGGCCATCGCGGCGTCGAAGATCGACGTCTGCTTGCCGTCCGGCCCGAGGGTGTAGCCCCCCTCCACGCCATCGAGCATCTCGTTGCGGATGCGGATGTTGGCGAAGGTGCCGCGCATCATCACCTGATGATTGCCGCGGCGCGAGCCGTACGAGTTGAACTCGCGCACCGGCACCTGCCGCTCGAGCAGGTACTGCCCGGCGGGCGAGGTCTCCTTGAAGGAGCCCGCGGGCGAGATGTGGTCGGTGGTGATCATGTCGCCGAAGAGCCCCAGCACGCGCGCGCCGCGCACGTCCTCGATGGCGCCGGGGTTCGGGTCCATGCCCTGGAAGTAGGGCGGGTTCTGCACGTAGGTGGAGCCGGCGGGCCAGTCGTAGGTCTCCTGCTGGGGCACCTCGACCGACTGCCACTTCTCGTCGCCCTTGAAGACGTCGGCGTACTTCTCCTGGAAGGCGGCGCGGGTGACGGTGCGCTCGACCAGCTCGGCGATCTCCGAGGCCTCGGGCCAGATGTCCTTCAGGAACACGTCGTTGCCGTCGCGGTCCTGGCCCAGCGGCTCCTTCGTGATGTCGACGTTCATGTCGCCCACCAGCGCGTAGGCCACCACGAGCGGGGGCGAGGCGAGGTAGTTGGCGCGCACGTCCGGGCTGATGCGTCCCTCGAAGTTGCGGTTGCCCGACAGCACCGAGGTGGCGATCACGTCGTTGTCGTTGATGGCCTTCGAGATCTCGGGCAGCAGCGGGCCGGAGTTGCCGATGCAGGTGGTGCAGCCGTAGCCCACGAGGTTGAAGCCCAGCGCGTCGAGGTCCTCCTGCAGGCCGGCGGCCTCCAGATAGTGCGAGACGACCTGGGAGCCGGGCGCCAGCGAGGTCTTGACCCACGGCTTGCGGGTCAGCCCCCGCTCGCGCGCCTTGCGGGCCACGAGGCCGGCGCCGATCATGACGTAAGGATTGGACGTGTTGGTGCAGGACGTGATCGAGGCGATCACGATGGTGCCGTCGTGCACCTGGTTCCGGTCGGCGTCGCCGCCGTGGATGAAGCCGCGGGCGTGGAAGCCCTCGTCGCCGGGGATGTCGACCGGCTCGGGTGCGCCGCCCTCGCCCTCCCAGCGGATCTCGGCGTTGGCCGAGGTGTCCTTGCCGTTGCGGATGCCCTTCACGTACTGGCCGAACGCCTTGGCGGCCCCATCCAGCGCGATGAAGTCCTGCGGGCGCTTCGGGCCGGAGATGGCGGGCACGATGGTGCCCATGTCGAGGTGCAGCGTGTCGGTGTAGACGGGGCGGTAGTCCGCGCCGCGCCACATGCCGTTGGCCTTGGCGTAGGCCTCCACCAGCGCGATGCGGTCCTTGTCGCGGCCCGTCATCTCCAGGTAGCGCAGGGTCTCGGCGTCCACGGGGAAGAAGCCGCAGGTGGCGCCGTACTCGGGCGCCATGTTGCCGATGGTGGCGCGGTCAGCCAGCGGCAGGTGGTCCAGTCCCTCGCCGAAGAACTCCACGAACTTGCCGACCACGCCCTTGGCGCGCAGCATCTCGACGACCTTCAGCACGAGGTCGGTGCCAGTGGTGCCCTCAAGCATGCGGCCCGTCAGCTCGAAGCCCACGACCTCGGGGATCAGCATCGAGACGGGCTGACCCAGCATCGCGGCCTCGGCCTCGATGCCGCCCACGCCCCAGCCGAGCACGGCGGCGCCGTTGACCATGGTGGTGTGGCTGTCGGTGCCCACCAGCGTGTCGGGGTAGGCCACCTCGGCGCCGCTCTGATCCCGGTCGGTCCAGACGGTCTGGCTGAGGTACTCGAGGTTCACCTGGTGGCAGATGCCGGTGCCGGGGGGCACCACGCGGAAGTTCTGGAACGCGTGCTGGCCCCACTTCAGGAACTGGTAGCGCTCGATGTTGCGCTCGTACTCGCGGTCCACGTTCATCTGGAACGCGCGCGGGTTGCCGAACTCGTCGATCATCACCGAGTGGTCGATCACGAGGTCCACGGGGTTAAGCGGGTTGATCTTCTGCGGATCGCCCCCCAGCCCCTTGATGCCGTCGCGCATGGCCGCGAGGTCGACGACCGCGGGCACGCCGGTGAAGTCCTGCATCAGCACGCGCGCCGGGCGGTAGGCGATCTCGATCGGGTTCTTGCCGCCCGCCTCCGCCCACTTCGCGAAGGCCTTCACGTCGTCCACGGACACGGTGGCGCCGCCGTCCTCGAAGCGCAGGATGTTCTCCAGCACCACCTTGAGGGCCGCGGGCAGCCTGGCGAAGTCGCCGAGGCCTGCCTCGGTGGCGGCATCGAGCGAGTAGTAGGCGTAGGACTGGCCGCCCACGTCGAGGGTGCGGCGGGTCTTCGCGGTGTCGGTTCCGACTTGGATCGTCATGGGGATCTCCGGGTCGAGGGGGGTTGGCGCCCCCATGCCCCAGAAGCACGCTCCGCGCAAGTGCATACCACGGCATACAGACGTCGCGCTCCATCCCCCGCCGCGCCCCCGTGACATCCCGCGGGGCCTCCCCTAAGCCGTCCCCCATGCGGATCGCGACATGGAACATCAACGGCGTGAAGGCCCGCGCCGAGGGGCTGGAGCGCTGGCTGCGGGACGAGGACGCCCCCGACCTCGCCGTGCTCCAGGAGATCAAGTCCACCGACGAGGCCTTCCCGCGCGCGCTGGTGGAGGACGCGGGCTACACGCTCCACACCCACGGCCAGAAGGGGTTCAACGGCGTCGCCCTGTGCTCGAAGGTTCCGCTCGAAGACGTCGCCTTCGGCCTGCCCGGCGACGACGCCGACGAGCAGGCCCGCTACATCGAGGCGACGGCGATCGGCGAGCGCGACGCCGTGCGCGTCTGCGGCCTCTACCTGCCCAACGGCAACCCGGCGCCGGGGCCGAAGTACGACTACAAGCTCGCCTGGATGGAGCGCCTCCACGCCCGCGCCGAGGCCCTGCTGGCCGAGGAGACGCCCTTCCTGATGTGCGGCGACTGGAACGTGCTGCCCCAGGACATCGACGTCGCCCGCCCGCAGGTGATGAAGGACGACGCCCTCATGCTGCCCCCGACGCGCGCGGCGTGGCGGCGGCTGGTGAACCTCGGGCTCACGGAGGCCTTCCGCGCGCGCCACCCGGGCCAGCCGGGCCACTACAGCTACTGGGACTACCAGGGCGGCGCGTTCGACCGGAACCACGGCCTGCGCATCGACCACTTCCTCCTCTCGCCCGCCGTGGCCGACGCCATGACGGGCTGCACCATCCAGGCCGACATGCGGGCGCGCGACAAGCCGTCCGACCACGTGCCGGTCTGGCTCGACCTGGACATCTGAATGCGACACATCCCCCTCGGGGCCGGCACGATCTCGGAGATCATGCTCGGCACCATGACCTTCGGCACCCAGACCCCCGAGGACGACGCGCACCGCCAGATGGCGATGGCGGCGGACGCGGGCGTCACCTGGCTCGACACGGCCGAGCTCTACCCCGTGAACCCCGTCCGCAAGGAGACCCTGGGCGTCACCGAGGCGATCTGCGGCCGCTGGCTGGCGGAGAACCCGGGCCGTTTGAAGGTCGCCACCAAGCACAGCGGCGAGGGCTCGCCCGCGCGCGGCGGCGCGCCGATCTCGCCCGAGACCATCGCGCCGACGATCCGGGAGTCGCTGGAGCGCCTGCGGGTCGAGACGATCGACCTCTACCAGTTCCACTGGCCCAACCGCGGCTCGTTCCAGTTCCGCAAGATGTGGGGCTACCGCCCCGAGGGCGAGCGGGCCGCGATCGCGCAGGACGTCGCCGACTGCGTGGGCGCGCTGGAGCGCGAGGTGGAGCGCGGCACGATCCGCGGCTTCGGCCTCTCGAACGAGAGCACCTGGGGCATGGACCAGTGGATCCGGCTCGCCGGCGACGGCCCGGCCCGCCCGGTGTCGCTGCAGAACGAGTACTCGCTCATGCACCGCCACGCCGACACCGACCTCGCCGAGATGATGGTCCACGAGGCGGTCACGATGCTGGCCTTCTCGCCGCTGGCGACGGGGATGCTGACGGGCAAGTACCGCGGCGGCGCCGTGCCCCCGAACTCGCGGCGCTCGGTCAACGCGAACCTCGGCGGCCGCTGGACCGAGCGCGCCCAGCCCACGGTCGAGGTGTACCACGCCCTCGCCGCGGAGCACGGGGTGGACCCGGTGCACATGGCGCTGGCCTGGCTGCAGACCCGGCCGTTCCGGTGCTCGGCGATCCTCGGGGCGACCACGGCCGCGCAGCTCGAGCACGGGCTGCGGGCGCAGGACGTGGAACTGGACCCGGCCCTCTTGGACGCCATCGACGACGCGAACCGCGCCAACCCGTTCCCCTACTGATGGACCTCGACGTCGTCCTCGTCGCCCAGCGCGGACGGCTGGCCTTCGAGGCGGCGCTGCTCGCCGTTACGCTGCGCCACGCCAGCCCGCGCTGGTCCGGGCGGCTGCTCCTCGCCGAGCCGCAGCCCGGGCCGCTCTGGCCCGAGGACCCGCGCGTGGACGATGCCGAGCTGCGCGCGCTGCTGGACGACCACGGCGCCGAGTGGGTGCCCTTCGAGAGCCGCCACTTCGGCGCCGCCTACCCGCACGGCAACAAGATCGAGGCGCTCCATGCCTTGGGCGACCGCCCGTTCCTGTTCCTCGACAGCGACACCGTGGTCACGGGCGAGCTGGCGGACGTGGCCATCGACCCCGCCCGCCCCTCGGCCTCCATGAAGCGCGAGAACACCTGGCCTACCGAGGAGATCTACGGCCCCACCGTCCACGACGTCTGGGCCGCGCTCTACGCGGCGCGGGGCCTCGACCTGGAGACCAGCCTCGACCGCGCCTGGCCCCACGGCCACTGGCGCCGCTACCTCTACTTCAACGCCGGCTGGTTCTTCGGCGCCTCCGCGGCCCGCTTCGGCGAGGCCTTCGAGGCCGCCGCCCTCCTGATCCGCGAGGGCGCGGGCGAGGGCGGCATCCCGGAGCTGGCCTGCCAGCCGCTTGACCCCTGGCTCGACCAGGCCGCCCTGCCCCTCGCGGTCCACGAGCTGGGCGGCGGGCGCCCCGGCGCGGGCGGCGGCATCGCGGACGGCATCCTCGACGGCACCCACACCTTCCACTGGCGCCACGTGCCGCTGATGTACGCCACCGCGCCCGACCATGTGATCGCCTGCGTGGAGGAGGCGGCCCGGACGAACCCGGTCAAGAAGGTGCTCAAGCGCTACGATCCGTTCCGCAAGTTCATCTACCAGCCCAAGGGCTGGCGCGCCCGCGCCCTGTTCGACCGGGGCGACCTGCCCCGCAAGGAACAGCAGGTCCGCAACCGCCTCAAGCGCGAGAAGCTCTGGACGCAGCGGTAGGACCGTGCCCCGGCCCTCCGCCGGGGCCTCGGCATCGATCGGGCACGGTGGGTGAACCGGCGCGCTTCCGTCCGGGGAAGCACCCCGCGTTTCCTGTTCGCCCAGGCGGCACCCGGAGGCCCCGGCGCAGGGCCGGGGCGTGTTCCGCCTAGAAGTTCGACAGGCTCGCCCGCGCTGCGGCGCCGAAGCGCTCCACCAGCACCAGGTCCCACATGAAGGCCGCCGCGGCGTCGTCGTGCTCGACGGCCACGCGAGCCCCGCCGGGGTCGCGCACCGCCGTCCACTCCACCCGGCCCGGCACGCCGAGGCGCCAGCGGAAGGCGAGCTTGCGCGGGCCCGCCTCCTCGACCTCGGCCCAGACCCCTTCCGTGCCGTCGAACAGCACCTCGCGCAGGCGCCCGCCCGGCACCGCCTCCAGCGTCACCGCCTGCGGCAGCGCCCCCGCCCCCATCGCCGACTGCGAGACCTGGCCCACGGGCCACCACAGACTCAGATCCTCGGTCAGCATCGCCCAGGCCTCGGGCGCGGGCATCGGCACCACCACCTCGCGGCGCAAGCCGCCCTCGGGCGCGCGCCGCCGCTCCACGAGCGCGCCGAGCCACTGGGCCAGCGGCTCCGCGCCGCCCGGCGCCAGCGCATAGAGGTTGCGCGTGCCCTGCCGCTCGCGCTCCACCAGCCCCGCCTCCAGAAGCGCCTTGAGGTGCTGCGAGACGGCGGGGCGCGACACGGGCAGCCCCTCGGCGATGCGGCCCACGGGGCGCGGGCCGTCGCGCAGGCGGTCCAGCACGGCGCGGCGGGTGGGGTCGGCCAGGGCGGCGAGGATGCGGTCGTAAGTCATGGCTGACGTTATGGCCGCCCCCGCGGCGCGGTCAACGCCCCGCCCGCCCCCGCCTTGAACCCCTCCGGTGCGGGTCATACTGTCCTCTCCGACACGGGCCCCCGCCTTCCGCGCGGGCCGCCGAAGGGACCCCCGCATGCACGATCCGATCGACCACTTCCAGAACAACCTCGTGCCCATGGTGGTCGAGCAGACCAGCCGCGGCGAGCGGGCCTACGACATCTTCTCGCGCCTCCTGAAGGAGCGGATCGTGTTCGTGAACGGCCCCGTGCACGACGGCATGAGCCAGCTCGTGGTGGCGCAGCTCCTGCACCTCGAGGCCGAGAATCCGACCAAGGAGATCTCGATGTACATCAACAGCCCCGGCGGCGTGGTGACGTCGGGCCTGTCGATCTACGACACCATGCAGTACATCCGCCCCGCCGTCTCGACGCTGGTGGTGGGCCAGGCCGCCTCCATGGGCTCGGTGCTCTCGGTCGCCGGCGAGAAGGGCATGCGCTTCTCGCTCCCCAACAGCCGGATCATGGTCCACCAGCCCTCGGGCGGCTACCAGGGCCAGGCCACCGACATCCTGATCCACGCCCGCGAGACCGAGAAGATCCGCAAGCAGCTCTACGACATCTACGTCAAGCACACCGGCAACGACTACGAGGAGGTCGAGCGCACCCTCGAGCGCGACCGCTTCATGTCGCCGCAGGAGGCCAAGGACTGGGGCCACATCGACGAGATCGTCGAGAACCGCGCCGAGGCCGCCGCCAAGACCGACGCCGAGAAGCTGCCGAAGTCCTAGCACGGCGCCTTCGCGGCCCCTCCGGGGGCCGCCGGACGATCGCACGCGGGGGGCCGCCGGGCGCATCGGCGGCCCCTCGCCGCCGGGTGCGGCGCCCCTGCGGCACCTCCGCCGGCGCCGGGCGGGCCGGGGCGTTTCGCCATTGTGCCCTCGGACTCGGACCCGTAGTTTGGACCCCGAGCACCAACGACAACGAGGCGGGACGTCCGGTCCCGCTGCCCGAGCGCGGGCGACGAGGAGGCGGATCATGGCCCAAGGCAACTCCGGCGGCGACGGCAAGAACACCCTCTACTGCAGCTTCTGCGGCAAGTCGCAGCACGAGGTGCGCAAGCTGATCGCGGGACCGACCGTGTTCATCTGCGACGAGTGCGTCGAGCTGTGCATGGACATCATCCGCGAGGAGACCAAGCAGGCCGGCCTCAAGGCCTCCGACGGCACGCCCACGCCGCGCGACATCTGCAAGGTGCTCGACGACTACGTGATCGGCCAGGAGCACGCCAAGCGCGTCCTCTCGGTCGCCGTGCACAACCACTACAAGCGCCTCGACCACTCCTCGAAGTCCGACATCGAGCTGGCCAAGTCGAACATCATGCTGATCGGCCCCACGGGCTGCGGCAAGACGCTGCTGGCCCAGACGCTGGCGCGCATCCTCGACGTGCCCTTCACCATGGCCGACGCGACCACGCTGACCGAGGCGGGCTACGTGGGCGAGGACGTCGAGAACATCATCCTCAAGCTGCTCCAGGCGTCCGAGTACAACGTTGAGCGCGCCCAGCGCGGCATCGTCTACATCGACGAGGTCGACAAGATCACCCGCAAGTCCGACAACCCCTCGATCACGCGGGACGTCTCGGGCGAGGGCGTGCAGCAGGCCCTGCTGAAGATCATGGAGGGCACGGTCGCGAGCGTTCCGCCGCAGGGCGGGCGCAAGCATCCCCAGCAGGAGTTCCTGCAGGTCGACACCACCAACATCCTGTTCGTCTGCGGCGGCGCCTTCGCCGGCCTCGACCGGATCATCGCCCAGCGCAACAAGGGGTCCTCCATGGGCTTCGGCGCCGAGGTGAAGGCCCCCGAGGAGCAGACCGTGGGCGAGTCCCTCAAGCAGCTCGAGCCCGAGGATCTCCTGAAGTTCGGCCTCATCCCCGAGTTCGTCGGCCGCCTGCCGGTGATCGCCACCCTGACGGACCTCGACGAGGACGCGCTGGTGACCATCCTCACCCAGCCCAAGAACGCCCTGGTCAAGCAGTACCAGCGCCTGTTCGAGTTGGAGGGCGTGCAGCTCACCTTCACCGACGACGCCCTGCGCGCCATCGCCAAGCGCGCCATCGAGCGCAAGACCGGCGCTCGCGGCCTGCGCTCCATCATGGAGGACATCCTGCTCGACACGATGTTCGACCTGCCGGGGCTGGAGACCGTCGAGGAGGTGGTCGTCAACGAGGAGGCCGCGCGCCGCGACGCCGCGCCGCTGCTGATCCACGCCGACAAGGCCGAGGAGAACGCCTCCGCCTGACGGCGCGCCGCCCGCGGGACGGATCGCAAGGCCCCCGCCGCCCGCGGGGGCCTTCGCTCGTCCGCAAGGCGCTTTTGCGTTGTGTTTCCGGGGTTTACGCGGATTCGAATCGTGCGCGCGCCCTCGCAATCGGCGCGCGCGGCCCTACCTCGACCCCATGAGCCACGCTGCCGCAACCGACGGGCCGGACGCCCCTCGCCCCGACCCCGACGCGCCCGATCCGCTGTTCCCGCCCGCGCGCGCCGCCGGCCTCGCGCGGCTGGCGGCCTTCGTGCCGCGCGCCGGCGCGGACTACGCCGCGCGCCGCGGCGACGACGTGCCGGGGCACCCGCACGTCTCGACCCTCTCGCCCTACCTGCGCCACCGCGCCGTGACCGAGGCCGAGGCCTGCGCCGCCATCGTCGCGCGCCACGGCCCGGAGGCGGCCGCCAAGGCCGTGGGCGAGTTGTGCTGGCGCACCTACTTCAAGGGCTGGCTGGAGCGCCGCCCCACGGTCTGGGACGCCTACCGCGCCGGGCTGGAGGCCGCCCGCCACCGTCTCGCCACCGAATCCGGCCTGCGCCGCGCCTGGGACGACGCCTGCCACGGGCGCACCGGCATCGCGCCGTTCGACCACTGGGCCGCCGAGATCGTGCGGACCGGCTACCTGCACAACCACGCCCGCATGTGGTTCGCCTCGATCTGGATGCACACCCTCGGCCTGCCGTGGGAGCTGGGCGCCGACCACTTCCTGCGCCACCTGCTCGATGGCGACCCGGCCTCGAACACCCTGAGCTGGCGCTGGGTCGGCGGGCTCCACACCCCCGGCAAGGTGTACCAGGCGCGCGCCGGCAACATCGCCCGCCACACCGGCGGCCGTTTCGACGCCGAGGCCCTCGGCCACCGCCTCGCCCCCCGCGCGGACGTCTCCGAAGGGCCCGCGAACCCCGCGCCCAGCCCCGTGCCCGAGGGCGGCGCGTGGCGGCCCAGCCCGCGCGCGGGCCTCCTCCTGCACGAGGACGATCTCCACCCCGACTTCCTCCTGCGAGATGGTCTGCGCCCCGTCGCCGCCGCGGCGCTGATCGCCCCCGAGGACCGCTCGCCCCTCGTGGTGTCCGACCGGGTGCGCCACTTCGCGCAGGCGCTGGCCGACGACGCGCTCGCCCGGCTCCCCGGGCCCGTCCGCCGCGCGGACGCGGCCACGGGCGACGTGGAGGCGGTGGTGCGCTGGGCCGCGGCCGAGCGGCTGGACCAGGTCGTCGCGCCCTACGCCCCCTGCGGGCCGCTGCGCACGAAGCTCGACCGGCTCGAGGCGCGCCTCGGCGTCCCCCTCGTGCGTGCGCTGCGCCCCTGGGACCGCGACGCCTGGCCGGGCTGCACGGCGGGCTACTTCCGCTTCCGTGAGCGCATCCCCACCCTCGTGGAGACCGCGGCGCGTGAGGCCGGGCGCGGCGCGGCCTGATCCCGCCCCCGCGCCCCGGGCGCGATACGCAAAAGCCACATTCCCCCCGCGCCCGCCGCCCCGCGCCCTCGCGGCGGGGGTGACAGCGCGGCGGCGATTCGCTTACGCTGCCCGGACGGCAAGACCCGGCGAACGGGCGACCGAACAGGCAGAACACGGGGCATCGAGTGACGCAGGCATCCATCGCGAGCCGGGGGGCAACGCCCTTCCGCATCCTATCCACCGTGGCCCTGGCCGCGCTCCTGGCGGGCTGCCAGGGGCTGCCCCTTCCCGGCGCCGACGCCACCCGCACCGCGCCCGCCACCGCGGGCAGCGCGGGCGGCACGCTCGTAGCCCGCGACGTGGAGGCCCCCGAGGTCTTCTCGGTCCAGGACCGCGCCCTGTGGGACGGGCGCCCCTCGCTCGGCGGCGTCTGGGTCGCCGCGCCGAACGTGCGCGACCCCGAGCGCATCATCATCCGCAACGCCGCGAACGGGAAGTCCGTGATCGGCGCCCTGTTCAAGCGCGAGCACGCCGGCGCCGGTCCCGCGCTGCAGCTCTCGTCGGATGCGGCCGCCGCGCTCGGCATCGCGGCGGGCCAGCCCGAGACGATCTCCGCGGTGGCGCTGCGCAAGCGCGAGGTGCCCGAGACCGTGGCCGACGCGTCCGAGGCGGTGCCCCCCGCCGCGGACACCGCCGCCACCGCCGCCGCGCCGGTGGTCGTCGCCACGGCGCTCGACGCCCCCGCTGCGCCGGCCGCCCCCGCCGTGCCCGCCGCCGCCGCTGCTGCCGCCGCCCCGATGGACCGCATCGCCGCCGCCGTGGCCGAGGTGGACGGCACCCCCACGCCCGCGCCCGCACCCGCGACCGTCCCCGCCGCCGCGGCGCCCGCCGAGCCCGCCGCCCCCTCGCTCGCCGAGCGCGTGCGCCGCGCCGTGGCCGCCACCGAGGCCGCCGAGGCGAAGGCCCGCGCGGAAGGCCGCGCCGTGGCCGCAGCGCCCCGGCCCACGGCGCCCGCGCCCGCCGCGCCGGTGCGCACCGCCTCGCTCGGCAGCGCCCCCTCGGCGATCCCGGAGCCCTACGTCCAGGTCGGGATCTTCAGCCAGGAGGAGAACGCCCGCAACACCGCCGAGGCGTTCCGCCAGGCAGGCATCGTGCCCACGGTCCTCGAGGAGGAGAGCCGGGGCCGCGCCTTCTGGCGGGTGATCCTCGGGCCGTCCACCTCCTCGGGCGACCGCGCCGCGGTGCTGCGCAAGGCCCGCGACCTCGGTTTCTCGGACGCCTACCCCGTCGGCGGCTAAGCTCCTATATGGGGCCGGAACGAGAAGGGATCTCCACCATGCACATGCCGACGATCGCCGCCCTGCTGGCCGCCGCCCTTCCCGCGGCGGCCTTCGCCCAGGCTTTCCAGACCCAGGCCACCAGCGCCGTCGTGATCGACCACAACACCGGACAGGTGCTCCTGTCGGTGAACGCCGACGAGGCCCTGCCGCCGGCCTCCATGTCCAAGCTGATGACGCTGAACATGGTGTTCGAGGCGCTTCAGGACGGCCGCCTCCAGCTCGACGACGAGCTGCCCGTCAGCCCCGAGGCCGCGGCCTACGGCGGCTCCACCATGTTCCTCGACAGCCGCGACCGGGTCTCGGTCGAGGACCTGATCCGCGGCGTGGTGGTCCTGTCGGGCAACGACGCCAGCGCCGCCCTCGCCGAGGCCCTCAGCCCCGACGGCACCGAGCGCGGCTTCGCGCGCATGATGACCGAGCGCGGGCGCGAGCTGGGCATGACCAACTCCACCTTCAAGAACTCCAACGGCTGGCCCGCCGAGGGCCACCTGATGTCGATGCACGACCTCGCCCTGCTGGCCGAGCGCCTCGTCACCGAGTTCCCCGAGTACTACCCCTACTTCGCCGAGACCGAGTTCGAGTTCGACGGCCGCTCGCCCTCGAACCGCTACAACCGCAACCCGCTCCTGAAGCTCGACATCGGCGCCGACGGCCTCAAGACCGGCCACACCGAGGCCGCGGGCTACGGCCTCGTGGGCTCCGCCGTGCAGGACGACCGCCGCGTCACCTTCGTGATCTCGGGCCTGACCAGCGAGCGCGAGCGCGCCGAGGAGTCCGAGCGCATCGTCAACTGGGCCTTCCGCCAGTTCGCCGAGACCACCCTGTTCGAGGACCAGTCGCCCGTTATCGAGGCCGAGGTCTTCATGGGCGAGAGCGCCACCGTGCCCCTGCGCCCCGCCGAGGAGCTGACCATGCTCCTGCCCCGCGTGGGCGGCGACCAGCTCACGGGCGAGATCAGCTACGACGGCCCCCTCGTGGCCCCGATCGCGGCGGGCACGCAGGTGGCGACGCTGACCCTCAAGCACCCCGACCTCGCGCCGTGGTCGGTGCCGCTGGTCACCGCCGCGGACGTCGCCCGCGCCGGCCCCCTGCGCCGCATCCAGATCGCCGGCGGCACCGTCGCGGGCCGCCTGATCGGCGAGGCCATGAGCCGCCTCGAGGGCGACGGCGAGACCGAGGTCCCCGTCGAGGTCGACACCCGGACCGACGAGGTCGAGACGGTCGAGCCCGCCGACGGCTGATCCCGCGGCGCACGCCCCGGCCCCGCGCCGGGGCTCCGCCCCCACCAGCGCTCCGCCCCTCAGCGGCACCCCGGCCCGGGTCCGGGGCGCGCCGCCCGCCATCCCGCGCCTCGCCCCCGCCGCCCGCCCCTGCTAGGCCCGCCCCATGTTCATCTCGCTCGAAGGCATCGACGGCTGCGGCAAGTCCACCCAGGCCCGCCTGCTCGCCGAGGCCCTGCGCGCCCGGGGCCGCGAGGTCGTGCTCACCCGCGAGCCGGGCGGCGCCCCCGGCGCCGAGGCGATCCGCCGGCTCCTGGTCGAAGGCGCGCCCGATCGCTGGTCCCCCGAGACCGAGGCGCTCCTGTTCACCGCCGCCCGCCGCGACCACCTGGAGCGCACCGTGGAGCCCGCCCTTGCGCGCGGCGCCACCGTGGTCACCGACCGCTTCGCCGACTCCACGCGCGTCTACCAGGGCGCGACGCGCGGCGACCTGCGCGCCTTCGTGGACGCCCTCCACGACCTGGCCATCGCCCGCGAGCCCGACCGCACCCTCGTGCTCGACTTGGACCCTGCCGCCGCCCACGCCCGCGCCGCGGGCCGCGGCGGCGCCGAGGACCGCTTCGAGGAGTTCGGCCTCGCCTTCCAACAGGCGTTGCGCACTGGCTTCCTCCGCCTCGCCGAGACCGCCCCCGCGCGCGTCCGCGTGGTGGACGCGGCGGGCGACGCGGACGCCGTCCACGCCCGCGTGATGGCCGCGCTGTGACCGAGCCGCTCGAAGCCGACCGCCTCGGCGAGGCCCCGCACCCGCGCCACACCGCGCGCCTCATCGGGCAGGAGGACGCCGAGCGCGCCTTCCTCGCCGCCTGGAACGGCGGCCGCCCCCACCACGCCTGGCTGCTCGCCGGCCCGCGCGGCGTCGGCAAGGCCACCCTCGCCTGGCGCATCGCGCGGTTCCTCCTCACCGATCCGCCCCGCCCCGCGGACACGCTGGAGCCGGGCGACCACCCCGACCTCGCCCGCATCCGCGCCCTGTCCGAGCCGCGCCTCCTCCTGCTCCGCCGCCCCTGGGACGAGAAGCGCGGCCGCCTGCGCGCCGAGATCACCGTGGACGAGGCCCGCCGCCTCGACCCCTTCCTCGGCCTGTCCGCGGACGGCCATCGCGCCGTGATCGTGGACGACGCCGACGCGTTGAACCGCTCCGCCGCGAACGCGATCCTGAAGCTCCTGGAGGAGCCGCCCGCCCGCACCACGTTCTTCCTGGTCTCGCACCAGCCCGCGCGCCTCCTGCCCACCATCCGCTCGCGCTGCCGCACCCTGCGGCTCGCCCCCCTCGACCCGCCCGGCCTCCTGGAGGCGGTGCGCGCCACCGGCGCCGCCGACCCCGACCCGGCGCTGGCCGCCCTCGCCGAAGGCTCCGTGGGTGCCGC
Organism: Jannaschia sp. W003; assembly: GCF_025144335.1. NCBI lineage: Bacteria > Pseudomonadati > Pseudomonadota > Alphaproteobacteria > Rhodobacterales > Roseobacteraceae > Jannaschia > Jannaschia sp. W003. Next base: position 2,819,869 of record NZ_CP083539.1, read on the forward strand.
CATCGCCCTCGCCGGGGGCGCCGCCGAGACCTACGCCGCGCTCGTGCGCCTGTTCTCGGCCCCGCCCATGGACCGGGCCGACGCCCGCCGCCTCGCTGACGCCCACGCGGGCCGGGGCGGGGCCGAGCGCCTCGCCGGAACCCTCGACGCGATCCAGCGCCTCCTCCATCGCGCCGCCCGCGCGGGCCTCCTCGGCCCGCCCCCCGAGGCCGTGGCCGGCGAGGCCGCCACGCTCCGCCGCCTCGCCCCCCACGACGCCGCCGCGCGCCTCTGGGCCGAGCGCGCGCAATGGCTGGAGCGCCGCGCCGCCCACGCCGCCGGCGTCAACGTCGACCCCGCCGCCATCGTCTGGGACCAGCTCGCCGCCGTGGACGAGACCGCGCGCGCCCTGTGACTTGCGCGCGCGGCCCCCGCGCCATAGCTCGGCGCCCATGCAACTCACCGACAGCCACTGCCACCTCGACTTCCCGCAGTTCGAGGGCGAGATCGACGCCCTTATCTCCCGCGCCTCGGATGCCGGGGTCCACCGCATGGTGACGATCTGCACGAAGCTCCGGCAGGCTCCGCAGGTGCGCGCCCTCGCCGACGCCCATGCCCCCGTGTTCTGGGCCGCCGGCACCCACCCCATGAGCGTGGCCGACGAGCCCATGGCCACCGTGGAGGCACTGGAGGCGCTGGCCGCCCACCCCAAGATGGTCGCCATCGGCGAGACCGGCCTCGACTACCACTACACCGAGGACTCGAAGGCCCAGCAGCAGGAGAGCCTGCGGATCCACATCGAGGCCGCGCGCCGCACCGCGCTGCCCCTCGTGATCCACGCCCGCGACGCCGACGCCGACATGGCCCGCATCCTCGCCGAGGAGCACCGCGCCGGCCCCTACTCTTGCGTCATGCACTGCTTCTCGTCCTCGCGCGCCCTCGCCGAGGCGGCCCTCGACCTGGGCTTCTACCTCTCCATGTCCGGCATCGCCGCCTTCCCCCGCTCCGCGGACCTGCGGGCGATCTTCGCGGACGCGCCGCTCGACCGGATCGTGGTCGAGACCGACAGCCCCTACCTCGCCCCGCCCCCGCACCGGGGCAGGCGCAACGAGCCCGCCTTCGTGGCGCACACGGCGGCGGTCGGCGCCGAGGTGTTCGGCCTCGCGCCGGACGCCTTCGCCGAGGCCACCGAGCGCAACGTCGAGCGCCTGTTCCCGAAGCTGGTGGCCTGAGGCGACGCGCCCCTTCCAAAGAGACCGCCCCGCCCCGGCCCTGCGCCGGGGCCTCCACCAACCACCGTCTCTGTTCCTGCGGAGCGGAGCGCCCCGGCAGCCACGCACCCCAAGGCCGCGCCCGATCCCAGACCTAATCACCACCCCACCCGGAGACCCCGGCGCGAGGCCGGGGCGGGACGCACCGAGCCTCACCCCCGGCGACCCCGCTGGTGCGGGGCCGCGCAAGGGGCTGAGCGAATGCCACTGGCATCCGCTCCGAGCCGCCCCTTGCCCCTCCTTCCCCTTCGCCGCATGTAGCCCCCCATGGCCACGCTGCGCTTCACGATCCTCGGTTGCGGCTCGTCGGGCGGCGTGCCGCGCCTCGGCGGGCACTGGGGCGACTGCGACCCCGCCGACCCCCGCAACCGCCGCCGCCGCTGCTCCCTCCTTGTCGAGCGTGTCACCGACGCCGGCACCACCCGCGTCCTCGTGGACACCTCGCCCGACATGCGCGAGCAGCTCCTCGCCGCCGGCGTGGGCGAGCTCGACGGCGTGGTCTGGACCCACCCCCACGCCGACCACGTCCACGGCATCGACGACCTGCGGATGATCGCCTTCAACCGCCGCCGGCGCCTCGACGTCTGGGCCGACGAGCCCACCTTCGACGCCCTGCGCACCCGCTTCGGCTACGCCTTCGAGACCCCCCCCGGCTCCTCCTACCCGCCCATCCTCGACCGCCACCCTCTCGACGGCGCGGTGGGCATCGAGGGCCCCGGCGGCACGGTCACCGTGAACCCCATCCCTGTGGACCACGGCAACATCCCCGCCCTCGGGCTGCGCATCGGCGACCTCGCCTACATGCCCGACGTGAACGAGATCCCCGAGGGCGCCGAATGGCTGCTCGGCGGCCTCGAGGTCTGGATCCTCGACGCCCTGCGCCGCACGCCCCACCCCTCGCACCTCTCGCTCGGAGAGGCGCTCGCGTGGATCGAGCGCATCGCCCCCCGCCGCGCGGTGCTCACCAACATGCACGTGGACCTCGACTGGAAGACGGTCGACGCCGAGACGCCCGGCCACGTCACGCCCGCCTTCGACGGCATGGTGATCGAGCTGCCGGATGGGTGAGGTGGGGGCTCCGCCCCCGCTCGCTGCGCTCCGTCCGGGGCTTCGCCCGTCCGCAGGCGGATCGGTCCACCGGACCGATCCCGAGGAGCCTGCGGCCCCCCCGAGGTACCTGCGGAGCAGAGACAAGGGACGCCCGTGCTCGCCGTCCTGAGCGTCGTCGCGCCCGTGTTCGTTCTGATCGGCGCCGGCTACGTCGCCGTCTGGCGGGGGTTCTTCACCGCCCCGCAGGTGGACGGGCTGATGGCCTTCACCCAGCGCTTCGCGATCCCCTGCCTCCTGCTCCTCGCCATGGCGCGGCTCGACCTCGCGGCGGGCTTCGACTGGCGGCTCCTCGTCGCCTACTACTCCGGCAGCCTCCTGTGCTTCGCCGCCGGCGTCGCCGGCATGCGCCTGTGGCTGCGGCGCGGGGCCGAGGACGCCGTGGCCGTGGGCTTCGCCGCCATGTTCGCCAACACCGTGCTGCTCGGCCTGCCCATCGCCGAGCGCGCCTATGGGGAGGACGCCCTCGCCCCGATCTTCGCCATCGTCGCCCTCCACGCGGCCTTCTGCTACCTCGTGGGCGTCTCGGCGATGGAGGCGGTGCGCGCGGGCGGCGCGGGGCTCTCGGGCGGGGTGCGCGCCGTCGCCCGCTCCATGTCGCGCAACCCGCTGATGATCGGCGTGGCCCTGGGCCTCGCCGTCAACCTCTCGGGCCTGCCCCTCCCTTACGTGCTGGAGCAGCCCCTCCAGCTCGCCGCCACCGCGGCCCTGCCCGCTGCCCTGTTCGGGCTGGGGGGCGTGCTGGTCCAGTACCGCCCCGAGGGCGACTGGCGCGGGATCGCGCTCTGCGTCGGCATCGCGCTCCTCCTCCACCCCGCCTGGACCTTCGCCATGGGCCGCCTGCTGCAACTGCCCGAGGACGCCTTCCGCGCCGCCGTGCTGACCGCCGCCATGGCGCCGGGCGTCAACAGCTACCTCTTCGCCGCCATGCACGGGCGCGCGGTGCGCATCAGCGCCTCGTCGGTCCTGATCGGCACGGCGGCGTCGGTGGTGACGGTGTCGGGCTGGCTCCTGGTCCTCTAGGCGCCGTCAGCCGTCCCGGCCGTCCAGCGCCACCACGGCGGGCGCGGCCGACAGCTCGCGGTCCAGCTCCCAGGACACGAACAGCGGCACCGCGAAGCCCTCGCCGGGCGTCTCGCCCAGCCCCTCGGGCCGCGCCACGGGGCGCGCCGAGCGGTGCAGCCCCTGGCAGAACGGCTGGCGCGAGAGCCAGCGGCGCATGTCCTCGCGCTTCTTGGCCGAGTGGAACGGTCCCCAGTCGGCGGCGACGCCGCGCATGCCGCGGCTGACCACGCCGTCGCGCGACACCGTGCGGGCCATGATCCGCACCGCGCAGCTCATGTTGAGCGCGCCGTCCTTCAGCGCCTCGCCCGACCGCGCCTGGCAGCCATACAGCCGCGCCGTGGAGGGCAGGATCTGCACCAGCCCGTACCACAGCCCGCCGCCGCCCACCGCGGTGGGGCGATAGGTGCTCTCGTGCTTCGTCAGCGTGCTCAGGAGGCCTGCCCAGAACGCTTTGCGCGACCAGCGGTCCGCGTCCGGGTAGGCTGGGCACCAGCTCTCGACGTCGCCGGGCACCACGTCGAGCAGCTTCTCGCCGTGGCCGTCCAGCGCGCGCATCGCGGCCTGCGTCCAGCGGGCGGAGCCCTTCACGTGGTCCCAGCGCAGGTCCGGCATCTCCTCGGGGGCGACGGTTCGCGGACGCAGCGCGGGGCGCATGCTGGCCATCGGCGCGATCGCCGAGGCGGGCCCGGTCCGCGTCGAGAGCGCCGCCGGCCCGTCCGCGGCGGCGACCGGTCCGTCCAGTGGCTCGGCCCGGGCCGCGCCCGTCGCGGCGCCCAGCGCCGCCGTGAGGGCAAGCGCCGTGCCCAGCATCCGCAATGTCCGTGTCGCCATGCCTCGCGGCCCCTCGCCCGTTCGTGCCGCATCGCAGCATCGCGTCCACCGAGGACGCCGATTCCCCGTTGCATACCACCCGCGTTTCGAATTTCGGAACCCCTGCGCCCGGAAGGCGCCGCCACGGGCGCTTTCCCGCCCGCCCGCATCCGTGCGCAGGGCGCTGTGCGCGAGCGCAGGGAACGCTGCGGTGCGGCAAAGCGCTGGGGTGGCGACCGACGTCTTTCCGAGGATTCCCCATGCCCGACACCCACGCCGTCCACGCCGACGCCCTGCTCGCCCCCCTCGCGGTGGGCGACATCGAGCTTTCGAACCGCGTCCTGATGGCGCCCCTCACCCGCTCGCGCTCCGAGCCCGACGGCAACACCCAGACCGCGCTCCACGCGCTCTACTACGCCCAGCGCGCCGGCGCGGGCCTCATCGTCTCCGAGGCCACCCAGATCAGCCCCGAGGGCCAGGGCTACGCCTGGACGCCCGGCATCCACTCGGACCAGCAGGTCGAGCGCTGGCGGCTCGTGACCCGCGCCGTACACGACGCCGGCGGGCGCATCTTCTGCCAGCTCTGGCACGTGGGTGCGATCAGCCACGGCGTGTTCCAGGACGGCGGCGCCCCCGTCTCCTCGAGCGCCTGGACGCCCGAGGGCGAGGCCTTCGTGGGCGACCTGCACCCCGACGGCCCCACCGTGCCCCACTCCGAGGCCCGCGCGCTGGAGACGGACGAGATCGCGCGCGTCATCGAGGACTATCGCCATGCCGCCCGCCAGGCGAAGGCCGCGGGCTTCGACGGCGTCGAGTTCCACGCCGCCAACGGCTACCTCGTGGACCAGTTCATCCGCGACGGCGTGAACCGCCGCACCGACCGCTACGGCGGCTCGCTCGAGAACCGTCTGCGCCTCATGGTCGAGATCGTGGACGCGCTCCGCGAGGAGCTGCCCGCGGGCCGCGTCGGCATCCGCCTCTCGCCCACCGGCGGCGCCGGCGGCAGCGAGGACAGCGACCCCCGCACCACCTACGAGGCCGCCGCGAAGGCGGTCGCCGGCAAGGGCCTCGCCTACCTCCACGTGGTGCGCCCCAACACCCACGGCGGGGGCGACCGGGTGGAGGGCGTGACCGAGGCCATGCGGGCCGCCTTCGACGGCCCCTTCGTCGTGAACGGCGGCTTTGAGCCGGCCGACGCCGCCGAGTGGATCGCGGAGGGCCGCGCGGATGCGGTCAGCTTCGGCCGCCTCTTCATCGCCAACCCCGACCTGCCGCGCCGGATCGCGGAAGGCGCGCCCCTCAACGAGCCCGACCAGTCCACCTTCTACGGCGGCGGCGCCGAGGGCTACGTGGACTACCCCACCCTCGCCCGCACTCGGGACGCGCTCGACGCGGCCTGAGCCACGCCCTCCGCCGCGGCCCTCCCCCGCGGCGGCCCGCCCGCGCCCGCACCTCCCCGGCGGGCGCGGGCCACTCGCCCGGCCCTGGCGCCGCACGAGCGGCGCCGAAGGCCGGCAAGGCGCGCGCCTTGCGAGGCGCACCACGCCCCGGCCTCGGGCCTGGGCCTCGGCCCTCCCCACGTGCTTCGCCCCGCAACGACGGCGCCGACGTCCGCCAGACGCCCCGGATCAAGTCGGGGGTGTGACCGCGCATATCCACGCGCCCGCGTCCCGGACCTATCGCCCCCCGTCCCGGCGCTTCGCGCGCTTGGGGCTGGATCGGTCCCCCGGACCGATCCCCGGCTCCGCCGGACCGCCCCTCACCTTGCCCCACCCCGCCCCCCGGCCTAAACCGCGCCCCGAACCCCCGGAGGCCCGTCCCATGCTCGACCACACCCGCCCCACGCCCAAGCCCAAGGTGATCGCCGGCGAGCGCGACGACTGGGAGCTGGTGATCGGCATGGAGGTCCACGCCCAGGTCGCCTCGAACTCGAAGCTCTTCTCGGGCGCCTCGACCCGCTTCGGCGCCGAGCCCAACGCCAACGTCAGCTTCGTGGACGCCGGCATGCCCGGCATGCTCCCCGTCATCAACGAGTACTGCGTGGCGCAGGCCGTCCGCACCGGCCTCGGGCTGGAGGCGGAGATCCACCTGCGGTCGGCCTTCGACCGCAAGAACTACTTCTACCCGGACCTGCCGCAGGGCTACCAGATCAGCCAGCTCTACCACCCCATCGTCGGCGAGGGCGCCGTGCGGGTGGAGATGGGCGACGGCACCGCGCGGACGGTGCGCATCGAGCGCATCCACCTCGAGCAGGACGCCGGCAAGTCGATCCACGACATGGACCCGGCCATGAGCTTCGTGGACCTCAACCGCACCGGTGTGGCGCTCATGGAGATCGTCTCCCGCCCCGACATCCGCGGCCCCGAGGAGGCCGCCGCCTACGTGACCAAGCTGCGCCAGATCATGCGTTACTTGGGCACCTGCGACGGCAACATGCAGAACGGCAACCTGCGCGCCGACGTGAACGTCTCGGTCTGCCGTCCGGGCCAGTACGAGCGGTACCAGGAAACCCAGGACTTCGCCCACCTCGGCACCCGCTGCGAGATCAAGAACATGAACTCGCTGCGCTTCATCCAGGCCGCCATCGACCACGAGGCCCGCCGCCAGATCGCCCTCCTCGAGCGCGGCGAGAGCGTGGTGCAGGAGACCCGCCTCTACGACCCCGACCGCGGCGAGACCCGCTCCATGCGCTCCAAGGAGGAGGCGCACGACTACCGCTACTTCCCCGACCCCGACCTCCTGCCGCTCGAGATCGAACAGGAGTGGGTCGACGACATCCGCGCCGCGCTCCCCGAGCTGCCCGACGCCAAGAAGGCCCGCTTCATGGCCGAGTTCGGCCTCAGCGACTACGACGCCAGCGTGCTGACCGCCGACACCGCCGACGCCGCCTTCTTCGAGGCCACCGCGGCCGAGGCCGGCGACGGCAAGCTCGCCGCGAACTGGGTCATCAACGACCTCTTCGGCCGCCTCAAGAAGGACGAGCGCAGCATCGACGCCTCGCCCGTCACCCCGGCGCAGCTCGGCGCGATCATCCGGCTGATCCGCTCCGACGCCATCTCCGGCAAGATCGCCAAGGACCTGTTCGAGATCGTCTACACCGAAGGCGGCGACCCCGAGGCCATCGTCGAGGCCCGCGGCATGCGCCAGGTCACCGACACCGGCGCCATCGAGACCGCCGTGGCGGAGATCGTCGCGGCCAACCCCGCGCAGGTCGAGAAGGCGCGGGCCAACCCCAAGCTCGCGGGCTGGTTCGTGGGCCAGGTCATGAAGGCCACGGGCGGCAAGGCGAACCCGAAGGCGGTGAACGAGATCGTGGCGCGCAAGCTGGCCGAGTAGCCCCGCCACCCCCGCATGCGGGGTTTGGCGCAAGCCCCCGCTCGCGCTACGCTCGGCCCCGGCAAACTCGGAGCCGCGCCATGACCCTCGTCCTCTCGCGCCGGCGCTTCGACGACACGGCGCGCCGCTTCGGCAACGCCGTCTCGGATCGCACCCACCACCTGTGGGTCGAACGGCGCGGCGGCGCCTGGTCCGTGGGCTTCGTCGAGCGCGGCCGCTGGCTCGCCCACGCCAAGCGCGCCGCGGGCGCCCACGGGCTGGTGCTCTACGTGCACGGCTACAACACCCGCCAGCCGGCGATGTTCGAGCGCCTCCTGTCGGTCGAGCGGGGGCTGAAGGCGGGCGGATTCCGCGGCGCCGTGGCGGGCTTCGACTGGGCCAGCGACGGCGTGGTCTACGGCTACGACTACGACCGGCAGGACGCCGCCCGCATCGCGCCGGGCCTCGTCGCCGACGGCATCCGCCCCCTGCTCGCGCACGTGGCGGGCGGCGACGTCTCGGTCCTAGCCCATTCGATGGGATGCTACCTCGCGGCCCACGCCCTCGCCGGGGGCGGCCCGCGCTGGACGCTGCGCAACCTCCTCTTCACCGCCGCCGACGTGGACGCGGCCCAGCTCAAGCGGCAGGCCCCCTGGGGCCGGGGCATCGCCGCGCGCGCCAAGCGCTTCACCAACTACCACTGCCCCCACGACGGCATCCTGCGCATCGCGCGCGTGGTCCACGGCAACCGCCCGCGGGCCGGGCGCGCGGGGCTGATCGAGCCGGCCCGCCCGCCGTTCCACGACGTGCGCTGCGGCGCGCAGTACCACCGCGACGTGGCGCCCGCCGCGCGCGGGCGCGTGGTGTCGCACAACTGGTGGTTCCTCTCGCCCGGCTTCTTCCGCGACGCCGCCCTCGTGCTCGGCGGCGCCGATCCCGCCACCCTGCCCACCCGCCGCCCGACCCTCGGCGGCGACCAGATGCTGTTCGCGGGCGGCGCGTGAGGGGGCCGTTCACGGCGCCTTAACCTCTTTCGCCGCACCCTCCGGCCCGACCGGACCCGGAGGAGCCAGCCGCCATGAACGCCGCCACCCGCCATTCCGCCGCCACGCTCGCCCACGCCGCCGTCCCCCGCCCCGTGCCGGCGACGGAGCCCGCGGCCTGCGTGCTCCCCGGCTACCTCGCGGAGGCGGCGGCCTCGGGGCGCGCGGCCCGGATCGGCGCCGCGCGCCTCGTACAAGAGGCGCGCGTGGTCGCCCGCGCCGCGCGCGACGAGGCCGGTCTCGCCCTGCTCGACGCCGCGCCCGCGCTGCGCGGCGGCGGTGCCATGGCCGAGGCGCTCGCCCGCGGCCTCGATCACCGCGTCGCCGGGACCGACCCGCGCTGCGCGCGCTCCGACGCCGCCCGCCGCCTCGGGCGCTGCGCCGCGCTCGCCGCCGCGCCGGTGGGCGCGGACGCCGCGCGCGCCCTCGCCCGCGCGCTGCACTCGCCCCACGACCTCACGGCCGACCCGCGCATCGCAGCGCTGCGCCTCGCCGTGTCGGACGCCCTGGCCGAGGGCATCGCCCCCCTCGAAGGGCACCGCATCGCCCGCCTCGTCGCCGCGCTCCTCGTGGACCGCTTCGGCGAGACCGGGATCGCCGGCGCCGCCTTCGCCCCGGTCGTCGAGGACCGCGCCCCGCCCCGCTCGCTGCGCGGCCTGCGCGTCGCGCTCTCCGGCACCTTCGCCTGCGGCCCCCGCCGCCTGATGGTGGAGCGGCTCGCCCGCGCCGGGGCCCGCGTCGCGCGCGGCGTCGAGGACGGGATCGCGGCGGTGGTGATCGGCGACGAGGGCACGCCCTTCTGGTGCCACGCCCGCCACGGCGGCAAGGTGGCCGACGCGCTCGACGCCCGCCGCCGCACCGGCGCGCCGCTCGTGCTGCGCGAGGTGCAGCTGCGCGCCCTCCTGCGGTAGCGCTCCCCGATTGCAACCGCGGGCCGTTCCGCTAGGTGCCGGGCGGAACCACGGGAGACGCGCGCATGGCACAGGTCGTTCTGCTCGACGGCGGCATGGGACAGGAGTTGGTGCACCGCTCCGCCGAGCCGCCCTCGCCGCTCTGGTCGGCCGCCGTGATGCAGCGCGAGCCGGGCATCGTGGAGGCCGCGCACCGCGACTTCCTGCAGGCCGGCGCCACGGCGATCACCCTCAACAGCTACTCCGCCACGCCCGAGCGCCTCGCCCGGCACATGGGTGGGCCCGAGGCCGACGAATTGTTCGAGACTCTCCAGCGCCGCGCCGTGGAGATCGCCGAAGCCGCGCGCGCCGCCGAGGGCGTGGACGCCGCCCTGCTCGGTTGCCTGCCCCCCCTGGGCGGCTCCTACCACCCCGAGGCGGGGCCGGCGTTCGACGAGGCCCTCCGCACCTACCGCCGCATCGTGGCGCTCCAGTCCCCGCACTGCGCCGTCATGCTCGCCGAGACCATGAGCGCCGCCGGCGAGGCCCGCGCGAGCGTGCGCGCCGCCCGCGAGGCCGGCGCCCGCGCGTGGTGCGCCCTGAGCGTCGACGATGCCGACGGCACCCGCCTGCGCTCCGGCGAGCCCCTGGAGGCGGGGCGCGATGCCGCGCTCGAGGAGGGCGCCGAGGCGATCCTGCTCAACTGCTCGCGCCCCGAGGCCATCGCGCGGGGACTGCCGCTGATCGAGGGCGCGGGCGTCCCCTTCGGCGCCTACGCCAACGGCTTCGTGAAGGCCGACGACCTCGCCATCGGCGGCACCGTGGACGCCCTGGGCGTGCGCGAGGATCTCGATCCGGCCGCCTACACCGCCCACGCGATGGCCTGGGTCGCGCGCGGCGCCACGATCGTCGGCGGCTGCTGCGAGGTCGGCCCCGCCCACATCGCCCGCCTCGCCGCCGAGCTGCGCGCCGCCGGCCACGAGATCGTCCGCCCCTGAGGCCCGCCCCCGGCCTTCCCTCCCTCACCTTGCTGCAAGGACCTCGGCGGTCGCCTTCGGGCGCCATCGGTTCGAGCCCGGAGGCGACGGCAGAGCCCCGGCGTCCTCACGTATGCACGGGGGGTGCACGGGGGGCGCCCCCCTCCCGGCGGGGCACGGACGCGCCCCGGCGAAACGGCACGTTTCCGCCGAGGGGAGGTGACTCTTGCGCCCCCGCGCCTCACATTCGCCTCAAATGGATGCGTCCGAGCCACTCCAGACCTTCGAGTACCGGGTCGTTCCCGCCCCCCGCAAGGGCGAGCGCGCCCGCGGCGTGCGCTCCGGCGAGGCCCGCTTCGCGCTGGCGATGACGCGCCTTTTCAACAGGATGGGCCGCGAGGGCTGGGAGTTCGTGCGCGCCGACACCCTGCCCGCCGAGGAGCGCGTGGGCCTCCTGGCCAAGGAGCTGCGCTACCACACGCTGCTGGTGTTCCGCCGCGCCGTGGCGCCGCCCGTCGCCGTCGCGGCCCTCGCGCCGCCCGCGCCGCCGCCCCTGCGCCTGCCGTCCCCGGAGTGGCTCGGCTTCGAGGACGAGGCCATCGACGACGCCGAGGTCGTCCACATCCTCGCCCGCCGCCGCCCCCCCGGCCACGCCGCCGAGTAGCCTACCCGGCCACGTCCAGCGCGAGCGCGTGGATGCGCCCCATCACGTCGCCGAGCGCCGCGTGCACGGCCCGGTGCCGGGCCACGCGCCCTTGCGCGGCGAGGGACTCGTGGCGGATCAGGACGTGCCAGTGGCTCTCGCCCGAGCCGTCGTCGCCGCTGTGCCCGGCGTGGCGCGCGCTGTCGTTGCGCACCGCGATCTCGGCCCCCGGGAAGGCCTGTTCCAGGCGCTGGCGGATCGTCGCTTCCATCATGGCACAAACCCGTTCTTTGCCCTTGGCCTCGGCGACCCGATGACTAGAGTATGCCGCCTGCGACCGGAAGGGGACCCGATGAGCAAGAGTGATCCGTTCGGCTTCGACATGCGCGTGAGCAGCGCCAAGAAGCGGAACACCCGTGGCCGGCGGGGCATGTCGGGGGCGATCGAGACCTCGCAGCGCGAGTGCGAGCACCCTGGATGCGAGGAGCGCGGCCAGTACCGCGCGCCCAAGTCGCGCGACACGAAGGACGACTTCTACTGGTTCTGCAAGGATCACGTCCGCGAGTACAATCAGAAGTGGAACTTCTTCGACGGCCAGACCGAGGCCGAGATCGCCGCCCAGGAGGAGCTGGACCGCGGCAAGACCCAGCCCTTCCGCAAGAGCGTCGAGCAGCGCGCCTGGGCGCGCCTCGGCATCGAGGACGCGCATCAGGTGCTCGGCGGAAACGCCACGCAGAACCCGGGCCGCGTCTCCGCGGGCCGCAAGCTGCCGCCCACCGAGAAGCGCGCGCTGGAGATCCTCGAGGCCAAGGACAGCTGGGACAAGACCGAGATCCGCAAGGCCTACAAGAAGCTCATCAAGGTGCTGCACCCGGACATGAACGGCGGCGACCGCTCCCAGGAGGAGCAGCTCGGCGAGGTCGTCTGGGCCTGGGACCAGATCAAGGATAGCCGCAGCTTCAAGTGACTGCGAAGTCGCCCCCGCCGCACGAGGCGGACGGGGGCCAGTTCGCGAGGCGCCACCGGTTCGGGGGCCGCGGCGCCCGCGTGCGGGGTCTCGCGCCCCTCGCCCGCAGTCACGGGCGCGGCCGGCGCGAAGTTGCGCCGCTCCTGCGTCAGCCGCCCCCCTCGGGCGCGTCCAGCGCCGCGCGCAGCCGCGCGAGGCTGCCGGGGCGGTAGGGCCAGTCCGGCGGGTCGCCCGCCCTCGCCCAGCGCCTGCGCACCGACGGATGCAGCCCCTCCACCACGGCGGGCCCCGCGCGGTCCCGTCCGAAGCGCCGCATCATCGCCGCCACCGGCCCGCCCGCGGGCGCGGCCGAGTTGCGCAGCGGGCCGAAGGGATCGGCCTCCGCGGCGATGGCCTCGCAGGCGCCCGGCGCGAAGCGCAGCCCCGCCGCCTCGGCCCCCTCCATCAGCCACAGGAGCGCGAGCGCCGACAGCGCGGTGATCTCGCCGCCGCCGCCCACCGCGCCGTGATCGCCCGCGAACCACCACTCGCGGTAGGGCGTGCCCACGCGCGCCCCGTTGCGGATGTGGAGGTTGCTCCAGAGCGTCGGCGCGAAGGAGCGCCGCCGCTCGTCCAGCGCCACGGCGTGGCGGGCCGAAAGCACCAGCTCGCTCAGCGCGGTGTCGTGGAACTGGTGGCGCCGGTTCAGGAGCGGCGCGGCCGTGAACCAGCCCGGCACGCCCAGCGCCCCCACCGTGTCCCAGACCCCGAGGAACGCGATCCGCATCGGCACCGCGTCCCTCGTCGCAGCGAGCGCCCGCGCCGCGCGCGCCGCGTCCGGCCCGCCGCCCCCGGCCAGGGCGCGCAGGCGGTCGCGGTCGCGGGCGTCCACGGAGACGCGGCGGCCGGTCTCGGCGCGGCGCAGCGCGTTCGCCGCCTGCCGGGCCTCGTCCGGATCGCGCGAGCGCGCGGCGTAGCGGCGGCTCACCTCCGGCAGGCGGTGCATCTCGGAGCGCTCGATGAGGCCCGCGTGACGGATCAGCCCCACCAGCGAGCGCGCGGTGAACGCCCCGCGCGAGTACCCGAACACGAAGACCTCGTCGCCCGGCTCGTGGAGGAACACGAGATGGCGGTAGGCCTCGGCAACGGTGTCGAGCAGCCCCATCCCCATGGTCCCGCCGAGCACCCGGTCGACGAGGCGCGTCGTGCGGGTAACGCCCCGGCGCCCGGTCCCCACGCCCTCGAGGTAGATCGGCACCTGCGCCACCGGTGTGCCGTCCGCATCCCGCGCCTCGGGCGCGAGCGCCCGCGCCAGACGCACCACGTTGGTGGGGTGGGTCATGTCGGGCGAGTTCCAGGTGCCGTCGCACAGGATCACGATGCGCTTCACGGGGGCGAGGATAGCCGAAGCGGCGTCACCGGCCCATGGCGGATGTCCTTACCCCCGGACAGGCGAGCGCCTCCGGTCCAGGGGACGGCCGGAGGCGCGCCGGGGCCGAACGCGGCCCCGTCACCGCCCGGCCGGAGCCGGGCGGATGGGTCGGATCACTGCTTCGGCAGAAGCACGCGGTCGATCACGTGGATCACGCCGTTCGACTGGTCGACGTCGGCGATCTCGACGTTGGCGACCCGGCCGTTCTCGTCGGTGAGCATGATCCGGTTGCCGTCGCGGCTGGCGTTCAGCGTGCAGCCGCCCAGCGTCTCCACGGGGTGCGAGCCGCCGCTCGAGGCGATCATGCCGGCGATGGCGTCGGCCATGACCTCGCCCGACACCACGTGGCAGGTCAGCACCTGCTGCAGGAACGCCTTGTTCTCGGGCTTGAGCATATCGTTGAGATCCGCGTCGCGGATGCGCTCGAAGGCGGCGTTCGTCGGCGCGAACACCGTGAAGGGGCCGGGGCCGCTGAGCGTGTCCACGAGGTCGGCGGCCTGCACCGCGGCGACCAGCGTGGTGTTGATCGGCGAGTTCACCGCGTTCTCGACGATGGTCTTGTCGGCGAACATCTCGGCGCCGCCCACGGTGGGGTTCTGCATCTGGGCCGAGGCGGCGGTGGCGACGAGGGCGGTGGCGGCGGCGGCGAGGCCGGCGAGGGTGGTGTTCATGGGGGTCTCCTCCGTTGGATCGACCGGCGCGTCCTCCGCCGGTTCAGTCGCAGTCACGAAGCGAGATCGCGCAGGTTGCGCACGGGAGACGAAAAAGCGCATGCGCGCTCGCGCATCGCGGTCACAGCTGCGTGACCGTCCCCAGCGCCAGCACCGCGCCCGTGGGCGCCCCGGTGGGCGAGCCGCCCGGCGGCTCCTCGCTCGCCGCCAGCACCGCGCCCGGGGTCAGCGCCCCCGGCACCGCGGCGCGCAGCGTGCCGTCCCCGCCCACCACGCCGAGCGAGACCGGCGCCGCGCCGCCCGCGATCAGCCAGATCTCCAGGTCCCGTCCCTCGGGCGCCGCGCCGCGCGCGAGCACGACCTCCAGCCGCCGCCCGTCGGCGCGCGCCTCGAGGGCGAGCGAGCCATCCTCGGCGGCGAGGCTCGCGGCGTGCGTGGGCACGAAGGGCACGGGCGCCGGCTCCGCGAAGAAGAACGCCGCCAAGAGTACGGCCGCCGCGGCAGGCGCGCCCAAGAGTGCCGCCAGTCCCCAGGGCGCGCGGCGGCGGGCGCGGGCCTCCTCGGGGAACACCGCGGCCTCGACCCGGCGCCGCAGGGCGCGGGGGGGCGCCGCCTCGGGCGCCTCCGCCACCGGCAGCAGCGCCTCCTCCCAGGCCGCCCGCTCCGCGCGCAGCGCGGGCTCCGCGGCGAGGCGGTCCTCGACCGCGCGCGCGACGGCCGGCTCCAGCAGGCCCAGCACGTACTCGCCCACGAGCGCGCGGTCGTCGTCGGAGGGGCGGGGGGGCACGGCGGCGCTCATTGCTCCAGGCACTCCCTCAGGGCGATCAGGCTGCGCCGCAGCCACGACCGCATGGTGTTGAGCGGCACCCCGAAGCGCGCCGCCAGCTCGGCGTAGGTCTCGCCCTCCAGATAGGCGCGCCGCACCGCCTCGCCGCGCTTCTCCTCGAGCTGCCCAAGGCACTCCACCACCCGCGCCGCCTCGCCGCGCGCCACGGCGGCGTCCTCTGCGCCGGGGCGCCCGTCGGCCAGGGCCGCCTCGTCGGGCATCTCGCCGCGCGCGCCGCCGCGCTCGCCGCGGGCGCGGGCCGCGCGCAAGCGGTCGATGCAGTGATTGCGCGCGACGGCCGCCATCCAGGTGATCGGGCTCAGGCCGTTGGCCGCATACCGCCCCGCCCCGCGCCAGACCTTGGCATAGACCTCCTGCAGCGCGTCCTCGGCCTCGGCGCGGTCGTGGAGGAGGCGCAGGCAGATGCCGAACATCTTGGCCGACGTGGCGTCGTAGAGCGGGCCGAACGCCCGGCGGTCGCCGAGCGCGGCGCGCGCGAGCCAGCCTTCGATGTCCTCCCGCGTCGCCATGCCGCGCTCCGTGTCCGCCCCGCCCTCCCGTCTAGCGGCCGCCCGCCATCGCGTCCCCTCCGCCCCGGCGTTGCCCTTGAACCTGCGGCCTTTATGTTGCACCCGCACGGGCGGCATCGAGGAGACGGCACATGGCGGACGGCGGCATCATCATGGACGCGGAACCCACGCGCGACGTGTCCGTCCGCGAGACGTTCGGCATCGACAGCGACCTCGTGGTCAAGGGCTTCGAGGAGCCCTCGGAGCGCACGCCCGCGATCGACCCGACCTACCGCTTCGACCACGACACCACGCTGGCGATCCTTGCGGGCTTCGGCTGGAACCGCCGGGTGATGATCCAGGGCTACCACGGCACCGGCAAGTCGACCCACATCGAGCAGGTCGCCGCCCGCCTCAACTGGCCCTGCGTGCGCGTGAACCTCGACAGCCACATCTCCCGCATCGACCTGATCGGCAAGGACGCCATCAAGCTGCGCGACGGCGTGCAGGTCACCGAGTTCCACGAGGGCATCCTGCCCTGGGCGCTGCGCAACCCCGTCGCCATCGTGTTCGACGAGTACGACGCCGGCCGCGCCGACGTGATGTTCGTGATCCAGCGCGTCCTGGAGCACGACGGCAAGCTGACGCTGATGGACCAGAACGCCATCATCACGCCGCACCCGTCGTTCCGCCTGTTCGCCACCGCCAACACGGTCGGCCTCGGCGACACCACGGGCCTCTACCACGGCACCCAGCAGATCAACCAGGCGCAGATGGACCGCTGGTCAATGGTGGCGACGCTCAACTACCTGCCCCAGGCCGCCGAGTGCGAGATCGTGCTCGCCAAGAACCCCGAGTGGCAGACCGCCGAGGGCCGGAAGACCGTGAGCCGCATGGTCGCCGTGGCCGACCTGACGCGGACCGCCTTCATGGCGGGCGACCTGTCCACGGTCATGAGCCCCCGCACCGTGATCGCCTGGGCCCAGAACGCGACCATCTTCCGGGACGTGGGCTACGCGTTCCGCCTCACGTTCCTGAACAAGTGCGACGAGCTGGAGCGCGAGACCGTGGCCGAGTTCTACCAGCGCTGCTTTGGCGAGGAGCTGCCCGAGAGCGCCGCGAGCACCGCGCTGGCCTGAGCGCCGCGCCGACCGGACACCGATCCGCCGACCGTGAACGGGCCCCGCACGCCATGCGCGCGGGGCCTTCGCGTCACCGCGACTGGCGGCCGAGCTGCTCCACGAACTGCTGCGGGCTCATGCCCTCGGGCAGCACGATGATCGTGGCGCCGCCCATCGCCTCGCCCCGCATCGGCGCATCGCCGCCGCCCGACCCGTCGAGCATCCGGCGCGTGGCCTCGGCCTGCTGCGCGGCGCGCGCCTCGGCGGCGCGGCGCATCCGGGCCTGGTCGCGCTGCTCGCGGCGGGTCTGCCGGCTCTCGGCGCGCTCGCGCATCCGGCCCATGTCGGCCCGCGCGCGGGTCATCGCCGCCACGTAGCCCTGCCGGTAGCCCTGCTCGAACATCTCGCGCGCGAACTCCTCCATGTCGAAGCCGTCCATGCCACCGTGCATCATCCCGTGCATCTCGCCGTGCATCCCGCCGGACGCCATGTCGTCCGGGGCCATCCCGTCGGCCTCGCCGGTGGCGTCCCCGGCCATCCGGCGTCCGGCCCCGTCCCCCGCGTCGGTCTCGCCCATCGTGGGCGCGTCGGCCTCGCGGATCGTCCCTGCGGTCTCGCGCGCCTCCTCCGTGTCGGTGGCGCCGGTGGTCGGCCCGTCGGCGCGCTCGATCTGGCGGGCCAGCGAGGGGTCGTTCGCGCCCGGCGCCGCGTCCTCGGCGGTGCCGTTGCCGAACACCACCGAGCCGTCGGCTCCGCGGCGCACGATCGAGACACGGGGGCGCGACACGTCCTCCCAGCGCATCTCGCCCGCGGTGGAGCCGTCGGTGGCGGCGGTGTGCTGCTCGGCCACGGCCGGCGCGGCGAGCGCGGTGGCGGCGACGCCGGCGAGAAGGATGCGAAGTGCGTTCATGGTGTCTCTCCCTGGGGTTTTCCGATGCGCCGCAAGCCCTTGGCCCGCCAGCGCGCACCCACCCAACCCCCTGTTCCCGCGATGGTTTCGCGCCGCATTGCGCTCCGCCCGCCCGCGGCTACATACGGGGGCATGAGCAAGCCCACCGCGAAGCAGCCCGACAACCCGGCCGATCCGTTCAAGAAGGCGCTGGCCGAGGCCACGAAGGTGCTGGCCGACGACCGCGAGTTGGGCGTCAGCTTCTCGGTCGACCCGCCGGGGCGGACCGACGAGGCCGTGCGCCTGCCGCAGGTGACGCGCCGCATGACCCGCGACGAGGTGATGCTCGCCCGCGGCACCGCCGACGCCTTCGCCCTGCGCCACCGCCACCACGACGCGGGCGTCAACGCGCGCTACCTGCCCCAGGGGAACATGGCGCGCGAGCTCTACGATGCCATGGAGACCGCCCGCTGCGAGGCCGCCGGCGCGGGCCAGATGCCCGGCACCGCGGGCAACATCAACCACAAGATCGGCACCGAGGCCCGGCGCAAGGGCTACGGCGACATCGCCGACAAGGCGCAGGCCCCGCTCGCCGCCGCCGCCGGCTACTGGCTGCGGCAGAAGGCCACCGGGCGCCCCCTGCCCGCCGACGCCCAGAACGTGCTCGACCTATGGTCGGGCTTCATCGAGGAGAGCGTCGGGGACCGCGCGGACGCCGTGGGCGACGTGCTCTCGGACCAGGCCGCCTTCGCGCGCCTCGCCCGCCAGCTCATCGACGACCTCGGCTACGGCGACCAGCTCGGCGACGACCCGGACGCGGACGACGACTCCGAGGACGAGGAGGGCCAGAGCGAGGAGGAAGAGCAGGAGCCCGACAGCACCGGCGAGGACGACGACGACGAGCAGGCCGACGCCTCGCCCGAGAACGCCCAGGAGGAGCAGCAGGACCCCTCCCAGGCCGACGTCTCGATGGACGACATGGCCGACCAGGAGACCGGCGAGGAGGCCGAGCAGGACGCCGACCCCACCGCCGAGCCGCCCGCCCCCGCGCCCGTCTCGGATGCCGACCCCGACTACCGCGTGTTCTCGGATGCCCACGACGAGGTGGTGCAGGCCGCCGACCTGGCCGAGCCCGCCGAGCTGGAGCGCCTGCGCGCCTATCTCGACCAGCAGCTCGAGCCCCTGAAGGGCGCGGTCAGCCGCCTCGCCAACCGCCTCCAGCGGCGTCTCCAGGCGCAGCAGAACCGTTCCTGGGAGTTCGACCTCGAGGAGGGCATCCTGGATGCGGGCCGCCTCGCCCGCGTCGTCGCCAACCCCACCACGCCGCTCAGCTTCAAGATGGAGCGCGACACCGAGTTCCGCGACACCGTGGTCACGCTGCTGCTCGACAACTCCGGCTCCATGCGCGGGCGCCCCATCTCGATCGCCGCGATCTGCGCCGACGTGCTGGCCCGCACCCTGGAGCGCTGCGGCGTGAAGGTGGAGATCCTGGGCTTCACCACCCGCGCCTGGAAGGGCGGGCAGAGCCGCGAGCAGTGGCTGAAGGACGGGCGCCCGGCCCAGCCCGGCCGCCTCAACGACCTGCGCCACATCGTCTACAAGTCCGCCGACGCGCCTTGGCGGCGGGTCCGCCCGAACCTCGGGCTGATGATGAAGGAGGGGCTGCTGAAGGAGAACATCGACGGCGAAGCCCTCGAATGGGCGCACCGCCGCATGGTCGGCCGCCCCGAGGCGCGCAAGATCCTGATGGTCATCTCCGACGGCGCCCCCGTGGACGACAGCACCCTGTCGGTGAACCCGGCCAACTACCTCGAGAAGCACCTGCGCGACGTGATCGCCATGGTGGAGCGCCGCCGCGCGGTGGAGCTGCTGGCCATCGGCATCGGCCACGACGTGACCCGCTACTACGGCCGCGCGGTCACCATCACCGACGTGGACCAGCTGGCGGGCGCCATGACCGAGCAGCTCGCCGCCCTGTTCGACGCCGACCCCAAGAAGCGCGCCCGCGCCGCCGCCCGGCCCCGCCGTCGGGTTGCGTAGGGCGGAACCGAGGCAGATCGCGCACCGCGCCCCGGCCTCGAGCCGGGGCCTCGGCCCACCACGGGCGTCCCGCTCCGCCACGGCAGCGCCGACGTCCACCAGAGGCCCCGGATCAAGTCCGGGGCGTGCCATGTCCCGAACGGCGCACCCCGCCCCGACCCTGCATCGGGGCCTCCGCCCACCACGGGCGCACCCCTCCACGGCGAAGGCGCTCGCTCCCGCCCCGCACACCCCCTCTGCGCCCCTCCACATCGCCCTCCGCCCCCCTCGCGCGTTGACGCCCCGACGCACCGCCTCAGGGAGACGACCGATGGGCCACCTCGACGACGGACAGTGGATCCACAGCGACAGCACGAACTCCGGCGACGGCGGGCGCTTCGAGCGCAAGGCCGCCACGTTCCGCAACTGGATCACCCCGGACGGCAGCCCCGGCCCCTCGGGCGAGGGCGGCTTCGAGGCCGAGCCGGGCCGCTACCACCTCTACGTCTCCCTCGCCTGCCCCTGGGCCCACCGCGCGCTGATCTTCCGCACGATCAAGGGGCTGGAGGACGTCGTCGGCCTCTCGGTCGTCCACTGGCACATGGGCGACGACGGCTGGACCTTCGCGGACGGAGACGGCGTCGTCCCCGACACCGTGCTGGGCAAGCGGTACCTCCGCGACGTCTACACCGAGGCCGACCCCCGCTTCACCGGCCGCGTCACCGTGCCCGTGCTTTGGGACAAGCGGCGCCACACCATCGTGTCCAACGAGAGCGCCGAGATCATCCGCATGCTCGACCACGCCTTCGACGGCTGCGGCGCCGCGCGCTCCGACCACCGCCCCGAGGCCCTGCGCGGCGAGATCGACGCCTTGAACGCGCGCATCTACGAGACCGTCAACAACGGCGTCTACAAGGCCGGCTTCGCCCGCACCCAAGCCGCCTACGAGGAGGCGGTCGAGCCCTTGTTCGAGACGCTGCGGTTCCTGGAGGACCGCCTCGCCCGCTCCCGCTACCTCGCGGGCGAGCGGATCACCGAGGCCGACTGGCGCCTCTTCACCACGCTGGTGCGCTTCGACGCGGTCTATCACGGCCACTTCAAGTGCAACCTGCGCCGGCTGGTCGACTACCCCAACCTCTGGGCCTACACCCGCGACCTCTTCGCCGTGCCCGGCGTGGTGGGGACCGTGCGCATGGACCACATCCGGCGCCACTACTACGGCAGCCACGTAAGCATAAATCCGACCGGCATCGTCCCCGTCGGCCCCCGGATCGACTTCCGCGCCCCCCACGGCCGGGACGTGTCGCGCAACGCCGCATGAGCGCCCAGGTGCGGGTTGGCCTCCGCCCCCCCGCCCCCTAAGCCTCCCCCGAGGAGGCCGCCCCATGACCCAGCTCCAGAGCTTCGACGTCGCCACCAGCCCCGAGACCGCCGCGCCCCGCGTGGCCGCGCTGCGCGGGTGGATGGAGGCACGCGACCTCGACGCCTTCCTCGTCCCCCGCGCCGACCGCTTCCAGGGCGAGTACGTCGCGCCTTGCGACGAGCGGCTCGCCTGGCTCACGGGCTTCACCGGATCGGCGGGCTTCGCGGTGATCCTGCGGGACCGGGCGGCGGTGTTCACCGACGGGCGCTACACCGTGCAGGTGCGCGCCCAGACCGACGCGGCCCTCTTCGAGACCGTGCTCTGGCCCGACACGAAGCTCGCCGACTGGCTGCGAGAGGCATTGCCCGACGGTGGCCGCGTTGGCTTCGACCCCTGGCTCCACACCCCCAAGGAGCTGGAGCCCCTCGCCGCCGTCTCGAACATCGAGACCGTGCCCGTGCCCAACGGCGTCGACGCCGTCTGGACCGACCGCCCCGCCCCGCCGGCCGCGCCCGCCCGTGCCTGGCCCGAACGCCTCGCGGGGCGCCCCCACGCCGAGAAGCGCCGCGAGATCGCCGACGCCGTCGCGCGCAAGGCCCGCGCCTTCGTCACCACTCAGCCCGACGCCGTCTGCTGGCTCCTGAACCTGCGCGGCGCCGACATCGCCCGCACGCCGATCGTGCAAGCCGCCGCGATCGTCCACGCCGACGCCTCGGTGGACGTGGTCTGCGACCCAGCCAAGCTCGCCCCCGTGGCGGAGCACCTGGGCGCCGATGTGCGCGCCGTCGCGTGGGACGACCTGCCCGCCCTGCTCGCCGGTCTCGGCCCCACCGGCTACGACCCGGCCACCTGCCCCGTCGCCCTGCGCGACCTCATCCCCGAGCCGGTCGCCATGGCCGACCCCGTGGCCCTGCCCAAGGCCCGCAAGACCGCGGCCGAGATCGCCGGCACCACCGAGGCGCACCTCCGCGACGCCGCCGCCATGTGCCGCTTCCTGCGCTGGCTCGACGAGGACCGCCCCGAGGGCGCCACCGAGATCGACGTGGTGCACGCCTTAGAGGGCTTCCGCCGCGAGACCGACGCGCTCCACGACATCGCCTTCGAGACCATTGCCGGCAGCGGCCCCAACGGGGCCATCGTCCACTACCGCGTGAACGAGGACACCGACCGCGCGCTGGACCGCGACGGCGTGCTGCTGGTCGACTCCGGCGGCCAGTACGAGGACGGGACGACCGACGTGACGCGCACGATCGCGCTCGGCACCCTGCCCGCCGAGGCCGCGCACGACGCGACCCGCGTGCTGCAGGGACTGATCGCGCTCAGCCGCGCGCGCTTCCCCCACGGCGTCGCCGGGTGCCACCTCGACGCCCTCGCCCGCGCGCCGCTCTGGGCCGAGGGGCGCGACTACGGCCACGGCACGGGCCACGGCGTGGGCGTCTTCCTCGGCGTCCACGAGGGGCCGGCGCGCATCAGCCGCGTGTCGGACGTCCCCCTCGAGGACGGCATGATCCTGTCGATCGAGCCGGGCTACTACCGCGAGGGCCACTACGGCATCCGGCTCGAGAACCTCGCCGTGGTCCGCCCCGCCCCCGAAGGCGGGCGCGAGGGCGACCGCCCCATGCTCCGCTTCGAGTGCCTGACCTGGGTGCCGCTCGACCGCCGCCTCGTGGTCGCCGATCTGCTCGGTCCCGAGGAGCGGGCCTGGCTCGACGGCTACCACGCCGAGGTGCTCGCGAAGGTCGGCCCCCGCGTGGACGGCGCTGACCGCGCGTGGCTGGAGCGCGCCTGCGCGCCGCTCTAGCCCCCCCGATCCGCCCCGTTGCCCCCACTGCCGCGTTGCGCTTAGGGTGCGCGCTTCACGCCCGGAGGAATGCCCATGGCCCGCATCGAGATCACCCCCGCCGAAGGCGCCTGGACCGTCCGCACCCCCGACGGCGTGGTGGTCGAGAGCCGCAACGCCGTGCTCCTCCACGAGGGCGATCGCGCCCCCGTGGTCTACTTCCCGCGCGAGGACGTGGCGATGGCGCTGCTGGACCGCTCCGCCACCACCACCCGCGCCGACGGGAAGGGCGAGGCCACCTACTACTCCTACGTGGGCCAGTCCGCGCGCATCGACGACATCGCCTGGAGCTACGAGGCCCCGAGCGAGGCGGCCGCCGAGCCCATCGCCGGCTTCCTCGCCTTCTCGACCGAGAAGGCCACCGTCGAGCAGCTCTGAGGGGCGCGGGAGGCGTTCCCGACACCACTTCCGCAACGATTTGGGGTCAGGCTGCTTGCAGGGTCGTCCTAGCGTCAAATACGCCAGCGACGTCCAAGACACCGAAGCGCGGCGTAGAAACCCCGCCCCTCGTCTTCGTTTCCAAAATACCTTGGGGGAAGCGAGCACAAGCTCGCTGGGGGCAAAGCCCCCTGACCGTCGCCCCTAGCTCAGCCGCGCCTTGATCGCCGCGCCCGCGGCCCCGAAGTCCATCCGCCCCGCGTGGCGCGCCTTCAGCGCCGCCATCACCCGCCCCATGTCGCGGATCGAGCTGGCCTCGGTCTCCGAGATCGCCGCCGCGATCGCCGCCTCGGCCTCGCGCTCCGAGAGCTGGCGGGGCAGGAACTCCTCGACCACCTTGATCTCGGCGCGCTCGGCCTCGGCCAGCTCCAGGCGGCCGCCCTCCTCGTAGGCGCGGGCCGATTCCTGCCGCTGCTTGACCATCTTGGCCAGGATCGCGGTGGCCTCGGCGTCGCCCACTTCGCGCCCCTCGGCGCGCAGCTCGATGTCGCGGTCCTTCAGCGCGGCGTTGATCAGCCGCAGCGTCCCCAGCCGCGTGGCGTCCTTGTCCTTCATGGCCCGTTTCAGGGCCTCGCTCAGACGTGTCCGCAAGTCCATGTGCCACTCCCCCGCACGATGCGTGAAGGCCCCGATACCGCTCCGCGCGGCCCGGTTCAACGCCCCCCCCCGCCCGGCGCCCCGCCTTGACCCCGCGGCGCCCGCCGCATAGATCGCCCGGCGTTTGCCCACGCCCCCCGGAGGTCCCGCGATGCCGCACCCAACCGCCTGCCTCGCCCTCGCCGACGGGACCGTGTTCCACGGGATGGGCTTCGGCGCCGTCGGCACCGCCACCGCGGAGCTGTGCTTCAACACCGCCATGACCGGCTACCAGGAGATCATGACCGATCCGTCCTATGCCGGGCAGGTCGTGTGCTTCACCTTCCCCCACATCGGCAACACCGGCGTCACCCCCGAGGACGACGAGACCGCCGACCCGGTCGCGGCCGGCATGGTGGTGCGCTGGGACCCGACCGCGCCCTCGTCCTGGCGCGCCGCCGAGGACCTCGGCACCTGGCTCGCCCGCCGGGGCCGCATCGGCATCGGCGGCGTGGACACCCGGCGCCTCACCCGCGCGATCCGCCAGCAGGGCGCGCCCCACGTGGCGCTGGCCCACGACCCCGAGGGAAACTTCGATCTGGAGGCCCTCGTCGCTCAGGCGCGCGGCTTCTCCGGCCTCGTGGGCCTCGACCTCGCCAAGGAAGTGACGACCCGCCAGAGCTACCGCTGGGGCGAGGGCAAGTGGGCCTGGGGCGAGGGTAAGTGGGCCTGGGGCGAGGGCTTCGCGGCCCCGCGCCCGGATGCCCGCCACCGCGTCGTCGCCATCGACTACGGCGCCAAGCGCAACATCCTGCGCTCACTCGCCCACGTCGGCTGCGACGTCACCGTGCTGCCCGCCACCGCCACCGCCGAGGAGGTCCGCGCGCTGAACCCCGACGGCCTGTTCCTCTCGAACGGCCCCGGCGATCCGGCCGCCACCGGCGAGTACGCGGTGCCCGTGATCCGCGAGATGGTGGACAGCGGCCTGCCGGTCTTCGGCATCTGCCTCGGCCACCAGCTCCTCGCCATGGCGCTGGGCGCGCGGACCGTGAAGATGAACCACGGCCACCACGGCGCGAACCACCCCGTGCAGCGCCGCCGCGACGGCAAGGTGGAGATCACCTCCATGAACCACGGCTTTACCGTGGACGCCCAGACCCTGCCCGCGGGCGTCGAGGAGACGCACGTCTCGCTCTTCGACGGCTCGAACTGCGGCATCCGCCTGTCGGGGCGCCCCGTGTTCTCGGTGCAGTACCACCCCGAGGCCTCGCCGGGGCCGCAGGACAGCGCCTACCTGTTCGACGACTTCGCCGCCGCCATGGACCGGGCCAAGGACGACGCGGCGGCTTAACGCCGCGTTAACCACCGCCGCGCAGGGTCGGCGCCATGACCGCCCTGCCGCCCTCGCGATCTCTCCGGCCCGTGGCCCTGGCCTCCACCGGCCTGCGCCGCACCCTCGGGGCGATCCTCCTGGCGCGGGGCGTCGTCACCCCGGGCGAGCTGGCCCGCGCCCTCGACCTCCAGCTCGCCGAAGCCGCGATGCTGGGCGAGATCCTCGTGGCCCACGGCATCGCCCCCGAGGGCGCCGTGCTCGACGCCTTGGCCGAGCAGCTCGGGCTGGGCCGCCTCCACGCGCTGCCCGACGCGGGCGCCGCCGCGCTGGCCCTCGTGCGGAGGATGCCCCCCGCCCTCGCGGTGCGCTTCCGCGCCGTGCCCGTGGGCCGCGTCGGGGGCGCCGTGCTGATCGCCACCGCCGCGCCGGAGCGGATGGACGAGCTGCGCGCGGCCCTGCCCCCCGCGCTCCTGCCCTGTCGCTTCGCGGTCGCCTCGCGCGCGGCCGTCGAGCGGCGCATGGGCGAGGCGATGGGCCCCGCGCTCGCCCGCCGCGCCGAGTGCCGCCCCCCGCGCGCCATGAGCTGCCGCGACTGGGAGCGCAGCCGCGCCGGCACCCTCGTGACCGGCGCCGCGGTGCTCGCCGCCGCCGCCTTCGTGCTCGCCCCCGCCGCCGCGGTCCAGGCCGCCACCCTCGCCGGGCTCGCCGCCATGGCCGCGAACCTCGCGCTGCGCCTCCTCGCCCTCCGCGCCCTGCGCCGCGCCCCCGGCCCGGCCTTCCGGACCCGGCGCGGCGAGGCCGCCGCCCCCCTGCCCCGCCTCTCGATCCTGGTGCCGCTCCACGACGAGCCGCGCATCGTGCCCGCGCTGCTGCGCCGCATGGAGGCGCTGCGCTACCCCCGCTCCGCGCTCGAGGTCCTGCTCGTGGTCGAGGCCGGCGACCGCGCCACCCGCGCCGCCTTGGCGGACGCCGCCCTGCCCGCGTGGATGCGCGCCGTCCCCGTGCCCGACGGCCGCCCCCGCACCAAGCCGCGCGCCATGAACTACGCGCTGAACTTCGCGCGCGGCGACTTCGTGGGCGTGTTCGACGCCGAGGACGCCCCCGAGGCGGACACGCTCCTGCGCGTCGCGCGGCGCTTCCAGGCCGCGGGCCCCGACCTCGCCTGCCTCCAGGGCCGGCTCGACTACTACAACGCCTCGCGCAACTGGATGGCCCGCTGCTTCGCCATCGAGTACGCGACCTGGTTCCGCCTCGTGCTGCCCGGCATCGCGCGGCTCGGCCTCGTGGTGCCCCTCGGCGGCACCACCGTGTTCTTCCGCGGCATTAGGTAGCAAAAGCACCAACCATTCAGAATCAATGCTTTAGCAATCCAATGTCACATATGCTTGCCCATATGATAGCATATGTAGCTGATAATATTGAACTTTTCTCGATTTCTTGTTGCTGCGATGGAGCGTTCGGATTACCTCGAACCCAAGGGAGGGTACGTTGGACGATTCTGTTAGGATTGACCGCAGACGAACTGAACTTGCGAAGCTGAACGAACAGCTTGCGCAGGATATCGAGAATTCGCAGAAGCAAATTTCGCTAAACAAAAGCGAGATAGAAGAATTGGATCACGTCAGTAGCGTGCTCGCCCGTCTACGGGGGACCGCAAGGGCGCGACCGAAACCGCGTATCCCAAAACCTCCGGAGACTCTTAGCAGCGCGGAAGTGGAACAGGGCAAGATCACTGTTGGAGTAATGATCGAAACGGTTCTCCGCGATTCCGGACAGCCCTTGCGCCCTCCCATGATCGAAAGCCTCGCACGAGAAAGGTTCGGTCGAGACTTTCACGAGAAGCAAATCGGAAAGGAATGCTGCCGCTTATTCGACATAGGCCGCTTGCTCAAAGATGACGTTACTAAGGAGTACAGTCTTCCACCGGAGTGGGACGACGAACCGACTCATAGACCCAGATCGTCGCCCCAACCTTACCCCAACCTCGCGGAAGGCCGTGAAGCCGCGCAGGGGGATGGCAAATGACCCGCTGACGCGGGCGAGCATCTACGGGGGCAGTCCATCGGGTGATGGCGGTGTCACTTGCAGGGCGCCCGGCGGGGTTCGATTCCCCCTGCCTCCACAGATGCCCTACACTAGCTACGGCTACCTTACTGGTCAACGTTCACAATCGTGGAAGGTGGCCCAGTTATGCCGCTTTCAAGAAACGATATCCCCCGGCCTTCCAGCGCTGATTTCATCGCCTTCAAATTGTTAACCACAGGCGTCCGGCGCCCCTTCTCAAAGTCTCGTACGGTCGAGAGGGAAACCGACGCAGCTTCGGCCAACGCGCCCTGCGAGATATCTAACCAACCGCGCGCTGCGCGACACTGCTCAGGAGTCATGGATGCTTGATGGCGCACCGTCCATACATAGTCAACGTCAACGAAAACCGTTGACTCAAGTAAGGGCAACGCATATCACCAACGCCAACGAAAATCGTTGGCAAGGAGATCATGCAACACTTCCTCCTTTCACCCAAGGCACGGGACCTTCCCGTAAGCCGGGTCGCCCGGATGGGCGAGGAGGAATCGTATGCGTTGTTTTGCCAAATTCGCTGGCAGGAAACTGATGGGCAGCCGTTCTGTCCCCGATGCGGTGCCCTTGAACCCTACGCGATAACTACGCGGCGAAAGTATAAGTGCCGAGGATGCTATCACCAGTTCAGCGTCACGAGCGGCACGATCTTCGCCAGTCGGAAGCTGGCGTTCCGCGACATCCTCCTAGCTCTGGCGATCTTCGTCAACGGAGCGAAGGGTGTCCCGGCTTTGCAGCTCTCTCGCGAGTTAGGGGTGCAGTACAAAACCGCCTTCGTCCTGGCCCATAAGATCAGGGAGGCGATGGCTGACTATCAGGCGGAAATCAGCGACCTCAAAGGTGAGGTAGAGGTCGATGGCGCCTACTTCGGTGGTCATGTCCGCCCGAACAATCGGCGCCTCCATCGGGTAGATCGCCGCCGAAAGGAGAACAAGAGTTCGAAGCGCCGCGTGGTGGTAGTCGGACGTGAGCGTCGGGGGCGGACGTTCGTGGTGGTCAAAGCGCGAGAAGCGGACGCGGTGGATACCCTTCGCAACCGCATCGAGGACGGTTCTGTTGTCTTCGCGGACGAGGCGGCTGCTTGGGATGACTTTCACATCGAGTTCGACACCCGGCGGATCAACCACAACGAAGCATACTCGGCTGACGGGGCCTGCACGAACTCAGCCGAATCGTTCTTCTCTCGCCTTCGTCGCGCGGAGGTGGGCGTTCACCACCATATCTCAGGCAAGTACCTCGCTGCTTACGCGGGTGAGATGGCGTGGCGGGAGGACAACCGCCGTGCAGGCAATGGTGCGCAGCTACGTGGCGCTACCAGTCTGGCGCTGGCTCACGGCGTTAGCCGGACTTGGAAGGGATACTGGCAGCGCAAAGCAAGTAGTGAACGATGACCTGAATTTCTGGCTAGGTTGAGGATTAATACCTCTACCGAGTATTCTGATCCGAGGAGAATAAGGAATCAATTATGGCGCGCTTTCTTGCATGGAAATATGCGCCGCCCAGAATGCAGAACACACCGAAAATAGCGGCTGCAAGGCAGAAGCCACCAAAAGCGTCCCAACGTTGGTTCGTGGAACTAAGCCACCTCTCCGCAAGTACCCAGCCAGATCCAGATAGCAGGAACATACCGAACCCTCCCGCGACTGCTGCTAGGCCATCGAACACTTTGACGTTTGCAACATCGTCTCGTGTCACTGCGACTGTTTCCAGACGCCTCTCGATGTGAGTATGGGATAATAGGGCACCCATCGGTCGATGTACGTCAAGCGCACGTGCTTGTTCGACTTCCCTCGATTCAGTCTCAGAATCAGTCATCCTGCGTCCACCGACGCATTTGCTCCGCAATATCATTTCCGGAGTCTAAAATCCCCGCAGCTATAGCGTTAATCAAATGAGTATTGCCGCAATTAGAACAAACCAATCCAATATTTGGATATACAGTACCTCCGAGGATCACGTTGCCGCCCTTGTACGGGTTTAGCTGAATGAAGTCTGGAAGCACGGTCCACGAACGTGCGCCGCAAATGCTACACTTACCTATCAAAGTAGCTCGTTCATTTATCCACGATTTAAACTTCTCTTTATGCTCGTCGGTGAGCTTGTAGTCATTCGTATGTGCAGGTTCTACCATCCGAACGGACTCCGACAAGGTACAGTTCCTATTGTGCTCACTTCAAGGTCCACACGTATCTACGCGCACTGTCTTTCTCTCCATTAACGATACCTCGCTCCCTCAATAATCGCATTGCCTTAGAAACACGCCTCGTTACCTCAATGACCATTCTCTGATCCCGAATATCCTTCCCTTCTTCGAGGCATATTCGCTCAGACAAATCCCGACTGGTTAGAGGCTCCCCTTTTCGGAGTTCTCGGAGAAGAAATTGGCGGAGTTCATTTCGCGCAAATATTACAAGCCGTGCCTGCCTAGGCTGTCGCGACTCGAGATTACCTTCATAGCCAAGGGCGTCAAGAACACGGTCGATCGCCGAGACATCGTTGAATAACTCAGCTTGTTGCTGCCGCAGCGCAACTAGCTCTCCCATGATCTCATCACGCTTCGAAAGCAGGCCGCTAACTGTATGTTGGGTCATGTAGAGATAGTAACGTTCTACACCTGCGCGATCACCCACGTCGATGGTGCGTTTGCTACCTAATGCCGTTCTTCCGCCGCCGCGCGCTCGAGGCGGCGGGCGCGTGGGACGCGCACAACGTCACCGAGGACGCCGACCTCGGCGTGCGCCTCGCCCGCGCCGGCTACCGCACCGAGGTGATCGGCGTCACGACCATGGAGGAGGCCGCCGCCGCGCCAGGCGCCTGGGTCCGCCAGCGCTCGCGCTGGATGAAGGGCTACATGATGACCTGGTCGGTCCACGCCGCGCGCCCCGTGGCGCTCCTGCGCGACCTCGGCTGGCGGCGAAGCTTGGGCTTCCACGCCCTGTTCCTCGGCGCGATCCTGAACGCGGCGTTCCTGCCCTTCATGTGGTCCACCCTCGTGATGACCTTCGGGGTGCCCCACCCGGTCGCGCGCGGGATGCCCGAGGGCTTCGCCTGGGGCCTCGCCGTCGCCATGCCCGCCATGACGCTCCTCAACATCGCCGTGGGCCGCGCCGCGCTCCGGGCCGAGCACCACCGCCCCCTCCGCCGCTGGGTGCCCACGATGGAGCTCTACTTCCCGCTCGCCACCCTCGCCGTGGCCCGCGCCGCCGTGGAGCTGGTGCTGCGCCCGTTCCACTGGGAGAAGACGGCCCACGGAGCCTTCGGCGGAGCCGACGCGGACGCGGGCGCGGACACGGCCGACCCGCCCGCCCCGGCCCCGGTGCGCCCCCTCCGCCTCGCCCGCGCCGCCTGAGCTAGCGTCAGGCCTCGGCGAGGTGGCGCAGCCGCACCTCGAACGCCTCCGAGAGATGCCGGCGCAGCGCCTCCGCGGCGCCCTCCTCGTCGCGCCGGGCGATCGCGGCCACGATGCGGTCGTGCTCCGCCAGCGCCGCCGCGTCCCGCCCCGGCACCGCCAGCGAGGTGGTCGCCATCAGCGCCATCGACCGGTGCACGATGCCGAGCTGCTGCACGAGGAAGCGGTTGTGGGACGCGCGGTGGATCTGCATGTGGAACCGCCGGTTCGCCAGCGACAGGGCCGCGGCGTCGCCCAGCAGCGCCCGGTCCTCCGCGGCCATCGCCGCGAGCACCCGGATCTCCTCGGGCGCGGCGTGGCGCGCCGCCAGCCGCGCGGCCAGCGCCTCCAGCTCCGTGCGCACCGCATAGAGCTCCGCCATCTCGTCGTGGCCCAAGGAGGCCACGATCAGCGAGCGCCCCTCGCGGCGCAGGAGACTCTGGGTCTCCAGCCGCTGCAGCGCCTCGCGGATCGGCGTGCGCGAGACCCCCAGCCGCTCGGCCAGCTCGGACTCCACCAGCCGGTCGCCGGGCCGGTAGAGCCCGCGGTCGATGGCGTCGAGGATCATGGCATAGGCGTCGGCGGGCGGCGGCATGGGCGGCGGGACACTCCGGATGGTGCCGGACCCTACCGGGGCGCGGGCTTGCGGCGCAACCGCGCCGGGCTTACGCGGCCCCCATGCACCCCGCCTTCGCCCACGTCCGCACCTGGGTCTTCGACCTCGACGAGACGCTCTACCCCCCCGCCGCGCCCCTGTTCCCGCAGATCGAGGCGCGCATGGAGCGGTGGATCGTGGACCTGCTCGGCGTGACGCAGGCCGAGGCCGCGCGCCTCCGCCGCTCCTGGTGGGAGCGGCACGGCACCACGCTGGCCGGCCTCATGCGCGAGCACGGCATCGACCCGCACCCCTTCCTCGCCGACGTCCACGACATCGACTTCGGCGCGCTCCGGCCTGACCCCGCGCTGGCCGAAGTCCTCGCCGCCCTTCCCGGGCGCCGCATCGTCCATACCAACGGCACGGCCGCCTACGCCCGCCGGGTGCTGGAGGCGCGCGGCCTCGCGGACGGCTGGGACGCGGTGCACGGCGTCGAGGAGGCGGGCCTCCACCCCAAGCCCGACCGCGCCGCCTTCGAGGCGGTCTGGGCGCTCGACGGCCTCGACCCCCGGGCGGCGGCGATGTTCGAGGACAGCGCCCGCAACCTCCTCGTCCCCCACGAGAGCGGCATGGCCACGGTCCACGTCGCCCCCGCGCGCGCGGAAGGGGATCACGTCCACCACCACGCCCCCGACCTCGCCGCGTTCCTTCGCCGCATCGCTGGCGCCTGATGCCGCGGCGCCCTAGGTCCGGGGCATGGACTTCGTCACCGACATCGCGATCTCGGGCGCCGGCCCCGCCGGCCTCGCCGCCGCCTGCGCGCTCGGCGCCGAGGGCATCCACGTCACGCTCCTCGACCCGGCGCCCCCCGTCACCGGCGAGGACCTGCCCGGCGCCGACCTTCGCACCGTCGCCCTCCTGCAGCCCGCCCGCGCCTTGCTCGACCGCGCCGGCGCGTGGGACGCCCTCGCCCCCCACGGCACCGAGCTGCGCGTCATGCGCATCGTGGACGCCTCGCGCGAGCCGCCCGTCGCGCGCGACTTCGAGGCCGGCGACGTGGGCGAGGCGCAGTTCGGCTGGAACTTCCCCAACTGGCTCCTGCGCCGCGAGCTGCTCGCCCGCGCCGAGGCCCTGCCCGCGGTCGACCTCCGCCTTGGCACCGGCTTCGCCTCCCTCTTCGCCCGCGAGAGCGGCATCCGCGTCACCCTCACCGACGGCACGAAGCTCGCGGCCCGCCTCCTCCTCGCCTGCGACGGACGCGACAGCCCCGTGCGCCACGCGGCGGGCATCGAGGCCACCACGCTCGACTACGGCCAGACCGCCCTCGTCTTCGCGGTCGCCCACGCCGCCCCCCACGAGGGCGTCAGCACCGAGGTCCACCGCTCCGGCGGCCCCTTCACGCTGGTCCCCCTGCCGGACCGCGAGGGGCGCCACCGCTCCGCCGTGGTGTGGATGGACCGCGCCGAGGCGCAGCGCCGCCGCCAGGCGCTCGACCCGGCCGCCTTCGCCGCCGAGGTGCAGGACCGCTCGGCCGGTATCATGGGCGCGCTCGACGTGGTCTCGAAGCCCCAGGGCTGGCCGATCCGCACCCGCGCCGCGCACCGGATCACCGCGCGCCGCGTGGCGCTCGCCGCCGAGGCCGCCCACGCCATGCCGCCCATCGGGGCGCAAGGCCTGAACACCTCGCTCGCCGACGTCGCCGCCCTGCGCGACCTCTGCGCCGACCGCGAGGCGATCGGCACGGACGCCATGCTCCGCCGCTACGATCGCGCCCGTCGGGGCGACGTCGCCCTGCGCCTCGCCGGCATCGACGCCCTCAACCGCGCCTCGATGTCGGGCGGCCTGGGCGGCCTGCGCGCGCTAGGGGTCGGCGCCCTCCACGACATTCCAGCGCTGCGGCGGCTGGCGATGCGGATGGGCCTCGGCACGTCCTGACGCCCCGCGCCCAACGCCCCGGCCTAGCGCCGGGGCCTCGGCCATCCACGAGCGTTCCGCTCCGCGGCCATCGTCGACGGCAACCAGAGGCCCCAGATCAAGTCCGGGGCGTCCCTAACCTTCCTCTGGCCGCAAATACCTCGGGGTCCGGGGCAGAGCCCCGGCGATACCCGCTACCCCGGAAACACGTCGTCCAGCACCCGCCCCAGCCGCCCCGCGGTCCCCTCCACGTCCCGCAGCTTGTCCAACCCGAACAACCCCAGCCGGAACGTGGCGAAGTCCGCCGGCTCGTCGCACTGCAGCGGCACGCCCGCCGCGATCTGCACGCCGCGCTTCGCGAACGCCGCCCCCGACTTCACCTCGTCGGACGGCGCATAGGTCACCACCACGCCCGGCGCCCCGAACCCCTCGGCCGCGACCGAGCGAAGGCCCTTGGCGGCCAGCATCCCCCGCACCCGGTCGCCCAGCGCCCACTGCGCCTCGCAGGCGCGCTTGAGCCCGAAGCCTACCGTCTCCGCCATGGCATCCCGGAACACCCGCAGGGCGTCGGTCGGCATGGTCGCGTGGTAGGCGTGCCCGCCGCCCACGTAGGCGTCCATGATCGACAGCCACTTGGCGAGGTCGATCGAGAAGCTGTCGCTGCGCCGCGCCTCGACCCGCTCGCGCGCGGCCTCGCTCAGCATCACCAGCCCGGCGCAGGGCGAGGCGCTCCACCCCTTCTGGGGCGCCGAGATCAGCACGTCGACGCCGGCCGCCCGCATGTCGACCCACACGCAGCCCGAGGCGATGCAGTCGAGCACGACCAGCGCGCCGACCTCATGCGCCGCCTCCGCCATCGCGCGGATGTAGGCGTCGGGCAGGATCACGCCCGCCGAGGTCTCCACGTGCGGCGCGAACACGACGTCCGGTTTCGTCTCGCGAATGCGCGCGGTCACGTCCTCGATGGGCGCGGGCGCGAAGGGCGAGCGGCTGTCGTTGCCCTCCTGCCGGGCCTTCATCACCTCGACGCCTTCCGTGAAGGCGCCCGCCTCCATGATCTGACTCCAGCGGTAGGAGAACCACCCGTTGCGCACCACCAGCGCCCGCGCGCCCTGGCCCAGCTGCCGCGCCACGGCCTCCATCGCGAAGGTGCCGCCCCCGGGGATCACGGCCACGTGGTCCGCGCCGTAGACCCGGCGCAGGCCGCCGTGGATGTCGCGCATGACCTCTTGGAAGGTCTTCGACATGTGGTTGAGCGAGCGGTCGGTGAAGACCACCGAGAATTCCTCGAGCCCCTCGGGATCGACGTCGTCGAGCAGTGCCATGGCGGACCTCCGTTGTGCGTCGGTGGTGCCACGGGCGCGCCGCGGTGGGCAAGACGGCGCGGGGGGCGGTCGCGGAGTGCCACCCCTCCGTCAGCGCCACCCGCCCCGGCCCTGCGCCGGGGCCTCCGCCAGCCACCGTCGCCCCACCCCGACCCGAAGCGCCAACGGCACCCAGAGGCCCCGGGTCAGGCCCGGGGCGCGGAACGCGGACTGGCCCTCGAACCGTCCCCCTCCCAACGGTCACAAAGGCCCCGGCCGCCGCTCCTCGCTCAGCATCACGTTGGCCTCGATCTCGCCCACTCCCGGCAGCGCCATCACCCGCCGCCGCAGCACCCGCTCGAAGTCCGCCAGATCGCGCGCCACCACCCGCAGGCGGTAGTCGTAGCGCCCGAGCACGTGCTCCACCCGGCGCACCTCGGGAATGGCCGAGACCGCGCGCTCGAAGTCCTCGACCCCGACCCGCGCCCGCGCCGCCAGCTTCACGCCGAGGAACACCGTCACCCCGAAGCCCAACTTCTCCAGATCGAGGCTCAGTTCCCGCCCCGCCAGCACGCCCGCCTCGCGCAGCCGCTGAAGCCGCCGCCACGTGGCCGGCTGGCTCAGCCCCACCGCGCGCCCCACGGCCCCCGCCGACAGCATCGCGTTCCCCTGCACCACCCGCAGGATCGCCCGGTCGGTCTCGTCGAGCGCAATCACCCTCCGCTCCCGATCCTTGCTTCCAAAATACCTCCGGGGTTCGCGGGCTTCCCGGGATCGGTCCAGTGGACCGATCCGCCCGCGAACGGGCGAAGCCCTGCGCGAACGCGCCGGGGGGCAGAGCCCCCTCCGACGCCCCCGGTCTGCACGGGGGGTGTACGGGGGGTGCACGCCCGGCGCCCCCCCGCCGCCATTCGCCGCCTAGACGGGCAGGATCGCATCGGTCTTCACCTGCGCCACATGCATCAGCGGCTCCACCTCGGCGATGTGCGGAAGCGCCAGGATGCGCGTCCGCCAGATGCGCTGCCAGTCTGCCAGATCGCGCGCCACGACGGCCAGCCGCACGTCCACGCGGCCCAGAAACGTCTGGATCTCCACCACTTCCGGGATCTCGCGTGCCGCCGCCAGGAAGGCATCGAGCGCCCGCGGGTCGGACTTCTCCAGCGTGAAGCGCAAGCTCACCTCCACCGACCAGCCCGCCGCGCGCCAGTCGACGACCCCGTGCACGCCGCGCAGGACGCCGGTCTCGCGCAGGCGCTCGATCCGGCGCGAGGCGTGGGACTGGCTGATCCCCACTCGTGCCGCCAGTTCCGTGACTTGCGCCTCGGGTTCGGCCTGCCAGTGGCGCAGGAGGGCGCGGTCGGTGGCGTCGAGCATGACATATCCCGGAATGGCCGATTCCGCGAATGGCTACCTCGGAACGCCCCGCCCCGCAAACCCCCGCCCCGGTGGCCTCCGCGCGCAGCGCCTCGTAAGCCGCCCCCAGCATCGGACAGGAGAGACACCATGCGCGTTTACTACGACCGCGATTGCGACGTGAACCTCGTCAAGGACATGAAGGTCGCCATCCTCGGCTACGGCAGCCAGGGCCACGCCCACGCGCTGAACCTGCGCGACTCGGGTGCCAAGAACGTGGTCGTGGCGCTGCGCGAGGGCTCGCCGAGCCGCGCCAAGGCCGAGGGCGAGGGCCTCAAGGTCATGGGCATCGAGGAGGCCGCGGCCTGGTGCGACCTGATCATGTTCACCATGCCCGACGAGCTGCAGGCCGAGACCTACCGGAGATATGTCCACGACAACCTGCGCGACGGCGCCGCGATCGCCTTCGCCCACGGGCTCAACGTGCATTTCGGCCTGATCGAGCCGAAGGCAGGCGTCGACGTCATCATGATGGCGCCCAAGGGCCCCGGCCACACGGTGCGCGGCGAGTACCAGAAGGGCGGCGGCGTGCCCTGCCTCGTGGCCGTCCATCAGGACGCGAGCGGCAAGGCGTTGGAGATCGGCCTGTCCTACTGCTCGGCCATCGGCGGCGGCCGCTCGGGCATCATCGAGACCAACTTCCGCGAGGAGTGCGAGACCGACCTCTTCGGCGAGCAGGCGGTGCTCTGCGGCGGTCTGGTGGAGCTGATCCGCATGGGCTTCGAGACGCTGGTCGAGGCGGGCTACGAGCCCGAGATGGCCTATTTCGAGTGCCTGCACGAGGTTAAGCTGATCGTGGACCTGATCTACGAGGGCGGCATCGCCAACATGAACTACTCGATCTCGAACACCGCCGAGTACGGCGAGTACGTCTCCGGCCCCCGCATCCTGCCCTACGACGAGACCAAGGCGCGGATGAAGGCGGTGCTGCGCGACATCCAGACCGGCAAGTTCGTGCGCGACTTCATGCAGGAGAACAGCGTCGGCCAGCCCTCGTTCAAGGCCACCCGCCGCCTCAACGACGAGCACCAGATCGAGCGCGTCGGCGAGAAGCTCCGCGAGATGATGCCGTGGATCTCGGACGGCAAGATGGTGGACAAGGCGCGGAACTGACGATTCCCTATTTTTTCTTCGCAAATACAGTACTTTGCACGGACATAAAAATAGCAGGGGGCGGTGCGCCGCCCCCTGCAAACGCGCCCCGGTGATGGGCAAGCGCGCCTCCGCGCCCTAGCTCCGACCCATGGTCACCACCGACGCTCCCGTCTCCGCGCCCACCCGCGCCAACTACCTCTCCGTGCTGGCCCTCGGGCTGATCTGGGGCGGCACGTTCATGGTCGTGAAGATCGCCCTCGGCGGCTATGGGCCCGTCACGGTGGCCGCCGCGCGCACCACGCTCGGCGCCGTGGCGCTCGCCGGTCTCGCAGCCCTCATGGGGCGCCCCCTGCCCCGGCCCTCGCGCTCCCTGGCCCTGTTCGTGGTGCTGATCGGGATCGCCACCGCCGCCCTGCCCTTCTTCCTGCTCTCCTGGGGCCAGCAGCACGTTCCTTCCGCCTTCGCGGGCCTCACGATGGCGGTCCTGCCCCTGTTCGTGCTGCCCCTCGCGCACTGGCTGGTGCCCGGCGACCGGCTGACCTGGCGAAAGGCGGGGGGCTTCGCGATGGGCCTCCTGGGCGCCGCCATCCTGCTCGGCCCGGGCACGCTGGCGGCGGCCGGGGGCGACCTCGAGGCGCTGGGCCGGCTGGCCTGCCTCGCGGCCACGGTCTGCTACGCCGCGGGCTCGATCCTGACCCGCCGCTGCCCGCCCGTGGACGGCATCTGGCTCGGCGCGCTGACGCTGATCGTGGGCGCCGCGATCCTGGTCCCGGCGATGCTGGTGGTCGAAGGCGTGCCCGGCGGCGCCCCCCCGGGCGTGGCCGCGGCGATCGTGTTCCTTGGGCTGGTGCCCACGGCGCTGGCCGCGCTCCTGCGGGTCGAGGTGATCCGCTCGGCCGGCCCCAGCTTCATGACGCTGGTGAACTACCAGGTGCCCGTCTGGTCCATGGTGTTCGGCTGGCTGGTCCTGTCCGAGGCCCTGCCCGGCCGCTTCTTCCTCGCCCTCGCGCTGATCCTCGGCGGCCTGGCGGCGAGCCAGTGGCGGACCCTGCGGGCGCTCTTCTAGGCGGCGGCGCCGCGCACCGCGTCCGCCACCTCGTCGATCACCGCGTTCAGGAGGTCGGGGTCCTCGGCCTCGGCCATGACGCGGATCTTGGGCTCCGTGCCCGAGGCCCGGATCAGGAGCCGCCCGCTGCCCACCAGCCGCGCCTCGGCGTCGGCGATGGCCCGCTTCACCGCGGGCGCGTCGAGCGGCTGGGAGCCGGCCTCGTAGACCACGTTCTCAAGCTTCTGCGGCACCGGCTCGAAGTTGTGCATCAGCTGCTCGGCGGTGGCGCCGGTGCGGACCATCTCGGCCGCGAACTGGAGGCCTGCGATCAGCCCGTCGCCGGTGGTGGCGTAGTCGGTCATCACGATGTGGCCCGACTGCTCGCCGCCGAGGTTGAAGCCGCCCTTGCGCATGGCCTCGACCACGTGGCGGTCGCCCACCTTGGTGCGGTGGAGCACGATGCCGCGGGCGTTCAGGAACCGCTCCAGCCCGAGGTTCGACATCACCGTGGCCACAAGCGCCGGCCCCTGGAGGCGGCCCTCGTCCGCCCAGCGCTCGGCGAAGAGGGCCATGATCTGATCGCCGTCCCCCACCCGGCCGCGCGCGTCGAGCAGCATCACCCGGTCCGCGTCGCCGTCGAGCGAGATGCCCAGGTCGGCCCGGTGCGCGACCACCGCCTCGGCGCAGGCCTCGGTGTGGGTCGAGCCGCACAGGCGGTTGATGTTGGCGCCATCGGGGGCGATGCCGATCGGGATCACCTCGGCGCCCAGCTCGGCCAGCACCGTGGGCGCGGCCCGGTAGGCGGCGCCGTTGGCGCAGTCGACCACGATCCTGAGGCCTTCCAGCGACATGCCGGCGGGGATGGTCGTCTTGACGTACTCCACGTAGCGCCCGCGCCCGTCCTCGATCCGGGTGGCGCGGCCGATGTTGGCGGCCTGCGCGGGGGCGACGCCCTCCTCAACCAGCCGCTCGATCTCGGCCTCGGCCTCGTCGGACAGCTTGAAGCCGTCGGGGCCGAAGAACTTGATGCCGTTGTCCTCGGCGGGGTTGTGCGAGGCGGAGATCATCACGCCCAGGTCGGCGCGCATGGAGCGGGCCAGCAGGCCCACGGCGGGGGTGGGCACGGGGCCCATCAGCAGCACGTTCATGCCGGTGGAGGTCAGGCCGGCGGTCAGCGCGTTCTCGAGCATGTAGCACGACAGGCGCGTGTCCTTGCCGATCACCACGCGGTGCCGCTGGTTCGCGCCCTCGCGGCGGAAGTAGCGCCCCGCGGCGGCGCCGAGGCGCAGCGCCGTCTCGGCGGTCATGTTGCCCTGGTTGGCGCGCCCGCGCACACCGTCGGTGCCGAAAAGACCCATCGCCTCAGTCCTCCTCCTGGACGGCCCGCCACAGCGCAAGCCCTTGCGCGATCTCGGGAACGTCGTGGATGCGGTGCCATTGCACCCCTTTGCGCACGGCGTCCAGCGTCAGCGCCAGCGTGCCGGGCATGCGGCGGTCCGACTGTGGCGCGGCGCCGACACGTCCGATGAAGCCCTTGCGCGAGACGCCCAGCAGGATCGGCACGCCGAGGCCGTGGAACAGGGGCAGCGCGCGCAGGAGCGCGAGGTTGTGCGGCTCGGTCTTGCCGAAGCCGATGCCGGGGTCGGCCATGAGGCGCCCGTCCGGGATGCCCGCCGCCCGCGCCGCACCCAGGCGGGCTTCGAGGAAGTCGTACACGTCCAGCACCACGTCGTCGTAGCGCGGCGCGTCCTGCATGACAGCCGGGTCGAAGGGACCGTGCATCAGACACAGGGCGGCATCCGAGTCCGCCACGGTTCGCAGCATATGGGGGTCGAAGGTGCCACCCGACACGTCGTTGACCACCGCGGCCCCGGCGCCGATCGCGCGGCGCGCGGTCTCGGCGCGGCGGGTGTCGACGCTGACGCGGCGGCCCCCCAGCATCTCCAGAACGGGGGCGAGGCGGCGCCACTCCTCGTCCGCCTCCACGGGGGCGGCGCCGGGGCGCGTGCTCTCGGCGCCCACGTCCACGAGGTCCGCGGCCTCCATCGCGGCGGCGGCGCGGGCGGCGGCCTCGGGCGCGAAGTGCCGCCCGCCGTCCGAGAAGCTGTCGGGCGTGACGTTGAGGATGCCCATGATCCGCGTCCGGTCGTGGGGGAGGCCGGCGAAGGGCGGGCGCGGCGCGGTCAGGCGCGCGAGGAGGGCGTCGGGCAGGCTCTCGGCGGAAACCGTCTCTGGCGGGCGTCCGCGGCGCAGGAGGCGCGCCTTCGCGAAGCGCACCGGGCCGCCGGCGAGGGGCAGGCCCTCGGGGCCGGGGATCGGCAGGGCGTGGGTCATGTTTCCACCGCCACCGCACCGAGGTCGGTGGCGATCCAGCGCGCGAGCGTCTCGGGCGCCACGTCCTCGGGCGGCCGGGTCGCGTCGCGCACCATCCGCGCGGGCGCCCAGACCGTCAGCGCACGGGTGCGCAGCGCGTGGTCCAGCTCGGTGCGCGAGGACACCACGAGGCAGCGCGGGTCGCGCCCGGCGAGCTGCCAGCCAGCCACCTCGTAGGCCAGAAGGTCGATGCGCCGCTGCGCCGCCGGATGGGCGGCCCCGGGCAGCCCCGGCGCGGGCACGGGCAGGACGAGGACGGGCGCGCGTTCGGCCAGCGCGTCCAGCCGCGCCCCCAGCGCCGCGTCGTCCAGCGCGCCGGCGTCGAGCAGCACGACGACGGGCCGCGGCGGCGCGTCCCCGGTGGCGGCCTCTGCCTCGCCCCGGGCGCGCTCGATCTCCACGCCGAGGACGTGGGGCCCGCGGTCGAGCTTCTCGATGCGCACCGACACCCGCTCGGCGCGGCGGTGCGCCAGCACGCGGGCGGCGATGCGCTCGGCCAGCGTCTCCAGGAGGCGCAGGCGCTCGGCGCCGAGCTCGGCGTCGATGGCGGCCAGAAGGGTGTCGTAGCTCAGGATGCCGTCCACGTCGTCGGAGGCCACGGCGCCGGCGTCCGCGCGCACCTCGGCCACCACTTCGAAGCGCAGGCGTTGGAGGCGGCCCCGCTCCTCCTGGAAGGCGCCGATCTCCACCTCGCGCAGGTGCTCGCGCAGGAAGATGCGATCGGCGGCGTGGGGCATGGGGCGTCCTCGGAAGCGGGCTTCAGTTCACCGTCGTGCCCGGGGCGCGCGCAAATAAAAAGCCCCCGCTCGCGGGGGCCCTGGGGGTCGCAGGATGGACCGCGGCGCTCAGGCGCCGGGGATCTGCTTGTAGAAGATGTGGATGCCGACCTGCGCGGTGCGCGGATAGACCTTGGCCCAGTAGGGATCCACGTAGTCGGCGTGGTAGTGCGTGGCGTCCGCGGTCAGGGCGCGGGGGGCGCCGTCCACCATGAGGCGGGCGATCTTGCCGGCACGCTCCCAGGCGTCGCGCTCGTGGATCGCTTCGGGCAGGCCGTCGCAGGTGTAGGAGAACTGGCAGGCGTGGAGGCGGCCGGTGCCCTGGTTCACGACCTTGCAGATCGTGTCGGGGTAGCGGCGGCTGTCGACGCGGTTCAGGATCACCTCGGCCACGGCGTACTGGCCGGGGATCGGCTCGCCGCGGGCCTCGAAGTAGATCGCCTCGGTGAGGCAGCGCCATTCGGCGTTCCCGGTGGCGCGGTCCATGTCGGCAAGCGCGGTGCGCGTCATGGGCAGGTCGTCGTCGCGGTCGTCCCCGGCGGGGGCGGTGAGCGGGCGGACGCGGCGGTCCAGCAGCGAGCCGCGGGGCTCCTCCTCGACCAGCGAGGCCATCCGCATGAATCCGTCGGTTCCGCGGGAACTCATGACCGTCTCGATCCGTTGGATTTCGCTGTCCGTGGCGAAGGTGGACTGCGCGCTCGCTGCGACGGGCAGCAGAGCGACGATCACGGCCAAGGCGGCCGCGCGCATTTCGAAGCGCATGTGGTATTCCCCATCCGTTCGGACGGTGCCGGCCTAGCGTTTTCGCCTTATGGAACCGTTACCGTCCAACCCCGTTTGTCTGTGGGCGGGGACTTGGCAGGCGCGTGGCCATAACGCAACGGGGCGGGGAAACCTTACTCGCCTTTAAGGATGTGCTTGCGCCGTGAAATTGCGGATTCTCGCCGATCGACAGGACGGTTCCGGCAGAACCCTGCCGTCAGCCCGCATCTCCGCGTGCCAGAAGCGTCGCCTGAGCGGCCGCGAGCTTCGCGATCGGCACCCTGAACGGTGAGCAGGACACATAGTCGAACCCCGCGAGGCGGCAGAACGCGATCGATTCGGGGTTTCCGCCGTGCTCGCCGCACAGCGCGAGCGTCACCGACGCGCGCGCCTCGCGTCCGCGCCGCGCGCCGAGCAGCAGCAGCTCGCCCACCCCGTCCACGTCGAGCGTCTGGAACGGATCCTCGGGATAGACCCCCTCGTTGACGTAGGCCGACATGAAGCGGCCCGCATCGTCGCGGCTGAGGCCATAGGTCATCTGCGTCAGGTCGTTGGTGCCGAAGCTCAGGAACGCGGCCGTCTCGGCGATCTCGCCGGCGCGAAGGGCCGCGCGGGGCGTCTCGACCATCACGCCGAGGCGGTAGCCGAACTTCGCGCCCCGCTCGGCCTTCACGGCGGCGGCCACGGCCTCGATGCGGCGCGAAACCAGCTCCACCTCCTTGCGGGCGGTGACGAGCGGGATCATGATCTCGGGCACGATCACCGCGCCCTGCGCCACGGCGTCCACAGTGGCCTCGAAGATGGCGCGGGCCTGCATCTCGTAGATCTCGGGCACCGAGATGCCGAGGCGCACGCCGCGCATCCCCAGCATCGGGTTGTATTCCTGCAAGGAGCGGATGCGCGCGCGCACCTCGGAGATCGGGCGGTCCAGCGCCTCGGCCAGCGCGCGGATGCCCTCGCCCTCGGAGGGCAGGAACTCGTGCAGCGGCGGGTCGAGCAGGCGGATGCAGACCGGCAGGCCGTCCATGATGCGGAACAGCTCGGTGAAGTCGTCGCGCTGCATGGGCAGGAGGCGTTCGAGGGCGGCGGCGCGGTCCTGCGGGTTCTCGGCGAAGATCATCTCGCGCATCACCGTGAGGCGCGCCTCGTCGAAGAACATGTGTTCGGTGCGGCACAGGCCGATGCCGTCCACGCCGAAGGAGCGCGCGAGCGTCGCGTCCCCCACGGTGTCGGCGTTGGCGCGCACGCCGATGTCGCGGATCTGGTCGGACCAGGACATCAGGTCGCCGAAGGCGCCGTCGAGCTGCGGCTCCAGCATCTCGGCCCGCCCGCGCAGCACCTCGCCGGCGGTGCCGTCGAGGGTGATCTCGTCGCCCGCGCGCAGCACGGTGCCGTCCGGGAAGCGCAAGGTCCCGAGGCGGTCGTCGACCTGCACCGAGGTGGCGCCGGCCACGCAAGGTAGCCCGAGGCCGCGGGCGATGACGGCGGCGTGGGAGGTCATGCCGCCGCGCTCCGTCAGCACGCCGTCGGCGGCATGCATGCCGCGCACGTCGTCGGGCGTGGTCTCGCGGCGCACGAGGATGCAGGGCTCGTCGCGTGCGAGCGCGGCCTGCGCCTCGGCGGATTCGAACACGACGCGGCCCGAGGCGGCACCAGGGGATGCGGCGATGCCCCGGGCGAGCACGGCGCGCTCGGCCTCGGGGGCGATCTGGCGGTGGAGGAGGCGCCCGATGGTGGCGGGGGTCACG
This sequence comes from Jannaschia sp. W003, assembly GCF_025144335.1. NCBI lineage: Bacteria > Pseudomonadati > Pseudomonadota > Alphaproteobacteria > Rhodobacterales > Roseobacteraceae > Jannaschia > Jannaschia sp. W003. Next base: position 2,863,424 of record NZ_CP083539.1, read on the forward strand.
CGGCTCACGGCCTCGGCCCGCGGGATGATGCCGTCGCGCGCCAGCCCGGCAGCGATGGCCACGGTGGCGCGGGCGTCTCGGGGGCAGCGCACCGCGTCGAGGATGTAGAGCCGGCCCTGATCGATGGTGAACTCAACCTGCATCTCCTCGCGCAGGCGACGGCGGCACTGGGCGCCGGCCTCGCAGAGCTCCGCGAAGACCTCCGGAAGCAGCTCTTCGAGCGAGGGGCCGCGCGGGTCGCGGGTGAGGTACATGGCCTTCTCGCCAGCGCGAAGGGCGTCACGGCCCAGCGCCTGGCCGAGGTAGCGGCCCGTGACCTGCGGCTCGCCGGTGACGGGCGAGACGAACTGCACCACGCCCGAGCCGGATTGCCCCGCACCCATGCCCTGCACCATGCGCTGCACCACCAGCCCCAGGCCGGCGTCGGCGGGCGCGCCCTTGGCTTGGCGCAGGAGACGGGCGGAGGTGCCCTCCCAGGCGCGGGCCATGGAGCGGAGCACGGCCGCGAGCTGGTCGCGGACGTCCTGGGGGAACGGCGCCTCGGCCTCCTCCTCGTAGATGCGGACGGCCTCGGCGGGGGTCTCGGCATCCAGGAACGGGGCCTCGTCGAGGCGCATCGTCTCGATCGCGAAGCTGCGGATGAAGCGCAGGTAGAAGCGGTCGGCCTGCTCGCAGCCCAAGGTCTCGCGGCCCCACTGGTGCACGGCGTCGTTCATGCCGAGGCCCAGCACGGCGCCGGGGCCGCCCCAGTCTGCCGCTTCGGACGAGGAGCGGACGGACAGCAAAAGCGGCCGGGTGTCGAACTGCGCGAGCATGGTCGAGAGGTCGGGCATGCCGCCCTCGGCGATCTCGCGCACGGTGCGGAACGGGATCGCCACGGTGCGCGGCACCGGCAGGCCCATGCGCACGAGCCGCTGGAGGCACTTGGCACGGCGGCCGAAGCGGTTCGCCGCGATGTCCGCGGTCGGGGTGATCTCGGTGAAGCCGGGCGTCTCGAGCATGTCAGTTACCTCGCACACGCAGCATATAGCGTTGCCGCGTTGCAGCGAAAGGGTCGGGCCAACGCTACATGGCGTCCGCCGATGCACAAAACGTTAATTTCCCCAGCGTCATGGAGTGCGCGGGGGCGTTGCGCCCCCGCCGCGATCCTCAGGCGAGTCGGTCGAGGGCGGCGATGCGCTCGCAGGTGCGCACGATGGTGGAGAGCATGTTGAGCCGGTTGCGCCGCACCACGGCGTTGTCGCTGTTCACCTGCACGGCCTCGAAGAAGGCGTCGATGGGCGCGCGCAGGCGGGCCAGCTCGGCCATGGCGGCGGGGTAGTCCTCCGAGCCTAGGGCTGCGTCGATGCGTGGGCCGGCCGCATCGAGCGCGGCGAAGAGCGCGCGCTCCTCGTCCGTCTCCGCCAGCTTCGGCTCGCCGCCGTAGGAGTACTCGACGCCGTCCTGTGCCTCGGCCTGGGTCAAAATGTTCTTCGCCCGCTTGTAGCCCTGCACGAGGTTGCCGCCGTCCTCGGTGGCGAGCACGTCGTTCAGGGCGCGCGCGCGGCCCACGAGGTCGGCGAGGTCGTCGGTCCGCTCGCCGGTCAGCACGGCGTCGATCACGTCGTGACGGATATTCTCGTTCTTAAGGTGGACCTTGAGGCGGTCGTGGAGGAAGCCCCTCAAGAACCCTTCGAGTTCGATCGGCTCGGCCATGCCGGAATAGTCATCAGGATCATCCGGGTTTGGTGGACGCACGCCGTGGGCGGTGAAGGCGGTGCGCATCGGCCCCCAGAGCGGGAACGCCAACCCGTTTTCCAACACCAACCGGATCACCCCCAGCGCCGCGCGCCGCAGCGCATAGGGGTCCTTCGACCCCGTGGGCTTCTCGTCGATCGCCCAGAAGCCCGCCAGCGTGTCGATCTTGTCGGCCAGCGCCACCGCCACGCTGACCGGCGAGGTGGGCACGTCGTCGGACGGGCCGAGGGGCTGGTAGTGCTCCTGCGCCGCGGCCGCGACCTCGGGGGCCTCGCCCGCCGCCTCGGCGTAGCGGCGGCCCATGAGGCCCTGCAGCTCGGGGAACTCGTAGACCATCTCGGACGACAGGTCGGCCTTGGCCAGCCGCGCCGCGCGCTCGGCCTGCGCGGGGTCGGCGCCCACCGCGGGCGCGATCTCGCGCGCGAGGGCGGCGATGCGCTCGATGCGCTCGGCCTGCGACCCGAGCTTCGCATGGAAGGTGACGCTCCGCAGCTTCTCCAGCCACGCGCCCATCCCCGCCTTCGCCACCGCGAGGTCGTTCTCCCAGAAGAACAGCGCGTCCGCGAGGCGCGCGGCCAGCACCCGGCCGTTGCCAGCGAGGATCGTCGCCCCGTCGTCGGCGGTCTCGCGGTTGGCAACGGTGATGAAGCGCACGATGCGCCCCTCGCCGTCGCGCACCGAGAAGAACTTCTGGTGCTCCTTCATGGAGGTCCGCAGCACCTCGGGCGGCAGCGCGAGGAAGCGCTCCTCGATCCGGCCCATCAGCACCACGGGCCATTCCACCAGCCCGGCCACCTCGCGCAGCAGGCCCTCGTCCTCGACCAGCTCCAGCCCTGCGGCGAAGGCCCGGTTGCGGGCCTCCTGCCCGATGATCTCCATGCGCTCCTCGGCGTCGAGGATCACGTGGGCGCGGCGCAGCTTGGCGGCGTAGTCGTCGAAGCCCGAGACCCGGATCGGCCCTGGCGCCATGAAGCGGTGGCCCTCGGTGACGTCGCCCGCCTCGATGCCGTCGATGTCGAGGGGCACGACCGTGGCCCCCTCCTCGTTCGACAGGATGCACAGGATGCGGCGCAGGGGGCGGACCCAGCGCAAGGTTCCGTCACCCCAGCGCATGGATTTGGGCCAGGGGAAGCCGCGCACGGCCGCCTCCAGCACCTCGGCCACGATGGCGGGCGCCTCGCGGCCCTCGCGGGTGATGCGCGCGACGTAGTGCTCGCCCTTCTTGTCGCTGGCCGTCTCGAGCTGGTCGCGCGTGATCCCGGCGCCGCGCAGGAACCCCTCGACCGCCTTGTCGGGCGCGCCGACCTTGGGGCCGCGCCGCTCCTCCACGGTGGTGGGGCTACGGTCGGTCAGGCCTTCCACGGCCAGCGCGAGGCGTCGGGGCGTCGCGTGGGCGGTGGCGCCGCGGTAGGTCAGGCCCGCCTCGACCAGCCCGTCGGTGACGAGGCGGCGCAGGTCGTCGGCGGCCTTCGCCTGCATGCGGGCGGGGATCTCCTCGGAGAAGAGCTCGATCAGGAGGTCGGGCATTCAGCGGTCCTCGAGGGGCTGGAAGGTCGCACGGTCCGGGCAGGCCGGGGCGGTGGCGGAGCCGTCGTAGGCCTTGGCGCCGCAGTCGTTCAGCTCGTGCCACGCCCACCCCCGCCCGTCGCGGGCGAGCGCCACGACGCGGTCCACGCCGTAGGCGGCGTCGGTCCAGGCGGTGTGAGCGGTGGCCTCGCCGCTCTCGATCAGGGCGGCGATGGCGGCGGCGTCAAAGCAGTCGAACCAGCCGGGGGCGACGGTGGGCGCGGGGCGCGGGCGGTCGGGCGCCTCGTGGGGCGGCACGTCGTGGGTGAAGCAGGCGCGGAAGCCCAGGGGCGAGGAGCGCGAGACGATGGCCTCCACGTCCCAGGCGGCGAGCGGCACGCGCCGGCCCTCCTCCTCGAGGGTGAGCGTCACCGGGCCCTCGACCCGGTCCCAGTAGGCGTAGGCCTGCGAGTACCACAGCCCCGCGCCGCCGATCAGGCAGGCGAGCAGCAGAGCGATGACGACGACCTTGCCCACACGCGCCTCCTCGGGGTCCGGGCGGCCCTCTACGACGGGGGCCGTGCGGGGGCAAGGAAGCGGGTCAGACCCAGTCGAGGAACACCCGCCCGTCCGGGAACGCCTCGGCCATCTCGCGGCGAAGGGCCGCGAAGTCCCCGCGCAGGGCGGGGAACTTGCGTTCGTGGGTCTCGACCACCGTGGCGGGGATGCGCGCGAGCAGGCCGCGGGCGTGGAGCGCGCGCAGGAGCGCGATCTCGGCGCCCTCCACGTCCATCTTCAGCAGCGCGAGGCGTCCCGGCGCGAGGCCCGGCGCCACGTCCGGCGCCCGCCCGTCGAGGAGCGCCCCCAGGGTGGCGGGCAGGTCCACAACCTCGACCTCGACGCCCACGCCCGTGCCCACCTCGGCCGCCCGAACCCCCTCCACCAGCGTCGAGCCGACCGTGCCCGCCAGGGGATCGTCGTCGAAGCGAGCGGAGCGGTGCAGCACGGCGCGCCCCGCCGCGGTCCCGGCGGCGGCGTTCACGAGGTGGACGCCAGGTGCGTCACCGATCCGCGCGCGCAGGGCGCGGAATGCGACGGGGTCCGGCTCGAGGGCCAGCACGGCGGCGCCCGTGGCGGCGAAGCGCTCGGACACGGCGCCCACATTGGCGCCGCAGTCCACGGCGACGTCGCCCGGCCCCAGGAGGCGCAGCAGGCCCTGCATCATGCCCTCGGCACGCGCCAGCTTCCGCTGGCGCGCCACGCGGCGCTTCGTGCGCTGCACGCGCCCGGCGATCTCGGCGGCGGGGTCGATGGCGGCGGGGGCGGCGGCTGTGGGGCTGGGCATGGGCGGCGCTCCGGGGGTCGGCCCGGGCGGGATACGACGCCATTCCCTAACGCGAGGTGTCAGGCGGCGGCGTGCCCGCCCGCGGGCGTCAGGAGGAACGCGTCGGCGCAGGCCTTGGCCAGCGCGCGGACCCGGCCGATGTAGCTCTGCCGCTCGGTCACCGAGATCACGCCGCGGGCATCCAGGAGGTTGAAGATGTGGCTGGCCTTGATGCACTGGTCGTAGGCCGGGTGGGCCATCACGATGCGCCGCCCCGTGCGCGGGTCCTCGGCGGGCTGCCCGAGGATGGCGCGGCACTCGGCCTCGGCCTCCTCGAAGTGGCGCAGGAGCACCGCGGTGTCGGCCACGTCGAAGTTCCAGCGCGCGAACTCCTGCTCGGTCTGCAGGAACACGTCGCCGTAGCGCAGCGGGATCGGGGCCGAGGGGTCGTTGAAGGCCATGTCCATCACGTGGTCCACGCCCAGCACGTACATCGCCAGCCGCTCCAGCCCGTAGGTCAGCTCGCCCGAGACCGGGTGGCAGTCGTGGCCGCCGACCTGCTGGAAGTAGGTGAACTGCGACACCTCCATGCCGTCGCACCAGACCTCCCAGCCGAGGCCCCAGGCGCCCAGCGTGGGCGACTCCCAGTCGTCCTCCACGAAGCGGATGTCGTGGAGCGAGGCGTCAATGCCGATCGCCTCGAGCGAGCCGAGATACAGCTCCTGCAGGTCGGGCGGGCTCGGTTTGATGAGCACCTGGTACTGGTAGTAGTGCTGCAGCCGGTTCGGGTTCTCGCCGTAGCGCCCGTCGGTGGGGCGGCGCGAGGGCTGCACGTAGGCGGCGGCCCAGGGCTGCGGCCCAAGCGCGCGCAGGGTGGTGGCCGGGTGGAAGGTGCCCGCGCCGACCTCCATGTCGTATGGCTGCAGCACGGCGCAGCCCTTCGCGGCCCAGTAACCCTGGAGGCGCAGGATGATCTCCTGGAAGGAGCGCGGGGCTTCGGACATGGGAACGGCCTCGGATCGGTGTCGCCGCGCGGTGTAGGAGCGCGGCCCGGCCGGGTCAACGCGCCGCCATCCGGGCGGCATTGGCGAAAGCCCGCCGCCGCGCGCGGCGTGCGCGCAACAGGGCGGCCGGCCACCGCCTGCCCCACCCCTTTCCCTCGGGGCTTCGATACGCAAGGTGCCCGCGCGTGTTCCCCCTTGCGAGGCCCGTCCGATGCGGATCGTTTCCCTGCTGCTCGCCCTCCACCTCCTCGCCGCCGGCGCCGCGAGCGCGCAGACGGCGTTCGTGCAGATCGAGGCGAAGCCCTCGCTCGCCGAGGCCGAGAGCCGGGCGCGGGGCTACGCGGGCCTGTTCCCGAACGTGAACGGCTTCTCGCTTCCGGGCCGCTGGTACGGGCTGGCGCTGGGCCCCTACCCCTCGCCCGAGGCCGCGGACGCCGCGCTCGACCAGTTCCGCGCCCAGAACCTGATCCCGCGCGACAGCTTCGTCAGCGACGGCGGCAACTTCGGCGAGCGGTTCTGGCCCGCGGGCGTGGCCTCCGCCGCGGATGCCGTCGCCACCACCCCCCTGCCCGTCCCCGCGGCGCCCGCGGCCCCGGACGCCGCCCCGCCCGAGGAGGACACCCGCGCCGCGCTCGCCTCCGAGGCGGCGCTGGACGGCACCGCGCGCGAGGCGCTGCAGCGGGCGCTGCGCTGGTTCGGCTTCTACGACGCCGCGATCGACGGCAGCTTCGGGCGCGGCACCCGCGCCTCGATGGCCGCGTGGCAGACGGCGCGCGGGCTGCAGCCCACGGGCGTGCTGACCACGCGCCAGCGCGCGGAGCTGCTCGACGACTGGCGCGCCGCGCAGGCCGCCGTGGGGCTGGAGCCGCTGGAGGTGCCCGAGGCGGGGGTCGCGCTGACCGCGCCGATGGGGCTGGTGCGCTTCGACCGCGTCGAGGCGCCGTTCGTGCACTACGCGCCCGAGGACGAGTCGGGCGTGCGGATGGTGCTGATCAGCCAGGCGGGCGACCCGGCGAGCCTCGGCGGCCTCTACGAGATCATGCAGACGCTGACCTTCGTGCCCCCCGAGGGACCGCGCGCGCGCGATGCGGGCGCGTTCCGCATCCGCGGCGAGGCGGCGGACCGCACCACCGAGGTGCGCGCGAAGCTCGACGGGGGCCACGTCGTCGGCTTCGCGCTGAGTTGGCCGCCGGAGCGCGCCGCCGAGGCGGAGCGGGCGGTCGAAGCGATGGCCGCCAGCCTGCGCAGCACCGGCGCGCCTCTGCCCTCGGCGCCGCTTCCCGCGGGCGGGACGCAAGGACTCGACGCGCTGGCCGGGCTCGACGTGCGCCGGCCGCTCCGCTCCGCCGCGGGCTTCTGGGTGGACCGCTCCGGCGCGGTCGCCACGGCAGCGGCCACGGTCGAGGGCTGCGGACGGGTGACGATCGAGGGCGGCTACGACGCGGCCGTGGCCGCCCGCGCGGGCGGCGTGGCCGTGCTGCGCCCCGCTGCCGCGATCGCCCCCGCCGAGGTCGCGCGGTTCGCGCCCGAGGAGGGTGCGGCGCGCGCCGACGTCTCCGTGGGCGGCTTCCCGTTCGGCGGCATGCTCGGCGCGGCCACGGTGAGCCGCGGCACGCTGGAGGCCGCGACGGACGGCGCGGCGCGCCTCCTCCGCCTGCCGCTCGGCGCCGAGCCGGGCGACGCGGGCGGGCCGGTGCTGGACGGCGAGGGCACGGTGGCGGCCATGCTGCTGCCGAAAGACCCCTCGCGCGCCCTGCCGGGCGGCGCCGCGCTGGCCCTGCCGGCGCGCGCGATCCTTCCCGTCCTGGCCGAGGCGGGCGTCTCGCCCGAAGCAGCCGCGCCCGCGGGCAGCCTGCGCCCCGAGGCGCTGCGCGAGCGGACCGCGGCGATCACCGCGCTGGTGACCTGCTGGGAGTAGCGCCGGTCAGGCCATCCAGAAGCGGCGCGTGAACAGCACGTAGACCGCCATCAGCTCCAGCCGCCCCGTCAGCATGGCCGCGATCAGGACCCACTTCGCGGGGTCGTTGAGCGGCGCGAAGTTGCCCGCCGGCCCGATGGTCGCGCCGAGGCCGGGGCCGACGTTGGCCAGCGCCGTGGCCGCGCCGGAGACCGAGGTCACGAAGTCGAGCCCCGTCAGCGCGAGCGCCACCGAGAACATCCCCAGCGAGACCACGAACAGCACGAAGAAGGTCATCACCGAGTTGAGCACGTCGTCGGTGACGGGCCTGCCGGCGTAGCGGGGCCGGAAGATGCCGTGGGGAGAGTGGATGCGCTTGATCTGCGCGTTCGTGGCCGCGAACAGGATCTGGTAGCGGAAGATCTTGACCGAGCAGGAAGTCGAGCCCGCGCAGCCCCCGACCAGCCCCAGGAAGAAGAACATCGACACGAGGAAGCCGTCCCACCGCATGTAGTCGACGCTCGCGAAGCCGGTGCCGGTGAGGATCGAGGCCACGTTGAAGACCGACTCGCGGAACGCGATCTCGGTGGGGGTCTCGTGGAACCACACCACGGCCGCCCAGCAGGCCGCCGCGGCGGCGGCGTAGAAGCCGAGGAAGGCGCGCACCTGCGGGTCGTGCCACAGCGGCCGGGCCTCGCCCGCGACCAGCCGCACGTAGAGCACGAAGGGGATCGCCGCAGCCAGCATGAACGGCGTGGCGATGTACTCGATCGAGCCCTTGAACGCGCCGAAGCTGGCGTCGTAGTTCGCGAAACCCCCGGTGCTGACGGTGGTCATGGCATGGACCACGGCGTCGAAGGCGCCCATGCCGGCGGCCCCGTAGGCCAGCGCGCAGGCGACCGTGATGGCGACGTAGATCGTGGAGATCTGCGCCGATATCTCGGCGGCGCGGGGCAGCACCTTGCCCATGGTGTCGAACGCCTCGGAGCGGAACATCTGCATCCCGCCCACGCGCAGCTCGGGCAGGAACACCATCGCCATGACGATGATGCCGATGCCGCCGAACCACTGCAGCAGCCCGCGCCACAGCAGGAGGCCCGCGGGCAGGTCGTCGAGCCCCGTCAGCACAGTGGAGCCGGTGGTGGTCAGCCCCGACATGGCCTCGAAGAAGCTGTCGGTGAAGGTGGCCCCGGTGGCGCCAAGCGCGAAGGGCAGCGCGGCGAAGATCGGCAGGGCCACCCAGACGCCGACGGTCAGCAGGAACGTCTGCTGCAGCGTCAGCCGGTCGCGGACCGCGTTGCTGTTGGCAAGCGCGAGGCACATGCCGGTCACGACCGTCAGGACGCTGGCCTGCAGGAAGGCGGGCCAGTGCCCCTCGCGCTCCACGAGGTCGGCGGCGAGCGGCACGAGCATCGAGCCGCCGAGGATCACCAGCAGCCAGCCGATCACGTGCCCCGCCGGGCGCGCGTCGATCACCGCGCCGGGGTCCGGAGATCGGTCACGGGTCCTCGCCCAGTGCGGCGCGCACGCGGGCGGCGAAGTCCTCGCCCCGGCGCTCGAAGCTGTCGTACTGGTCGAACGAGGCGGCGGCGGGGGCCAGCAGCACGGTGTCGCCCGGCTCCGCCTCGGCGGTCGCACGGGCCACGGCGGTGGCCATGTCGCCGCAGACCTCCAGCGCCAGCCCCGGGCCGAGGTCCACCGCGAAGCGCGCCGCCTCGCGGCCGATCACGTAGGCCTTGGCGACGTGGCCGTAGTGGGCGCGCAAGGATTCCAGCCCGCCCTCCTTCTCCAGTCCGCCCACGATCCAGCGGATGCGCGGAAAGGCCTGCAGCGCCTGGGCGGCCGCATCGACGTTGGTGGCCTTGCTGTCGTTCACGTAGCGCACGCCATCACGCTCCGCGACGTGCTGCGATCGGTGCGGCAGGCCGGGGTAGGAGCGCAGCCCCGCCTCGATGTCGCGCGGCCCGAGGCCCAGCGCGCGCGCAGCCGCGAAGGCGCAGGCGGCGTTCTGGTGGTTGTGGCGCCCCGGCAGGCCCGGCACGTCGCGCAGGTCGACGGCCGCGACCTGACTCCCCTTGCGCCACTCCGCCAGCCACCCCTTCGCGGTGGAGACCTGCCAGCCCGGCCCCTGCGGCTTCTCCTTGGTCACGCGGATCACCCGGTCGTCGGCGGGGCCTTCCGCGAGCTGGTTGGCCATGAACGCGCCCTCGGCCTCGTCGGTGCCCACGATCGCTCGGTCGGGTCCGCCCTCCGCGAACAGGCGCCGCTTGGCCGCAAAGTAGCCGCCCGGCCCCGCGTGGCGGTCGAGGTGGTCGGGCGAGAGGTTGGTGAACACGGCCACGTCCGGGGTCAGCGCGCGGGCCAGCTCGGTCTGGTAGCTCGACAGCTCCAGCACCACGATCTCGCCCTCCTCGGGGGGGTCCAGATCGAGCACGCCGCGGCCGATGTTGCCGGCGAGGTGGGCGGTGCGGCCCGCCTCGCGCAGCACGTGGTGCAGCAGCGCCGAGGTGGTGGACTTGCCGTTGGAGCCGGTGATCGCGACCACACGGGGGGCGTGGCCGTCGTGGCCGAGCGAGCGGAAGAACAGCCCGACGTCGTTGTCGACCGGCACGCCGGCGGCCCAGGCCGCGGCGATGGCCGGGTGCGGGCGGGGATAGAGATGCGGGATGCCGGGCGAGGTCACGAGGCAGGCGACCCCGTCCAGCGCCCCGGGCTGACTGAGATCGCGCAGCGCGAAACCCTCGGCCGCGGCGCCGTCGCGCCCCCCTGCCCCGTCGTCCCAGGCGACGACCTCGGCGCCCCCGGCGCGCAGGGCGCGGGCGGCGGTGAGGCCTGAGCGCCCCAGCCCGAGCACGGCGACCGTGGCGCCCTGGAACCCGCGCACCGGGATCATCGCGCCGCCATCTCCCAGCCCGCGCGGCGCAGGTCCGCCCACGCGCTCCCGCCCGCGGGCGCCGGCTCGCCCGCCCCGGCGGCGCGCCACCCGCTCGCCACCGGCGCGAGCATCACACCCAAGCCCACGGCGCAGGCCAGCGCGCCCCAACGGGCGGCGCGCGTGCCGAAGCGCTGCGGAGGCGCGGTGCGGTCGATCAGGGGGTTCCGGAGGCGGATCATGGGGGCGAGTGGAAGCGCGCGGGCGGCGGGGGCGCAAGCCCCTAGCGCACCTTCAGCGTGGCCAGCCCGACGAGGGCGAGGATCAGGGCGATGATCCAGAAGCGGATCACCACCTGCGGCTCGGCCCAGCCCTTCTTCTCGAAGTGGTGGTGGATCGGCGCCATCAGGAAGACCCGGCGGCCCGTGGACTTGAAGTAGAGCACCTGCACGATCACCGACAGCGCCTCGGCCACGAACACGCCGCCGATGATGGCCCAGACCAGCTCGTGCTTCGTGACCACGGCCACGGTGCCGAGCCCGCCGCCTAGTGCGAGGGAGCCGGTGTCGCCCATGAACACGGCCGCGGGCGGGGCGTTGTACCACAGGAAGCCGAGGCCGCCGCCGATGAGGGCCGCGCAGAAGATCAGGAGCTCGCCCGTGCCGGGCACGTAGTGGACGCCGAGATACTCGGTGAAGTCGGTGCGCCCCACGGCGTAGGCGATCACGCCGAGGCTCCCGGCTGCGATCATCACCGGCATGATCGCGAGGCCGTCCAGCCCGTCGGTCAGGTTCACGGCGTTGGCGCTGCCCACGATCACAACCATGGCGAAGGGGATGAACGCCCAGGAGAGGTTGAGCACGTACTCGTTCACGAAGGGCAACGCGAGGCGGCCCGACAGCTCGGGCGGGTGCGCCCAGGTGGCGACCAGCGCCACCACCAGCGCGATGGCGAAGCCGAGCACCAGCCGCACGCGGCCCGGCACCCCCTTCGTGTTGCCCGCCGAGACCTTGGCGTAGTCGTCCACGAAGCCGATCGCGCCGTAGCAGATGGTGGTGAACAGCACGAGCCAGACATAGGGGTTGTCGAGTCGCGCGAAGAGCAGGGTCGCCACCGAGATCGCGCCGAGGATCAGCACGCCGCCCATGGTGGGGGTGCCGGCCTTGGCGAAGTGGGACTCGGGGCCGTCGTCGCGGATCGGCTGGCCCTTGCCCTGGCTCCGGCGCAGCAGGTCGATCAGCGGCTGGCCGAACAGGAAGCCGAACACCAGCGCGGTGAAGAAGCTGAGGCCGGCGCGCACGGTGATGTAGCGGAACAGGTTGAGCGGGCCGCCCCCGTCGCTGAGGTCCGCGAGCCAGTAGAGCATCCTAGATCTCCTCGAGGTTGCGGATGCCCCGGACCAGGGCGGCCATGCGCATGGAGAGCGAGCCCTTCACCAGCACCGCGTCGCCGGGGCGAACGAGGTCGCGCAGATACGGGACCAGCGCCTCGGCGGTGTCGGCGTGGTGGCCCCGCGCGTCGGCGGGCAGGGCGTCGTGCAGGTGGCGCATGAGCGGGCCCACGGTGTGGACCTCGTCGAGCATGGCGAGGCCGTCGTGGTCGGCCAGCGCGGCGTGGAGCGCGGGACCGGTGGGACCGAGCTCGCGCATGTCGCCCAGGATCGCCACGCGCCGGGCGTGGCGCGGCACGGGGGCCGAGGCCAAGAGGTCGAGCGCGGCGCCCACCGAGGCGGGGTTCGCGTTGTAGGCGTCGTCGATCAGGTCGACCGGGGCCGCGTCGGGGCCGAGCCGCACGGCATGGCGGCGCCCCCGGCCCTCGGGCGGGGTCCAGTCGGCCAGCGCCAGCGCGGCGCGCGCCACGTCGGCGCCGAGGTGATGGCAGGCCGCGAGCACGGCGAGGGCGTTCATGGCGAAGTGCGCGCCCGGCGCGCCGATGCGGAAGGCGAGCGGCCCCACCGGCGTCTCGGCGGCGCAGGCCACGGAGTCGGGGCCGGCGGCGACGTCCGTGAGGCGCCAGTCGCCCGCGCGCCCAAAGCTCACGGTGCCGCGCTCGGCGAGGATCGCAGAGGTCTCGAGGTCGGCGTTCCAGATGGCCGTGCCGCCCTCGGGGAGCCCCTCGAAGATGGCGGCCTTCTCGCGGGCGATGCCCCGGACGTCCTCGAACGCCTCCAGGTGGACCGGCGCCACGTTGGTGACCACGGCCACGTCCGGCCGGGCCTGCCGGGCGAGGGGCGCGATCTCGCCGGGGTGGTTCATGCCGATCTCGATCACGGCGAAGTCGGCGTCCTCGGGGGTGCCCGCCAGCGTCAACGGCACGCCCCAGTGGTTGTTGAAGCTCCGCACGGCGGCATGGACCCGGCCCTGCCGCGCGAGGCAGTGGCGCAGCATCTCCTTCGTGGAGGTCTTGCCGACGCTGCCGGTGACGGCGACGACCTTCGCTCGCGTGCGTTCCCGGCCCGCCCGGCCCAGCGCCTCCAGCCCCGCCTGCACGTCGTCCACGACGAGGAGGCGCGCGGGATCGACGCCCTCGGGCACGCGGGACACCAGCGCCGCCGCGGCCCCCTTGGCGAGCGCGTCGGCCACGAAGTCGTGCCCGTCCCGCTCGGCCTTCAGGGCCACGAACAGGTCACCCTCCCGGATCGAGCGGGTGTCGATGGACAGCCCCCCCGCCTTCCAGTCCGAGCCGGTGCGGCCGCCCGTGGCGCGGGCGGCATCCGCGGCATGCCAGAGCGTCACGCGATGCGCCCTTCGAGGGCGGCCACGGCGATGCTGGCCTGCTCGGCGTCGTCGAAGGGCAGCACCATGTCGCCCAAGGTCTGGCCGGTCTCGTGGCCCTTGCCCATGACCAGCAGGCTGTCGCCTGGCTCCAGCATCGCGGTGCCGCGCAGGATCGCCTCGGCCCGGTCGCCCACCTCCAGCGCGTCCGGCGCGCCCTCCATCACCGCGCGGCGGATCGCGGCGGGGTCCTCGGAGCGGGGGTTGTCGTCGGTCACGATCACCGCGTCCGCGTGGGCCGCCGCGGCGGCGCCCATCAGGGGCCGCTTGGCGCGGTCGCGGTCGCCGCCCGCGCCGACCACGGCGACGATGCGCCCCATTACGTGGGGCCGCAGCGCCTGGAGCGCGGTCTCCACCGCGTCGGGGGTGTGGGCGTAGTCCACGAACACCGCTGCGCCGTTCTCGCGGCTGGCGGCCAGCTCCATCCGGCCCCGCACGCCGCGCAGGCGCGGCAGGGCCGCGAAGGTGGTCTCGGCGTCCTCGCCGGCGGCGATCGCGAGGCCCGCGGCCAGGAGCGCGTTGGCCGCCTGGAAGCCGCCGATCAGCTGGAGGCGCGCCTGCATGGCGCGGCCCTGCCAGCGGAACAGCACCTCCTGCCCCGTGGCGTCGAAGCGCTGGCCCGTCAGCCGGATGCGCGCCGCCTCGTTGCGGCCCACGCCGATCACCTCCTGCCCGCGGCTCTCGCACTCGGCGGCGAGGTCGGGCCCGTGGGGATCGTCGAGGTTGATGACGGCCACCGCGTCGCCCGGCAAGAGGCGCGTGAAGAGGCCCGCCTTGGCCTCCAGGTAGCGCTCCATGGTGCCGTGGTAGTCGAGGTGGTCCTGGGTGAGGTTGGTGAAGCCGGCGGCCGCCAGGTGCACCGCCTCCAGGCGGCGCTGGTCGAGCCCGTGGCTGGAGGCCTCCATCGCGGCATGGGTCACGCCCGCGGCGGCCATCTGCGCCAGCAGGCGGTGCAGCGCGATCGGGTCGGGCGTGGTGTGCGAGGACGGCGCCGAGAAGGCCCCCTCCACGCCGGTGGTGCCGATGTTGGCGCCCATGAGGCCCATGGCCTCCCAGAGCTGCCGGGTGAAGGCGGCCACGGAGGTCTTGCCGTTGGTGCCCGTGACGGCGACCACGGTGGCCGGCTGCCGCCCCGCCATGAGGGCCGCGGCGAAGGCCAGGGCCGCGCGCGGGTCCTCGACGGCGATCACGGGGACGGCGAGGTCGAGCGCGGCCGCGCCCTCGCGGTCGGTCAGCACGGCCACCGCGCCGCGCGCCACGGCGTCCGCCGCGAAGCGCGCGCCGTGGACCGTGCCGCCCGGAAGCGCGGCGAACAGGTCGCCCGCGCGCACGCGCCGGTTGTCGGAGGCCAGCCCCTCGACCGTCACCTCGGGGCCCGCGAGGCCCAGTTCGCTCAATGTCTTGCCCATGTCGCCGCCCGCCTACCCCGCCGGCCCCGTGCCGTCCACTACCGGGCGGGCGCCGAGGCCAGATAGGCGGCGAAGCTGTCGGCGCCGGGATCGAACTCGGGACGCAGGCCCAGCAGGGGCGCGACGCGGCGCACCACCTCGGCGGCCACGGGAACCGCGGTCCAGCCGGCGGTGCGGCGCCGCTCGCCGGCGGCCTCGATCTCGGGCTCGTCGAGGGTCACCACCAGCACGTATTTCGGGTCCTGCGCCGGAAAGGCGCTGGCGAAGGTGGTGATGACCTTGTCGTCCCAGTAGCCGCCGTTGTGCTTGGGCTTGTCGGCGGTGCCGGTCTTGCCGCCCACCTGGTAGCCGGGCACGTCGCCGAGCGACGCCGTGCCGCGCAGCACCACCTGGCGCAGCATGTGACGCGCCTCCGCCGAGACCCGCCGGCTGACCACGCGCGGCCCCGGCTCGGGCGCGCCGGTGCGGGCGAGCAGCGTGGGCTGCACGCGGGTGCCCCCGTTCAGGAGCGAGGCGTAGCCCGCGGCGAGGTGCAGCGGCGAGGCCGAGAGCCCGTGTCCGTAGCTGACGGTCGCCGTCGTGATGTCGGGCCAGCGCGAGGGCACCAGCGGCCTGGCGCCCGGCGCCTCGGTCAGCTCCACCGGCGAGGGGTCGAAGAAGCCCAAGGAACGCAGGAAGGCCTGCTGCCGCTCGGCACCGATGTCGAGCGCCATGCGCGCGGTGCCCCGGTTCGAAGACTTCACGATCACGTCCGTGACGCTGAGCTCGGGGCCGTAGTCGTGGAAGTCGCGGATCGGGTGGCGGTTGATGCGCAGGGGCGCGGACGTGTCCACGAGGGTGCCGGCGTTGGCCAGCCCAAGCTCGAGGCTCTGGGCGGCTGTGAAAATCTTGAAGGTCGAGCCCAGCTCGTAGAGCCCCTGCACCGCGCGGTTGAACAGCGGCGAGTCACCCGGATCGCCCTCGAGGGCGGGGCGCGGGCGGTCGTTCGGGTCGAAGTCCGGCAGGCTGGCGAGCGAGATGATCTCGCCGGTGTGCGCGTCCATCAGGATCGCGGCCGCGCCCTTGGCGTTCATGATCCGCATGCCCGAGGCCAGCACCCGCTCCACCGCGCTCTGCACGCCGAGGTCGAGCGACAGGCGCAGCGGCGCGCCCTCGTTGGCGGGGTCCGAGAGGTAGTCGTCGAACACCTTCTCCACGCCCGCGATGCCCACGATCTCGGCGGCGCGCACGTCCTGCGCGCCGTAGCGGGCGCCGCCGAGCACGTGGGCGGCCAGGGGACCGTTGGGATAGAGGCGCATCTCGCGGCGGCCGAACAGGAGGCCCGGCTCGCCGAGGTCGTGCACGGCCTGCTGCTGCTCGGGCGAGATGTTGGGCTTGAGCCAGATGAACTTGGCGCCCGAGGTGAAGCGGCGGTGCCAGCGCTCGGCCTCCATGTCCGGGAAGATGCGCGCCAGCCCCTCGGCGGCGGCGAGCGGGTCCACCATCAAGTGCGGCTGGGCATAGAGCGCGGTGGCGTTGACGTTCGAGGCCAGCACCCGGCCCTCGCGGTCGGTGATCTCGGCGCGGTCCGAGGCGATGCCCGCCCCGAGGGTGCCTCCCGAGACCGGCTCGCGCGCCTCGGAGGCGGCGATGGTGGCCATCTTCAGGCCCACGGTCATGAAGGCCACGAGGAAGCAGCCGGCGGTGAAGCGCAGGCGCCGCTCGGCGCGGGCGCGCACCCGCTCGGGCGCCTCGCGGGGGGCGGCGGGCGCTGGCGGGGGTGCGGCGCGGGGCACGCGCGGGGCGACGGGGCGGAAGGGGTCGTCGGGCAGCGCGGCGGGGCGCCGGCGGAACGGCGCGAGCAGCGGCTCGACGTAAGGAGCAAGCGTGGGCACGGTGATCACGGCAACTGCTCCCCATCGTCGGCCAGCGTGGGCGGCGCGATCAGCGCCGGGGCGGCGTCGGCGCCGTATTCGTGCCGCAGCACGGCGATGCCGCCTATCTTCTCGCCCAGCGCGGCGCCGGCCTCGTCCCAGGGCAGGGTCGCGGGCACCGGCGCCGGGTAGGCCACCTGCTCCACCAGACCGTAGTGCTCCGCAGTCAGCGGCATCAGCCCGAGGCGCTCGAAATTCATCTCGGCCAGCTCGCGCAGGCGCTCGGGGCGGTTCAGGTAGGCCCACTCGGCGCGCAAGACGGCCAGCTCCTCGTGGCGGCGGCCGATCTCGATCTTGAGGCGCTGCACGTCGCGCGCGGTGGCGCGGGTCTTGTAGCCCTCGTTGTAGGCCCAGAACGCGAGGGCGACGACCATGAGGACGGAAAGGGCATAGAGGACGTGGCGCATGGGCTCAGTCCTGCGCCAGGCGGACCGGATCGGGAAGGCCCAAGGCGCGCCGCTCCACCCCGCCGGCCGGCGCGTGGGTCCGCCGGGCAACACGCAGCCGGGCCGAGCGCGCCCGCGGATTCCCCGCGACCTCCGCCGCGTCGGCCGCGACCGCCTTCAGGGGCACCTCGAAGGCCGGCTCGCGCGGGCCCCGCGCGGGCGCGTGGCGCGAGCCGCCGCCGCCCGCGTCGGAGCGGTCCGCAAGGAAGCGCTTCACGGCGCGGTCCTCGAGCGAGTGGAACGTCACCACCGCCAGCCAGCCGCCCGGCGCGAGCGCGCGCTCGGCGGCCTCGAGCCCGCGGTGCAGCTCGTCGAACTCCTCGTTCACGGCGATGCGGATCGCCTGGAAGGCGCGGGTCGCGGGATGGCTCTGGCCGGGCTTGGGGCGCGGCAGGCAGGCGGCCACGGCGTCGGCGAGGTCGAGGGTGCGCTCGAAAGGCCGCTCGGCGCGGCGCCGCACAAGGGCACGGGCGATGCGCCGGGCGGCGCGCTCCTCGCCGTAGCGGAAGAGGATGTCGGCGAGCTGCGCCTCGGACGCTTCGTTCACGACGTCGGCGGCGCTCGGCCCCCCCCCGCCCATGCGCATGTCGAGCGGGCCGTCGCGCAGGAACGAGAAGCCCCGCTCGGCGCGGTCGAGCTGCATCGATGAGACGCCGAGGTCCAGCACCACCCCGCCGTCGACGCCCGTCGCCACCTCGTCCATGCGCGAGAACACGGTGCGGTGCAGCGCGACCCGCTCGTCGGCCCACGCCTCGGCGAGCGCGTGCGCCAGCGGGTCGCGGTCGATGCCGATCAGCCGCTCCGCCCCCGCTGCAAGCAGGGCCCGGGCGTAGCCCCCCGCCCCCATGGTGGCGTCGACCCAGGTGCCGCGGATCGGCGCGCAGGCGTCGAGGATGCTGCCGATGAGGACGGGAACGTGCGGCGCGTCGCTCATTCCGCCGGCGCGCGGCCGCGGCGCGAGGGCAGCAGCGAGGCGATGGAGCGCTCGCGCGGCATGTCGGCGAGACGCGCCCCGAGCTGGCTCACCGCCTCGCCCGGCACGTCGGGCGAGAAGATGCGGAAGGTCTTGCCGCGGCCCTGGAAGCAGGCCTGGTCGGTGATGCCGATGCGCTCGCGCAGGGCGCGCGTCAGGACCAGGCGGCCCGCGTCGTCGAGCCGGATCGTGAGCGCGTTGGCGTAGAAGTACTCCTCGAGCACGATGCGGTCGGGATCGCCGTCGTCCATCTCCTCAATGAGCGCGTCGATCTCCTCCATGGCGGCGGCCGTGTAGCAGTCGAACCAAGGGTTCCGGGTGTCGCCGAACAGCACGATCACGGAAGGGTTCTGGCCGGGCTCGCGCTCGGGGTCGCCGGAATCGAGCACCCGGCGGAAGTCGGCCGGGATCGAGACCCGACCCTTCGCATCCACCTTGTGGGTGTCCGTTCCGCGGAACCTCTGGCCCATGCCCTCGCTTTCGCTGGCCCCGCGCGGGGGCCGGAATGAAGTGCGGCGGACCAGGTATCTGCCAATACCCGGCCCGCCGCTGGTCCGATGGGGACCGTTGTCCTTCGCGCGCTGTCACCTGGGGGGTTACTGCTGCTGCGCGCGTCGGATCGTTCACCGTCCGAAGACGTGTGGGGGTCGCCTGTGTCGTCCCGCCTCTGGGGTCGTGTGGGGTGGAGGTCTGTCGCCTCTTCGTGGCCCCGTTCTCGTATGGCAGTGATGCCACTCCGGAGCCGGTATTGCTACCCTAAATTTGCCACTTTGCTCCACCGCAGTCGTCCACAAGCTGTGGGTAAGGCCGTGCAAGACCCTCTGAGACACAACATGTGGTAGAACTGGCAATTCGGTTAAGCGGGATTTAGTGACGCGGGTTTTTGCCCCTTCAGATGCGCGAAGGGCGGTTTGCGCGGGCAGCAACATTTCGCCGATGGCGCTTCTGAACGGGTTGCTTTAACGGCCCCGATCCTGCACCGACCCCGCCCCCGAAAGAAAACGCCATGCCGTCATGCGGTTAAGCCGAAGGCGCCCGTCAGCGCGAATCACGGCACCGTGATTCGCGCTCCGCGCGTCGCCGCGAGGGGGTGGGATGCCGTCCCACGGCGTGCCCCCCGGAGGGCGCCGTCAGGCGAATCCGTCGTCCACCAGCCGCGCCGCGAGCTTGGCGAAGGCGTCCGACATGGCCCCGTCCCCGAGGGCCACCGGCCGGCCCGAGTCGCCGCCCAGCCTTGTGTCGAGGTCGATGGGCAGCGCGCCGAGGAACGGCAGCCCCAGCGCCTCGGCCTCGCGCGCCACGCCGCCGTGGCCGAACACGTGGGCCTCGTGGCCGCACGCGGGGCAGTGGAAGAGGCTCATGTTCTCGACCAGCCCCGCGACGGGCGTCTTGAGCGTCGCGAACATGTCGAGCGCCTTGCGCGCGTCGAGAAGGGCCACGTCCTGCGGCGTCGACACCACCAGCGCGCCGGTCACCACGGCCTTGGTGCACAAGGTGAGCTGCACGTCGCCGGTGCCCGGCGGCAGGTCCACCACCAGCACGTCGAGGGGGCCGCCGTGATGGTCCCAGGCCACCTGCCCCAGCATCTGCTGCAGCGCGCCCATCAGCATCGGCCCGCGCCAGATCACCGCCTTGCGCTCGTCGAGCATCAGGCCGATCGACATCAGCGTGACCCCGTGGGCCAGGAGCGGGATGATGGTCTTGCCGTCGGGCGAGGCCGGCCGGCCGCTCGCGCCCATCATGCGCGGCTGCGAGGGGCCGTGGACGTCCGCGTCCAGGAGGCCCACGCGCCGCCCGCCCCGCGCCAGCGCCACCGCGAGGTTCGAGGCCATCGTCGACTTGCCCACGCCGCCCTTGCCCGAGGCGACCGCGAGGATGCGGGCCACGTTCGCCACCCGCTTTGGGCCATCCTGCGGGGTGGGATGGCCGCCCACCTTGAGCTGGGGCGGCGCCTTCTGCTGGGTGGGCGCGGTCAGCAGGGCCTGCACGGAGGTGACGCCCGGCAGCCGCTCCACCGCGGCCTGGGCGGCGGCGCGCACCGGCTCCATCACGCGCGCGACCTCCGGCGAGGGCGCCTCGATCACGAAGCGCACGCGCCCCGCCTCGACCGTGACCGCGCGCACCACGTCGAGTGCCACGAGGCTCTCGCCCGCGGGGGTGGTGATGCGATCCAGCGCCGCGAGCACGTCGTCCTTGGTGGCCATGTCGGTTCCCTCCTGGCGGAAGCGCACTTGGGCCGCGCGCGCGCAGAGGGCAAGGGCCGCCCGACCCCTGCCCTCCCCACGGCCGCGCCGGGTCCGAGCGCGGGCGCGCCGTGTCCCGATCCGTCCGCCGCCTGCCCATGGGTTCGGCAAGGCGCCCGAACGCCGGGCACCATGATCTGGTTGCCTGGGAGGGCCGCAAATCGCAAAGCCGCCGCTGCATCAACGTCGATCGTTAACCAACTCTAGGTAAACGTGTTTCTTCCTGCGGTTCGCGCCTCTTCACCCATGCGGATGCTGCATGGCGGCATTGACGATCCACCGATTGTGCAGCCGCAGCATTCGCCCCATCTCTCGGTCATCGAAGCGACGATGCGCATGGCACGCCGCAGGGTCCGAAGAATGGCCCGAGCAACCAAAGGGGTCTCTCATGACTTCTACCACGACTTTCACCTCCGCCCTTCCGGTCTCGATCCGCGAGCGCGTCGAGGCCCGCCTCGCCGAGTACCGCGTCCATCGTGCGAAGCAGCGCGTGTACCGCCAGACCTTCAACGAGTTGGCCTCGCTGAGCGACCGCGACCTCGCCGACCTCGGCATCGCGCGCTCCTCGATCCGGGCCATCGCCCACGAGGCCGCCTACGGGGCCTGACCGAACACGGCGCGCCCCCCACGCCCTCCCCTCCCTGAGGGCCGGGCGCGCCGCAAGCGACGACGCCCGCCCTCCCTCGGGCGTCGTCGCACCCTCTTCCGGTCCCCTCCTCCCTATGGGGCCGGAAACCGCGGACCGGCGGCGCATCCCTCCTCCCTTGGGTGCGTCGCCGGGCCCCGCATCGCCCCGCGAGGGGCACGGGCCCGCCGAGGCGGGACCGCAGATACCGGTGAAGCGCCTTCCTCCCTTGGTGCGACGCCGGCCGGACGGCCGCCCTCTCCTCCCAAATCGGGGCGGGCCGTCCACACGAGCGGCGGCGCCTCACCTCCCTGGGGCGTCGCCGTCTTCGTGTCCGGATGCCGGAGCCGCCGGGGACGCCCTCAGAAGGGCACGTCCCCCGCCTGCTCCGCGGGCAGCAGGAACCGCCCCACCACCTTCTTCGAGCCGGTCTTGTCGAACTCGATCTCCAGCTTGTCGCCCTCGACCCCCATCACCTCGCCGTAGCCGAACTTCTGGTGGAAGACGCGGTCGCCGGTGGTGAAGGCCGACACGGCCGTGGCGTCGATCACGAGGTTCTTGGCCTCGGTGGGCTGACGCACGGGGCGCGCCGCATTGGTCTGGAGGCGCCGCCAGCCGGGCGAGTTGTACACGTCCGCCTTCCGGGCGCGGTCCTCGAGGTCGCTCTCGACGCCGCCCGACATGGCCGAGCGCTGGGCCGCCGCCATGCCGGCCGCGCCGAAGCCGCCGCCGTAGAGGCCGGGAGGCGTCAGCACCTCGACATGCTCGGCGGGCAGCTCGTCGATGAAGCGCGAGGGCAGCGCCGACTGCCACTGGCCGTGGACGCGCCGGTTGGCCGCGAAGGAGATCGTGCAGACCTCCTTGGCGCGGGTGATCCCGACGTAGGCGAGCCGCCGCTCCTCCTCGAGGCCCTTCACACCCGACTCGTCCATGCTCCGCTGCGATGGGAACAGCCCGTCCTCCCAGCCCGGCAGGAACACCACCGGGAACTCCAGCCCCTTGGCGCCGTGCAGCGTCATCAGCGTAATCTTGGGCTCGTCCTCGCCCGAGGCCTCGTTGTCCATGATCAGCGACACGTGCTCCAGGAACCCTTGCAGGTTCTCGAACTGCTCAAGCGCCTTGACCAGCTCTTTCAGGTTCTCGAGCCGGCCCGGCGCCTCGGGCGTCTTCTCGTTCTGCCAGAAGGTGGTGTAGCCGGACTCGTCGAGGATCTCCTCGGCGAGGCGGATGTGGTCGCGCCCCTCCAGCATCTCGCCGCGCCAGCGGTCGAGCCCGTCGCACAGCTCGCCCAGGGCCTTGCCGCCCTTGCCGCCGATGGTCTTGGTGCGCACGCAGAGCTTGGCGCCCTCCAGCAGCCCCACCCCGTTGGACCGGGCCATGCGCTGGATCGTCTGCTGCGCCTTGTCGCCCAGCCCGCGCTTGGGCGTGTTCACGATCCGCTCGAAGGCGAGGTCGTCGTCGGGCGAGACCACGAGGCGGAAGTAGGCCATCGCGTCCCGTATCTCCAGGCGCTCGTAGAAGCGCGGGCCGCCGATCACCCGGTAGGGCATGCCGATGGTGAGGAAGCGGTCCTCGAAGGCGCGCATCTGGTGGGCGGCGCGCACGAGGATCGCCATGTTGTCCAGCGAGTGGGGCGCCATGCCGCGGGTGCCGCCGGTCATGGCCTCGGCCTCCTCGCCGATCCAACGGGCCTCCTCCTCGCCGTCCCAGTGGCCGATCAGGCGGACCTTCTCGCCCTCCTCGGCGTCGGTCCAGAGCGACTTGCCCAGCCGCCCCTTGTTGCCGGCGATCACCGCGGAGGCGGCGGCGAGGATGTGGGGCGTGGAGCGGTAGTTCTGCTCCAGCCGCACCACGGCGGCGCCCTCGAAGTCCTTCTCGAAGCGCAGGATGTTGCCCACCTCGGCGCCGCGCCAGCCGTAGATCGACTGGTCGTCGTCGCCCACGCAACAGATGTTGCGGTGCCCGCCCGCGAGCAGGCGCAGCCAGAGGTACTGGGCGACGTTGGTGTCCTGGTACTCGTCCACGAGGATGTAGCGGAACCAGCGCCGGTACTGGGCGAGCACGTCGTCGTGCTCCTGCAGGATGCGGATCACGTGGAGCAGCAGGTCGCCGAAGTCGACGGCGTTCAGCGACAGCAGCCGGTCCTGGTAGGCGCGGTAGAGCGCGACGCCCTTGCCGTCGAAGGCCTCGGCCTCGTGGGCGGGCACCTTGTCCGGGGTCCAGGCGCGGTTCTTCCAGTGGTCGATGATCCCGGCCAGCATCCGCGGCGGCCAGCGCTTGTCGTCGATGTCCGCGGCGCGGATGAGCTGGCGGAGCAGGCGGATCTGGTCGTCGGTGTCCAGGATCGTGAAGTTCGAGCGCAGGTGCAGCTCGCGCTCGGCGCCCTGCAGGAGCGGATCGGCCTGGCGCGAGACGATCAGCTCGGCGTGCCGGCGCAGGAGCTTGACGCAGATGGCGTGGAAGGTGCCGAGCCAGGGCATGCCCTCGGCCACGTCGCCGATCATGCTCCCCACCCGCTCGCGCATCTCGCGCGCGGCCTTGTTGGTGAAGGTGACGGCGAGGATCTCGTTGGGGCGCGCCTTTCCCTGCGTGAGCAGGTGGGCGATGCGCGCGGTCAGCGCGCGCGTCTTGCCGGTGCCCGCGCCTGCGAGCATCAGCACGGGGCCGTCGAGCGTCTCGACCGCCTGGCGCTGCGCGGGGTTCAGCCCGTCGAGATAGGGCGCGGGGCGCTGCGCCATCGCGCGCGCGGACAGGCTGGCGGCCTCGAAGGCGTCCGAATCGTCGATCTGGGTCATGGCGGCGAAGGTAGGCCGGGCGGCGCCCCATGGAAAGGGCGCGTTCCCGGTGCGTTCCGCCGTCGGCGGGCGGCCACCGGGCCGCCCGCCGCGGAGTGGGGGCCGGTCAGCCGTCGGTGCCGGACTCCATCTCGCCGTCTTCCATGGTCATGTTCGTGCGCTCGCCCGAGTAGGCCGTGTACTCGTCGGCATCGAGCATGCCGTCGGCGTTCGCGTCGAAGCGGGCGAACTCCGCCTCGTTGAACTCGTCCATCGAGACGTCGCCCGAGGCGTCGAGATCGTAGGCGCCGAAGCCCATCATCTCTTCGTCCTCGTCCATGTCGCCGTCGGCGTCGTCCATGCCCATTTGCATGGCGGCGTCGCGGCGCATCTCGTACTCGCTGAACTCCTCCTCCGAGAGGATGCCGTCGGCGTCGCTGTCGTAGGCGGCGAAGCCCATCTCGGCGTCGGCCTGGCCGAACTCGTCCATGTCGAGCATGGAGTCGGCGTTGGCGTCGAACGAGGTCATGTCGGCCATGTGGGCGTCGGCCAGCGCGGGACCGGCGAGCAGCAGCAGGGCGGCTGCGGAAACAAGTGTCTTGGACATGGGAGATCTCCAATATGACGTTACCGGCCCCAACCGCAGGCGCCCCGTCCCGTTCCCACCCTGCGTCATTTTATCCAGTCACGACGGGAACTTAGGCGGCAGTCCGCCTGCGCCGCCTTGCCGCACCGCAGCGAAGCCGTTACCGAAGCGTGCGAACCCCGGAGACCGCCCCATGCCCGACTTCCGCAAGATCCTGATCGCCAACCGCGGCGAGATCGCCATCCGCGTGATGCGCGCCGCCAACGAGATGGGGAAGCGGACCGTCGCCGTCTACGCCGAGGAGGACAAGCTCAGCCTCCACCGCTTCAAGGCCGACGAGGCCTACCGCATCGGCGAGGGGCTCGGCCCCGTGCAGGCCTACCTCTCGGTCCCCGAGATCATCCGCGTGGCCAAGGCCGCGGGCGCCGACGCGATCCACCCCGGATACGGCCTCCTGAGCGAGAACCCCGACTTCGTGGACGCCTGCGCCGCGGCCGGCATCGTGTTCATCGGCCCGCGGGCGGAGACGATGCGCCAGCTCGGCGACAAGGCCTCCGCCCGCCGCGTCGCCATCGAGGCCGGCGTGCCCGTGATCCCCGCCACCGAGGTGCTGGGCGACGACATGGACGCGGTGCGCCGCGAGGCGGCCGCGGTCGGCTACCCGCTGATGCTCAAGGCCTCCTGGGGCGGCGGCGGCCGCGGCATGCGGCCCATCCGCTCCGAGGAGGAGCTGGAGGAGAAGGTGCTGGAGGGCCGGCGCGAGGCCGAGGCCGCCTTCGGCAACGGCGAGGGCTACCTCGAGCGCATGATCGAGCGCGCCCGCCACGTCGAGGTGCAGATCCTCGGCGACAAGCACGGCAACACCTACCACCTGTGGGAGCGCGACTGCTCGGTGCAGCGCCGCAACCAGAAGGTCGTGGAGCGCGCGCCCGCCCCCTACCTCTCGCCCGCCCAGCGCGAGCAGCTCTGCTCCCTGGGCAAGCGCATCTGCGAGCACGTGGGCTACGAGTGCGCCGGCACGGTCGAGTTCCTGATGGACATGGACACCGGCGAGTTCTTCTTCATCGAGGTGAACCCCCGCGTGCAGGTCGAGCACACCGTGACCGAGGAGGTCACGGGCATCGACATCGTGCGCGCCCAGATCCTGATCGCGGAAGGCAAGTCGCTGACCGAGGCGACCGGCGTCGCCTCGCAGTACGACGTGCTGCTGGACGGCCACGCCATGCAGTGCCGCGTCACCACCGAGGACCCGGCCAACAACTTCATCCCCGACTACGGCCGCATCACCACCTACCGCTCCGCCACCGGCATGGGCATACGCCTCGACGGCGGCACCGCCTACTCGGGCGCGGTGATCACGCGCTACTACGACTCGCTGCTCACCAAGGTCACCGCCTGGGCCAAGACGCCCGAGGCCACCATCGCCCGCATGGACCGGGCCTTGCGCGAGTTCCGCATCCGCGGCGTGGCCACGAACATAGACTTCGTGATCAACCTGCTCAAGCATCCGAAATTCCTGGCCTACGAGTACACCACCAAGTTCATCGACGAGACGCCCGAGCTGTTCGACTTCCGCCCCCGCCGCGACCGGGCCACGAAGCTGCTGACCTACGTGGCCGACGTCACCGTGAACGGGCACCCCGAAACCGAAGGGCGCCCGCGCCCGCCCGCCGACATCCGCGCCCCCCGCGCGCCCGAGCGCCTGCGCGAGACGCCCCCCGACGGCACCCGCCAGATCCTGGAGGCGTCCGGCCCCGAGGGGCTGGCCGAGTGGATGCTGGGCCGCGAACGCCTCTTGCTGACCGACACCACCATGCGCGACGGGCACCAGTCGCTTCTGGCGACGCGGATGCGCTCGATCGACATGGTGCGCGCCGCGCCCGCCTACGCCACCAACCTGCCCGAGCTGTTCTCGGTGGAGTGCTGGGGCGGCGCCACCTTCGACGTGGCCTACCGCTTCCTGCAGGAATGCCCCTGGCAGCGCCTGCGCGACCTGCGCGCGGCCATGCCCAACCTGCTGACCCAGATGCTGCTGCGGGCCTCGAACGGGGTGGGCTACACCAACTACCCCGACAACGTGGTGCGCAGCTTCGTCGCCCGCGCCGCCGAGACCGGCGTCGACGTGTTCCGCGTGTTCGACAGCCTCAACTGGACCGAGAACATGCGCGTCGCCATGGACGCCGTGATCGAGAGCGGCAAGGTCTGCGAGGGCACGGTCTGCTACACCGGCGACGTGCTCGACCCGGACCGCGCGAAGTACGACCTGAAGTACTACGTCTCGATGGCGAGGGAGCTTGAGGCCGCGGGCGCCCACGTGCTCGGCCTCAAGGACATGGCGGGCCTCCTCAAGCCCGCCTCGGCCCGCGTGCTGATCCGCGCCCTGAAGGACGAGGTCGGCATCCCGGTCCACTTCCACACCCACGACACGGCGGGCATCGCCTGCGCCTCGATCCTGGCCGCCGCCGAGGCTGGCGTGGACGCGGCGGATGTCGCCATGGACGCCTTCTCGGGCAACACCAGCCAGGCCACCTTCGGCACCATCCTCGAGGCCCTGAAGGGCCAGCCCCGCGACCCGGGCCTCGACATCGGCGCGGTGCGGCGGATGTCGGACTACTGGGAGTCGGTGCGCGCCCAGTACGTGGCCTTTGAAAGCGGGATGCAGGCGCCCTCGTCCGAGGTGTACCTCCACGAGATGCCCGGCGGGCAGTTCACCAACCTCAAGGCGCAGGCCCGCTCCATGGGCCTCGAGGAGCGCTGGCACGAGGTGGCGCAGATGTACGCCGACGTGAATCGAATGTTCGGCGACATCGTGAAGGTCACGCCCTCGTCCAAGGTCGTGGGCGACATGGCCCTGATGATGGTGGCGCAAGGATTGACGGTGGAGGAGGTCGAGGACCCCGCCGTGGAGGTCTCGTTCCCGGACTCCGTGATCGACATGATGCGCGGCAGCCTGGGCCAGCCCCCGGGCGGCTGGCCCAAGGGGCTGCAGCGGAAGATCCTGAAGGGCGAGAAGCCCCTCGCCGACCGCCCCGGCAAGCACCTCAAGCCGGTGGACCTCGAGGCCGTGCGCGCCGAGGCGGAGGCCAGGATCGGCGAGCCGCTCGATGACGAGGACCTGAACGGCTACCTCATGTATCCGAAGGTCTTCACCGACTACGCCCTGCGCCACCAGGCCTACGGCCCCGTGCGCGCCCTGCCCACGCCGGTGTTCTTCTACGGCATGGAGCCGATGGACGAGATCGAGGCCGAGATCGACCCGGGCGTCACGCTCAACGTCCGCCTGCAGGCCGTGGGCGAGACGCAGGAGGACGGCGAGGCGCGCGTGTTCTTCGAACTCAACGGCCAGCCCCGCGTGATCCGCGTGCCCGACCGCAAGGCCGGCGGCGGCGCGGCCAAGCGCCCCAAGGCCGAGCTTGGCAATCCCGCGCATCTCGGCGCACCGATGCCCGGCGTGGTGGCGAGCGTGGCGGTGCAGGCGGGGGCCAAGGTCGCCAAGGGCGACATGCTGCTGACCATCGAGGCCATGAAGATGGAGACCGGCCTCCACGCCGAGCGCGACGGAACCGTCAAGGCGGTGCACGTCGCCCCCGGCGCGCAGATCGACGCCAAGGACCTGCTCGTCGAGTTCGGCTGACGCCGTCTGGGAAACGGTGGTCCAGCCCCCGGGGCCACCGTTCCGGGTGCGGCGACGATGCCACCGCTCCGGCCCCTCCTCGGCGCCGGGATGCCGCAATGTCCCGGCAGGACGGTCCGGAAGGATTGCCTCCCGGAGACCGTCGATGATTCCCCTGCGCCGCCCCCGCCTCCGCATCCGCCCCGCCCACGCCTCCCCCTCCCACTTCCGGGCCGACGAGTCCGGCGCCGTGACGGTCGACTGGGTGGTGCTCTGCGCCCTGGTGACGGCGCTCACCGTGGCGATGCACGACGAGGTGGGCGCCGCGCTCGGGTTCTTCGCCGACGACGTGACCGAGGAGCTGACCGAGAGCGAGATCGTCCGCGAGGGCGAGACCGGCACGGTGGGCTACGACTTCGACGGCGGCTACGGCGGCCGCTGGTCCGGCGCCTCGCCCGTGGACATCGACGGCTTCGGCTTCGCGCTCGGGCCCATCGCCGGCTCGGGCGGGCGCGAGTCCGTGACTCACGACTTCATCGTGGGCTCGGGGGTCAAGGTCGCCACCCTGCGCTTCGACGTGCTCTCGCTCGACAGCCTCGATGGCGAGGACGGGGTGATCTACATCAACGGCGCCGAGGTGGGCCGCGTCACCACCTACAACGGCAACCCGGTGTTCTCCTCCTCCAACGTGCCCGGCATCACCGTCGAGGCGCGCGTCGTGGCCTCGAACGAGGACTTCGGCGGCATGAGCGGCGGCGGCGACGACACCGCGAAGGACGCGATTACCGTGATCACCATCTCCGTGGACGACCCCGGCGACTCCATCGCCTTCGGCTTCGGCTCCACCGCCGACGAGGATGTCGAGAACGAGAGCTACGCGCTCGACAACTTCCAGATCAGCGGCGTGGCGTCCGACGCGGAGAGCGCGCCCGAGTCCGACGGGTAAGCCCGGACGGACTGGACCTCCGCCCCGCGGCCGCAGGCCGCGACCGCGGCATCGGCGCACCGTCCCGGCTCGCCATGCGAGCGGCCTGCACCGACCCGAACGGGCGCGGGGCCTCGAATGCCGCGCCCCCTTCCCGTCGTCCTCCCTCCCATGCGGCCGCGTCGCGCACGGCTCGGGACCGGCCCACCGGGGGGCCGGCCGGAGAGGCGGACGAGCGCAGCCGCGCGTGTCCGCGGGAAACCGTCCGACCGCCCCGCCGCACGCGAATTTCCTCTTGCACCCCCCCAGCGCCTTGCCTATCTCGCCCCTACCGAACGGGGCGGGCGTAGCTCAGGGGTAGAGCATTACCTTGCCAAGGTAAGGGTCGAGAGTTCGAATCTCTTCGCCCGCTCCAACGGAAAAGCCCCCCGGCCAGCGATGGCCGGGGGGCTTTTCCGTTGGCGGCAGCCGCGCGTCGGCGGGCGCATGATCCGGACGAAGCCCCACTCACCCGCGCGAGCGACCGAGATGGCCCGCACGTGCCCCGCAGGGCGTTCAGGCGGCGGCGAGGCTGCGGGCGTCGCGGGTCCGCAGGATCGGCCGCGCCGGGACGCCGCCCTCGCCGGCGCGCAGGCCGGGGCACAACTCCAGCAGGCGCGCGCGGGCGCGGGGCGCGAGGCTCTCCAGCGCCGCGTCGCCGGGCAGCAGGCTCTCGGCCCCCACCCCGTGGGCGTCGAGCACGCCGTGTCCGCCCTGCAGGACGACGTGGTGGTAGGCGACGTGCCCCGGGCGGCGGTCCCAGGTGACGTGCCGGTCGTCCACCAGGGCCCGGGCGGGCGCCAGCACCTCGGCGTCGCCGAAGAGGAGCTGCGCGCGCCAGCCGCCCACGAGGATGCGGTGCTGCGGCGAGACGAGCAGGTCGGCAGAGGCCCCGTAGGCCCCCCGCCGGATCCGCACCGGTGCCTGCCAGGGGCGCGCCGCCACGTGCCGGCACCCCTGCCAGAGCACCCGGGCCGGGCCGTCGCGAGTGAGCACCGCGTCGCCCTCGCGCAGGTCCTCCACGGGCCGCGGCCCCGCGGGGGTCGCGATGCGCGTCCCTTCCACGAAGCAGATCACCGTCTCGATCTCGCTGAACGTGACCTCCGTGCCGTCCAGCAGCCGCGCCGTGCCCGACAGGCCGCCGGCCGCGTCGGCGGTGTCGTCGTACCGGATCGAGCCCCGCTGGAAATTGCCGCGGAAGTCGAGCGTGTCGCCGAGGGTCTCGCCGCCCTCGCCGCCGACGATGCGGATCGGCCCCGTGCCCGCCTGGGCGTCGTCGATCACGAACAGGTCGTCGCCGTCCCCGCCCGTGGCGGTGTCGCCCCGGCCCACGTCGACGGTGTCGTCGCCCGCGCCGCCGTCGACGCTGTCCGCGCCCGCACCGCCCGACAGGGAGTCGCCGCCCGCGCCGCCCGAGAGCGTGTCGGCCCCGTCGCCCCCCGCGAGGGTATCGTCGCCGTCGCCGCCGATCAGGACGTCGTCGCCGAGCCCGCCCGCGAGGCTGTCCGCATCCGCGCCGCCGTCGAGCGTGTCGTTGCCGTCGCCGCCCAGCAGCGTGTCGTTGCCGGCCTCGCCCGCAAGGCTGTCCGCACCTGCGCCGCCGTCCAGGCGGTCGGCCCCGGTGCCGCCCGCGAGGGTATCCGCGCCGTCCTCCCCCGCGAGGGTGTCGTCGCCGTCACCGCCGACCAGGACGTCGTCGCCGAACCCGCCCGCGAGACTGTCCGCATCCGCGCCGCCGTCGAGCGTGTCGTTGCCCACGCCACCGATCAGAACGTCGCTGCCGGCGTCGCCCGAGATGCTGTCCGCGCCCGCGCCGCCGTCGAGGCGGTCGGCTCCCGTGCCGCCCCAGAGCGAGTCGTCGCCGTCGTCGCCCGCGAGGGTGTCGTCGCCCGCGCCGCCGATCAGGACGTCGTTGCCGAGCCCGCCCGCGAGGCTGTCGGCCTCCGTGCCGCCGTCGAGCGTGTCGTTGCCGTCGCCGCCCAGCAGCGTGTCGTTGCCGGCCTCGCCCGCGAGGCTGTCCGCCCCCGTGCCGCCGTCCAGACGGTCGGCGCCCGTGCCGCCGCGCAGGGTGTCGGCCTCGGAGCCGCCCAGCAGCGTGTCGTCGCCCGCACCGCCGATCAGCAGGTCCGCACCGGCGTCGCCCGACAGGGAGTCCGCGCCGTCGCCGCCATCGAGCGTGTCGTTGCCGCCGCCGCCGAGA
Organism: Jannaschia sp. W003; assembly: GCF_025144335.1. NCBI lineage: Bacteria > Pseudomonadati > Pseudomonadota > Alphaproteobacteria > Rhodobacterales > Roseobacteraceae > Jannaschia > Jannaschia sp. W003. Next base: position 2,894,284 of record NZ_CP083539.1, read on the forward strand.
AGCGTGTCGGCCCCGGCGTCGCCCTGCAGCGAGTCGTTGCCGCCGCCGCCGATCAGGCGGTCGTTCCCCTCCCCGCCCCGCAGCACGTCCGCGCCCGTGCCCCCGTCGAGCGTGTCGGCCCCGTCGCCGCCCTCCAGCGTGTCCGCGTCGCCGCCGCCCGAGAGGCTGTCGTCGCCGGTGCCGCCGCGCAGGAGGTCGGCGCCCTCGTTGCCCTCGAGCGTGTCGGCGTCCGCGCCGCCGTCGAGGGTGTCGGCCCCGGTGCCGCCGACCAGCGAGTCGCGCCCGTCGCCGCCCAGCAGCGAGTCGTTCCCGCTGCCGCCGCGCAGCGTGTCGTTGCCCGTGCCGCCGAACACCGTGTCGTCGTCGGAGCCCGCGAACACCGAGTCGTTGCCCGCGCCCGCGTCGATGCGGTCGGCGTTGCCCTGGGTCTGCACGCTGTCGAAGTAGATGTCGGACAGGAAGACGGCCTGCTGCGTGGTGCCGCCGTTGTCGTAGACGATCGTGACCTCGGTGACCGGCCCCGCGATCTGCACGAGCACCGAGCCGTCGGGCTGATCCGGCGTGTCGCTGTCGATCGCGCCCGTGATCGTGTTGCCCGAGACCGAGTCGTTGCCCAGCACCGTGAAGGCGACCGCGACCTCGTTGCCCTCGGCGTCGAAGGCGCGGACCGTCAGGATGTCCTGGAAGTTGTTGCCCCCGCCCTGCACGCCGTCGATGTCGTTGAGCACGAAGCGCACGTTGTGCACCTCGGTCGAGACCGCGGGGTCCGCGCTGTCGAAGTCGATCCGCAGCAGCGTGTCGGTGGCGTTGCCGTTGGCGTAGAAGCGCGCCGAGGAGTTCGTGGGGTGCGGCTGGCCCGGCGGCGTGTAGGTCGTCTCGCTGCGGTCGGCCGTGAAGGTGGAGCCGGCGGGCACCGAGGAGGTCACCGTGACCTCCACGCCGTCCACCACCTGCACGGCGCCGCCCGCGAGGTTCTGGCCGTCGGCGTACTGCGACCACTTGAACGACAGCTCCGCCTTCTCGGTGGTGTAGAGGTCGTTGCCGTCGACCCGGTCGCCGTTGGGATCGCCGGCGTAGCCGCGGTCGATCACGTCGTCGCCGGCGGTGCCCGAGACCGTGCCGTCGTTGTAGTCCGCGTAGGCGAAGCCCGTGCCCTCGGCGAGGCTGGGCGAGTTGTCGTAGTCCAGCGTCTGGTAGGTGCGGCCCTCGATCAACGGCGCGCTGGCGAGGGTCAGGTACTCCGCGCCCCCGTCGACGTTGAAGGTGACGACGGTGAGCGTCTCGCCCGTCACCGTGTCCCGCAGCGACCAGCTTTCCTCGGCCTGGATGCTGACGCCGGAGTAGGCGATCCCGCCTACGGTGACGTCGACGGTGGCGGTCTCGCCCCGGTTGCCGTCGGTGAGCACGGACCCTTCGCCGCCCGCCGCGTTGTCCGTCACCGTCGCCTGGACGTCGGCCACGGCCGGCCCCGTCCACGCGGCCGTCCCGCCGTCCTGACGCGAGAGCACGTCGTACGGGTCGATGGAGTAGAGACGCAGCGAGTGGTCGGGCATCCGCAGGGCTATCCGTTCGTGTGAATCCGCCGTTGCGCGGGTGGTGGGCGGCGCTTGGGTTAACCGTGCGGTCCAAATTGAGAGAAATTATGACTTTCGGAGCCTTCGTTTCGACTTTGTGGACGATCAGCCCGCCTTTCGCCCCATCGTCCGGTGTCCTAAGGACGCCCCGACCCGAGGAGACCGCCCATGCGAACGGCCAGGATCGAGCGGCGCACCGCCGAGACCGACATCACCGTGGAGATCGCGCTCGACGGCACTGGCCGCTCGCGCTGCCGCACCGGCGTGGGCTTCTTCGACCACATGCTCGACCAGCTCGCCCGCCACTCCCTGATCGACATGGAGATCGCCTGCGAGGGCGACCTGCACATCGACGACCACCACACCGTGGAGGACGTCGGCATCGCGCTCGGCCAGGCCCTGCGGGAGGCCGTGGGCGACAAGCGCGGCATCCGCCGCTACGGCGAATGCCACCTGCCCATGGACGACGCGCTGGTGCGCGCGGCGCTCGACCTGTCGGGCCGGCCGTGGCTCGGCTGGGGCCTCGACCTGCCCCACGCCAAGATCGGCGCCTTCGACGCCGAGCTCGTGCGCGAGTTCTTCCAGGCCCTCTCGACCCACGGCGGCATCACGCTGCACGTGGACGTGCTGCGCGGCGTGAACGGCCACCACATCGCCGAGGCCGCCTTCAAGGCCGTCGCCCGCGCCCTGCGCGCCGCCGTGGAGCCCGATCCGCGGGCCGGCGACGCGGTGCCCTCCACGAAGGGCGCGCTCTAGGGTGGCCTGCGTCCTCGTCGACGCGGCCAGCGGCAACCTCCACTCCGCCGCCAAGGCCTTCGAGCGCATGGCCCGCGAGACGGGCGGAGCGCAGATCGTGGTCTCCTCGCGCCCCGAGGACATCGCCGCGGCCGACCGCCTCGTGGTGCCCGGCGACGGCGCCTTTCCGGCCTGCCGCCGCGAGCTTCTTGGCAATCCCGGCATCGAGGAGGCGCTGCGCGAGGCGGTGGAGCGCCGCGCGGTGCCGTTTCTCGGCATCTGCGTGGGCATGCAGATGCTCGCCACGCTCGGGCGCGAACACAAGACCACGCCGGGCTTCGGCTGGGTGCCCGGCACGGTGGACCGCATTGACGCGCCGGGCCTGAAGGTGCCGCACATGGGCTGGAACGACCTGGTGGTGGAGCGCGCGCATCCCGTGCTGGAAGGGGTGGCGACGGGCGATCACGCCTACTTCGTCCACTCCTATGCGATGCGGGTGGACGATCCGGCCGACCGGCTGGCCCATGCGGAGTACGGCGGCGCCGTCACGGCCGTGGTCGCGCGGGGCAACGTGGTCGGCACGCAGTTCCACCCCGAGAAGAGCCAGCGCGCGGGCCTGCGCATCATCGCCAACTTCCTCGGCTGGCGGCCCTAGGGCGCGCGCCGGGCGCCTTCGGCGGGGCCGCGCGGGCGGTGGACAGGGCCCGCCGGGTCCCTGGCTCCCGCCGCCGATCGACGGCCTAGCTCTTGTTCTTGCCGTTGCCGTTGCCGTTGTTCCCGTTACCGTTGTTGCCGTTGCCGTTTCCGTTTCCGTTGTTCCCGGAATTGCCGTTGGATCCGCCGCTGGTGTCGTCGTCCCCTGCGTCCGACATTCCGTTCGAGCCGCTGCCCCAGTCGTCCGATCCGTTCGGGTTCTCGCCCGCTTTGCCGACGTCCTTGTCGTTGCCGGGGTTGCCGCTGCCCGTGCCGCCGGAGCTGCCCGCGTCGTCCGATCCCGGATCGGACCCGTCCGACCCGCCCGCGTCCGACATCCCGTTCGAGCCGCCGCCCCAGTCGTCCGACCCATTCGGGTTCTCGCCCGCGTTGCCGACGTCCTTGTCGTTGCCGGGGTTGCCGCCGGCCGTGTCCGTCTCCGCACCGTCGTCCGTCTCGCCCGCGTCGTCCGGCCCGCCCTCTTCGGCGGCATCTTCCTCGAAGCTCGCATCCTTGCTGTCCGAGAGCGTCGCGCCGAACGGGTCGCGCATCGCGCGGAACTCCTCGAACGTGGTGGCGATTCGGATGGACTGGAGCTGGGTGTCGATCGCCAGCGCCTGCACCTCGATCCCGTCGCGGATCGCGCCGGTCACCGCCAGCGTCGCGCCCACGGAGACGCTCAGGAGCGGAACGAAGTCGACCGTGACGGCGCCGTGCTCGTCGAGGAGGAAGGCTCGGATCGCTTGCATGATGACTCCATCGGACAGGTTCCGTTGCCCTTAACCATCATGCGATTCGGTGCGTCTGGGGGGCCGCGGCGTGACCATTGCGTGATCCGCCCGGGCACAATGTGGCAGCCGCCCCGGGGGCGCGGGCGGCGGGCCGTCCCGCCCCCGTCCGCGTCTCAGCGCACGCGCGTCCAGTTCTGGCGCGCGCAGAGCAGGCCGCCGGCGACGCAGCCGCGCAAGGCCATGCTGTTGCCGCTGAGATCCACCTTGCCGACGTAGACCTTGTCGTTCGACGGGCGCCAGACCTGGCCCTCGTAGCGGCCGCCGCCCTGCGCCACCATCTCGCGGATGATCTGCCGGCCCTTGTTGGGGCTCTCGTACTCGCCCGCGCTATTGAAGGTGCGCGCGATCACGCCGCAGAAGCCGGCGCCGCAGGGCACCACGTTCACCAGCGCGTAGGAGCCGTCGTCGACCTCGGTCTGCCAGGTGCCCTCGATGGGGTCGGCCAGGGCCGCGCCGGCGGACAGGACGAGGGCCGCAAAGGCCGTCAGGATGCGTTTCATGTCGGTTACTCCTCCCAAAGTGCCGGCACTCTGCCGCCGCCCGCGCACCGCGCAAGCGCGACGCAGCGGCACGCGGCGCTTTTCCTCGGCGCCGCGATGGGCCAAAGCGCGCGCGAGCAACGGAGCCGCGCCCATGATCCTCTACCCCGCCATCGACCTGAAGGACGGCCAGGCCGTGCGCCTCCTGCGCGGCGAGATGGAGGCCGCCACGGTGTTCAACGACGACCCCGCCGCCCAGGCCCGCGCGTTCCAGGACGCGGGCTGCCGCTGGCTCCACCTCGTGGACCTGAACGGCGCCTTCGCCGGGCGCCCCGTGAACGCCGACGCGGTCGAGGCGATCCTCCATGCGGTCTCGGTGCCCACGCAGCTCGGCGGGGGCATCCGCGACATGGCCACCGTGGAGGGCTGGCTCCAGCGGGGCCTCGGCCGCGTGATCCTCGGGACGGCCGCCGTTGAGGATCCCGACTTCGTTCGCGAGGCCGCGCGGACCTTCCCCGGCCAGGTGGCCGTAGGCATCGACGCGCGGGGCGGCAAGGTCGCCACCCGCGGCTGGGCCGAGGAGACGGACGTCGACGCGACCCAGCTCGCCCGCCGCTTCGAGGACGCGGGCGTGGCCGCCATCGTCTACACCGACATCGACCGCGACGGCGCCATGGGCGGCCCCAACGTCGAGGCCACGGACGCGCTCGCCCGCGCGGTCTCGATCCCGGTGATCGCGAGCGGCGGGGTCTCGTCGATGAACGACCTGCGCGCGCTGAAGGCCCGCGCCACGATCGCGGGCGCCATCTCGGGTCGCGCGCTCTACGACGGGGCCATCGACCTCGCCGAGGCGCTCAGGATGCTGGACGGGGACGCCTGACGCGGCGCCCCCCCGCGCGTCAGCTCCCGGCGGCCTTCTTCGCCAGCATCTCCAGCGCGTCCTCCATCTTGCCGATGGCCTCCAGATCGTCGTCCACCTCGAGGTCGTCGAACAGCTCCTCGGGCTCCTCCCAGACCAGCACACTGCCCTCGGGCGTGGCGTGCACCAGCACGCGCAGCGGCAGGTAGAGCCCCGCGAGGATGTCCTCCTGCATCACCGGCGTGCCGAGCTGGGGGTTGCCGAAGATCAGCAGCTGCGATTCCGGCAGCACCATGTCCACGTCCCGCGCCCCCTGCGCGTGGTCGACGCGGGCGAACACCGTGGCGCCGGCCTCCTCCACGGCTGCCACCAAGCGGTCCATGGTCTCGGCCACGCCGTCGGGGGACGCCTCGGACTCGAGATCGTCCAGCTCCATGCGGATGCGCTCGATGGTGTCGTCCACCACCTCGCCCACGGTGCTCTGGGCGACCGCGGGCGCGGCGAGGATGGCGAGGGCCGCGGTGGCGGCGGCGAGGGTGCGGGTCATGGTGGATCTCCTGCTATGCTCGGGACTCGACGCGCGGCGCGGCGGGATGTTCCCCCGCGCCTTCCCATCGCCCCCCCGTCCGGCTAAGCCGCGCCCATGCTCAAGACCCGCATCATCCCCTGCCTCGACGTGGCCGACGGGCGCGTGGTGAAGGGCGTCAACTTCGTGGGCCTGCGCGACGCGGGCGATCCCGTGGATGCCGCGCGCGCCTACGATGCGGCGGGCGCCGACGAGCTGTGCTTCCTCGACATCCACGCTACGCACCAGAACCGCGGCACCATGTACGACCTCGCCACCCGCACCGCCGAGGCCTGCTTCATGCCGCTCACCATCGGCGGCGGCGTGCGGACCCCCGAGGACGTGGACGCGCTCCTGCGCGCGGGCGCCGACAAGGTGTCGTTCAACTCCGCGGCCGTGGCCGATCCGGACGTGCTCGCCCGCTCCGCCGACCGCTTCGGCGCCCAGTGCATCGTCTGCGCCATCGACGCCAAGACCGTGGCGCCCGGCCGGTGGGAGATCTTCACCCACGGCGGCCGCAAGCCCACCGGCATCGACGCGGTGGAGTTCGCCGTGTTGGTCGCGTCGAAGGGCGCGGGCGAGATCCTCCTGACCTCGATGGACCGCGACGGCACCCGCGCCGGCTTCAACCTCGCCATGACCCGCGCCGTGGCCGACGCCGTGGACGTGCCGGTGATCGCGTCCGGAGGCGTGGGCACCCTCGACCACCTCGTGGAAGGCGTGACCGAGGGCCACGCCTCTGCGGTGCTCGCCGCCTCGATCTTCCACTTCGGCCAGCACACCATCGGCGAGGCCAAGGCCCACATGGCCGCCGCCGGCATCCCCGTGAGGCCCGCATGACCCATCCCCTCGACCGCCTCTGGACCAGCATCGAGGCCCGGCGCGACGCCGACCCCGAGGAGAGCTGGACAGCGAGGCTGCTCGCGAAGGGCCCGGCCAAGTGCGCCGAGAAGTTCGGCGAGGAGGCGGTCGAGGCCATCATCGAGGCCGTGCGCGGCGACCGGGACGCGCTCGCCTCCGAGGTCGCCGACGCGCTCTACCACATGCTGGTCATGCTGGCCGCCGCCGGGGTCCACCCCGATGCGGTCTGGGACGAGCTGCGCCGCCGCGAGGCGCAGTCGGGGCTGGCCGAGAAGCGCGCGCGGGGCACCGGCCCGGCGGCCTGACGCGGGGACCCCGGGGGCCGGCGCGGGCGGGAACCATCGCCCCGCCCCGCCCGTTGCGCCGCCAGCATCCCCTGCCGCCCATCTCCCCGGAGTCCGCCCCATGAGACAGCTTCTCGCGACCACTGCGCTCGTCCTCGCCGCCCTGCCCGCCCTCGCCGCCGAGCACGTCGCCTCGCCGTTCCTCGAAGGCTACGGCGACGGCCAGGTCCGCACCGAGAGCCGCCTCGTGGGCCGCCCCGTCTACCTTGCCGAGGCGCAGGCCGACCTGCTGGCGGGCCAGCTCGCCGAGGACGACGCCATCGGCGCCATCGAGAGCGTCGTGGTGAACGCCGAAGGCCACCTGCGCGCCGTGATCGTGGACGCCGGCGGCTATCTCGGCGTGGACCGCCGCCCGCTCGTGATCGACGCCCGCCGCATTGAGGGCTTCGACCGCGGCCCCGACGCCCAGCTCGCCGTGCGCGGCGAGCGCGAGCTGGTCGAGGAGGCGCCCTTCGACACCACCGAGAGCCTCGCGGGCCGCACCGCGGGCACGATCGACGTGGACAACGAGGGCTCGGGCATGACCACCCAGTCCTCGCCGAACCTCGTCACCGAGGACACCCGCAGCCAGCCCTCGGCCATCGCGGGCCTGTCGGACGGCACCATGGAGGGCACGGAGACCAACCTGCCCAACCTCGACGAGGGCACCGTGGTCGACAACCCCGCCACCCCCGCCACCGCCGTGATCCGCGACGGCCAGGTCGACACCGAGGTCGACGCCCCCACCGAGCCCGAGCCGACCGCCGCCGAGATCAACGCCGAGCGCGAGGGCGACGGTGTGGTGGTCGCGGACAACGCCGCCGAGGCGCCGCGCGGCGACGTGCCGCTCCTGCCCAACGCGCCGGCCGTCGAGCGCGAGGACTACACGCCGCTGATGTTCGACACCCTGCGCCTGCCGCAGCTCGAGGGCGTCGACGTCTACGACCTCGCCGATGAGGTGGTTGGCACCATCGAATGGACCATCCCCGGCGACAGCCGCGGGGACCAGCTGGAGACCTCGCTCGCCGTCGTCGGCATCGGCGGCTTCCTGGGCCTCGGCGAGCGCGACGTGGCGATCCCGCTGGAGGCGATGACCTTCCTCGATGGCGAGGGCGGCCTGCGCGCCTACATCGACGCCACCCAGGAGCAGCTCGACGCCCTGCCCGAGTACGAGCGCTGAAGAGACGCCCCGCCGGACCCACCGGCGGGGCACCGCCCTACCGCGTCAGCTTCGACGAGATCATCCCGGTGTTGAACCCGCCCTGCCGGAGCTCGCCCCCGAGGCGCTGAAGCTCGATCTTGGGGCACCGGTCCTCCACGAAGGCCACGCCAGCCTCCGCGCACATCCCGGCCGCCTCCGCGCTGCGGATGCCAAGTTGCAACCAGACGCAGCGCAGCGCCGGAAACCGCTCCAGCGCCTCGGCGACGATGCCCGGCGCGGCGTCGGCACGCCGGAACAGGTCGAGGATGTCGGGCGGCTCGGCCAGATCGGCCAGCGAGGCGGCGCAGGGGCGGCCAAACAGCGCGGTGCCCGCATGGCCCGGGTTCACCGCCTCCACCGCGTAGCCCCGCCGCGCGAGATAGGTGCCCACGTAGTGCGAGGCCCGCACCGGGTTGGGCGAGGCCCCCACGATCGCCACCCGGGCGGGCAGGCGCAGGAGCGCGAGGATCCGGGCGTCTTCGGCGGTCATGGCGCACCCAGAGCGCAAAAAAAGGCCCGCGGCAATGAAGACGCGGGCCCGAGGTACGGAACGAGGGACAGTGAACAGAGAGGCGGCGGTTCCGAATGACCGTCTCTCCACAGACAAAGAGGTAACTGCGCCCCGCCCGGTTGGTTCCCGCGTCCCGAAATTTTTCTTCGGGCACGGATTGCGTCCGGTTCCGTTCGGTGCTCCGGGACCTCGCGCTACGCGATTCCCCCATCGGCCCGACGTCCGGCGATACTGCTCTTTCTTTTGTTTCCCCGGACCCCTCCCGACCCGCGGCAAGCCGCGCATCGTCCCCGGAGGGGCCACGGCCTCCGATGACCACGTCGGACTCCGGGCGGCAAGCGCGTCGTTGCAGGGCTGCGGGGGGGTGGCGGGAATCCGCGCCCCGTCAGCGGCGAAGCGCGTGGAGCGCCACCGCGGCGGCGTTGCTGACGTTGAGGCTGCCGAAGGCCCCCGCCGGGTCGATCCGCACCATGCGGTCGCACAAGGCCCGCGTGCGCTCGCGCAGGCCGGGGCCTTCCGCGCCGAGCACCAGCGCCACGGGCCGGTCGGCCACCTGCGGCGCGGCCTCGTCCAGCGTCTCGGGCGCCTCGCCGTCCATCCCGACGGTCTCGTAGCCCATCGCCCGCAGCCGCTCCATCGCGTCGCCGAGGTTGCCGACCCGCAGGTAGGGCTGCCGCTCCAGCGCCCCCGAAGCGGACTTCGCCAGCGCTCCGGTCTCGGGCGCCGCATGGCGCGAGGGCGCCACCACGGCCCGCGCGCCGAACACCTCCGCCGAGCGCAGGATGGCGCCCACGTTGTGCGGGTCGGTCACGCGGTCCAGCAGCACCAGCCGCGGGGGCCGCGCGCCGCCCGGGTCCGCCACGTCCTCCAGCCGCCCCCAGTCCAGCGGCTTCGCCTCCAGGGCGGCGCCCTGGTGCACCGAGCCGGGGTCGAGCGGCACCGGGAAGCGCCGCGGATCGGCGATCTCGGGCTCCAGACCCGAGCGCGCCACCGCGTCGCCCAGACGGTCCGCCGCGTTGCGCGTGACCACCAGCCGCAGCCGCTCGCGCATGGGGTTCTCCAAGGCGTCGCGCACCGCATGGAGGCCGAACAGCCACACGGTGGCGTTCGCGGCGGCGCGCCGCTCGCGCTCCTTGCCGACCACCCATTTCGGCTTCTGCGCCATGCCCTGCCTCCGCTGGAATGGGCGCTTATCGCCCGCGCCCCGCCGCGCCACAACACCGCTTGACCCCCTGCCGCCCGCCCCCTATTCGGGCCCCCGTTGGGCGACGTGCTGCAAGGTGCGGCAGCGGACTGTAACTCCGCCGGCGAGAGCCACGCCTGGTTCGATTCCAGGGTCGCCCACCACCTCCCCCCCCCCGCATAGATGGTTCGCAGCGGTACGGTCGCGTCCTGCCCCGACACGCCCCGGCCCTGCGCCGGGGCCTCCGCCATCCACCCGCGCTTCCGTCTACGACCATGATGCCGACGGCCACGAGAGGCCCCAAATCACGTCCGGGGCGTGGCCGTCACGTCCTCAAACCACCATCCCCTCCAGCGCCGCCCCCCACGCGGCCCCGTGCATGTCCCGATCCTCGAACGCCCCTTGGACCACGGGCCGCGGCAGCGACAGCTTCACCACCCCGAGCGCCGGCAGGTCGAACCGCCGCACCTTCCCCGCGTCCCACCCCAGCCGCGCCGCGAAGGCCTCCGTCGGGATCGCCGCGACCCGCTCGTAGGCCCCTTCGGCGCAGAACAGGTCCACCGTCAGCCAGAACGGCCCCGCGTTCTTGGAGCGCACCCGCGCCAGCTCACCCAACTCAGGCATCTTCCACCTCCAGCCGGAACCCCTCCATCGGGTCCTCCTGCGGCCAGACGTGGTGCAGCACGAACTCGAACTGCTCGCCAAGCGCCATCTCGGGCGGCGAGAACGGGAACGAGAAGGTCGGCATCGGCCCCTCCCCCACGGAGTGGTGCAGCAGCAGCGGGTTCACGATCCGCGCCGCCTCCATCGCCTCGTCCTGACTGGGTGCCAGCACCTTGAGCATCACGCCCGCCTCCACGGGCGCCCCGGGCGTGGGCTCCGAGGCCCCCAGCGTCCCGTCCACCCCGATCCGCATGAGAGACAGCCGCGCCGCCCGGTCCCCGAGCCGCCGCACCGCCTCGGCCATCAGCGAGTCGCACCAGGCGTCCAGCCCCCGCAGCGTCGCCGGGTCGCGCACCAGCGCCAGGGCCGCGGCCCCGAACCCCGTGCGCCGCGCGCCCTCCAGCTTCACGCCGTAGGGCCCCGGCACCCACACCCCGCCCTCGACCCGCACGCGGCGGTCGTCGAGGGCCGCGTAGCGCGCCGCCGACACGTCGAGATGCCCGCCCGGCTCGTGGAGCCGAATGGGATCGCTGTTCTCGTAGAGCATGTGCGCCGCCACCGACTCCGGCGTCGCCCGCGCCGCCGCGAGGCATGGCGCGATCTCGAAGCCCCGCTCGTCCACGTCCAGCAGGATCGCCCCGGACCACGGGTGCGAGGTGCACAGGGCCCCGCACTCGGCGATCTTGGCGCCGTGCCACGCCGCCCCCGGGTCCGCGCCGCGCATGATCGGCAGGGCCGCCAGGATCGCCGTGTCGGTGGTGCGCCCGGCGATCACGATGTCGGCCCCGGTGTCGAGCGCCGCCCCCACCTGCTCCACCCCCGCCAGCGCCACCACGTTGGAGCAGGCGGCCACGTCGGCGGCTTCGACCGGGGGCGCCCCGTCCAGGGGGCGGGCGTCGGCCCAGCCCTCGGCCAGCGCCGCGGGGTCGCGGTCGCAGTAAAGCCGGGCGACCTTCGCCCGCGTGCCCGTCTCGGCCAATATCTCGCGCGTGATCTCCGCCAGCCAGTCCACCGCGGAACCCGCGCCGCAGGTGCCCGCCGTGCCGATCACCAGCGGCACGCCCAGCCGCGCCCGCGCCGCGACCAGCTCGGCCCAGTCGGCCTTCACGCGGCCGCGCGAGTACTTCGACACGCCCCGCCCGAGATAGCTCGGCCCGGAATCCGTGGACCCGCCGTCGATGGCGATGAGGTCGGGTGCCGCCGCGAGCCCCCCCTCCAGCGCGCCCGCGTCCCAGCCGAGGCCGAGCGCGCCCGCGGGCACCAGCACCCTAGTCCGCACGGGTCGGCTCCGGCAGATCCTCGGCCCCGCCCTCGGGGCGCGCGGGCTTGCGGATGATGCGGCGCAGGAACAGCGGCGCCACGAAGCCCAGCACGGCCGCCGTCCACAGGCCGATGGCGATGGGCGAGGAGAACAGGAATCCGACCTCGCCGTCGGACAGCACCATGGCGCGGCGCAGGTTGTCCTCCATGGCGTTGCCCAGGAGGATCCCGAGGATCACGGGCACGGTGGGGATGTCGAGCTTGCGGAACAGCCAGCCCATGACGCCGAAGCCGATCATCAGCACGAGGTCGAAGTAGCTGCCCGTCAGCGAGTAGATGCCCACGAAGCTGACCATCATCACGCCGGGTAGCAGCAGCGCCGGCGGCACCGAGAGGACGCGCACGAACACCTTCACCATCGGCACGTTCATCAGCAGCAGCACGAAGTTGGCGATCAGCAGCGAGGCGATCAGGCCCCAGACCACCTCGGGCCGGTCTGCGAAGAGCGTCGGGCCGGGGGTGATGTTGAGGGTCATCAGCACGGCCAGCAGCACGGCGGTGGTGCCCGATCCGGGCACGCCCAGGGTCAGCATGGGCACCAGCGCGCCCCCGGCGGCGGCGTTGTTGCCCGCCTCCGGCGCGGCCACGCCCTTCGCGACCCCGGTGCCGAAGCCGCCCCGCGGCCCCGCGATGCTCTTCTCCATCATGTAGGTCAGGAACGAGCCCAGCGACGCCCCCGCCCCCGGCAGCACGCCCGCGACGAAGCCCACGACGCTCGAGCGCAGCATGGTCCACTTGGTGGCCGCGATGTCGGCCCAGGGAATCCGCACCTTCTCCAGCTTCACGCCGATGGCCGAGCCGCGCCCGTGGCTCTCGATGAACACGAACACCTCGGACACGGCGAAGAGGCCGACGATGGCGACCAGGAAGTCCACGCCGTCGGCGAGGTGCAGCTCGCCCCCGGTGAAGCGCTCCATGCCGGTGGAGTTGTCGAGGCCGATCATCGCGATGCCGAGGCCGATCGCGGAGGCCAGCGCCGCCTTGGCCTGGTTCTTGGAGGCGACCCCGCCCAGCGTCGAGAAGGCCAGGAGGTAGAGCGCGAAGTACTCGGCCGGGCCGAAAAGGTAGGCGACCCGCGCCAGCGCGGGCGCGATCAGGAGGAGGGCCACGGTGGCGAAGAGCGCGCCCACGAAGCTGGCCACGCCCGAGATCACCAGCGCGTCGCCGGCCCGTCCGGCCTTGGCCATCGGGTAGCCGTCGAGCGTGGTCATCATGGCCGGCTCGTCGCCGGGGATGTTCAGGAGGATCGACGAGATGCGCCCGCCGTACATCGCGCCGTAGTAGACGCTCGTCAGCAGCACGAGCGCCGCCGTCGCATCCAGCCCCATGGAGAAGGTGATCGGGATCAGCAGCGCCACGCCGTTCGACGGCCCCAGCCCCGGCAGTGCCCCGACGATGGTGCCGATGAAGCAGCCGATCACGGCCAGCATCAGCGTCCAGGGGCTGAGCGCGACCGAGAAGCCCAGGGCGAGGTTCGAGAGGATGTCCATCGCGGTGCCCTCCGGCGGTCAGAGGTTCGGGAAGGGCACGAGGCCGAGGCCCAGCACGTAGCGGAACAGCACGAAGAGGCCCGCCGAAAGGCCCAGCCCCGCGAGCACGGCGCCGATGGGGCGCGGCTCGATCTGGTAGCTCAGGATGCCCGCGGCGATGGCGGTGGGCACGAGGAAGCCAAGCGGCTTCAGGGCGTAGGCGTAGGCCACCAGCACCGCGGCGGCGAGCGCGAGGCTGCCCAGGGTGCCGAGACCCGGCCAGTCGGGGTCGGGATCGGGGCGCAGGGCCATCACGGCCCCGCACAGGAAGCTCACCCCGGCCACCATCAGCGGAAACGCCTTGGGGCCGAGGGGGTCCGAGAAGAACGGCTCGGGAAGGCTCAGCGCGCTGGCCCCGAAGGCCAGCGCGCCGAGGATCACGGCCACGCCGAAGATGCGGTCGCCCGTACGGGTCATGGCCGTGCCCCCCTTTGCTGCCGCCTACTGGATGATGCCGATCTCGCGGCTCAGGGCTTCCGTGTCGGCGATGTTCTCGTCGATGAACGCCTGGAAGTCGTCGCCCACCACGGTGAACGGGGCGAGGCCGTTGGCCTCCATGGCCGCCTGCCACTCCTCGCTGTCGGCCACCATCTGCAGCTTCTCGGCCCACTCCGCGAAGCGCTCGTCGGAGATGTCCTTCGGCACGTAGAGGCCGCGCCAGTTCACGGCCACCACGTCGAGGCCCTGCTCCACGGCCGTGGGGATGTCGTCGAAGCCCGGCACCCGCTCCTCGCTGAGCACGGCGAGGGCGCGCACCTGCCCGTCCTTGATGAAGCCCACGATCTCGCTCATGTCGCCGGTCATCGCCTGGGTGAAGCCGCCCACGGTCTGGGTGATCGCGTCCGCGCCGCCGTCGACGCCGATGTACTTCACGCTCCGCACGTCGTCGAAGCCGCCCGCGCGCAGCACCTGCAGCACCTTGAGGTGATCGAAGCCGCCCGCCGCCGAGCCGCCCGCGAAGGCCACCGAGCCGGGATCGGCCTTCACCGCCTCCACGAGGTCGTTCAGCGACTGGTAGGGGCTGTCGGCGGCCACCACGATCACGCCGGGATCGGCGCCGATGGCGCCCACGAAGCGCACCTGGTCGGCCGTGGACTCGCCGTAGGCCTTCTGGGCGAGGCGGGTGGCGGTGGCCTGGCTGGCGGCGACGATCAGGTCGGGGTCGTCGGTGCGCTCGTTGGCCACGGTCTGGTAGGCCAGCCCGCCGCCGCCGCCGGCCATGTTGGTCACCTGCACGGGGCCGTCCACGGCGCCGATGTCGGTCATGATCTTGCCGATCTGGCGGCAGGTGAAGTCCCAGCCGCCGCCCGGGTTGGCGGGGGCGATGCACTCCACGGCGAGGGCCGGGGTGGCGACGAAGAAGGCGGCGCCCGCGAGGAGCGCCCGGAAGCGGTAGGTCATGCGATTCTCCCTGTGCGGGCCGCATCCTCCCGTGGCGCGGCCCTTGGAGGGTACCCTACCGTCATCCGGCGCCGCTTCAAGCGCCCCGGGCGCCTCGGGCGCCTACTTCGCCGCCTCCTCGCCCGCGTCGCGCTCGCGGGGGATGAAGCCCTCGGCGTCGCCCAGGAACAGGCCGATCTTGGCGAAGCGCGGGATGCTGTCGCACACGACCTTGGCCACGATCAGCATCGGCACGGCGACGATCATGCCCACCACCGACCAGATCCACGCGAAGAAGGCGACCGACAGGAACACCATCACCACGTTGAGCCGCAGCCGCTGGCCCACGAGCGTGGGCGTCACGAACTGCCCCTCGAACGAGGTCAGCGCGTAGTAGGTGGCGAAGACGCCCAACGCGGACCACGGGTCGGCGTAGTGGACGAAACCCGTGACCCCGGCCACGCCCGCGCCCACCACCGCCCCCACGAAGGGGATGAAGTTCAGCACCGTGGCCATGATCCCCAGGAGCCAGGGGCTCGGCAGCCCCCAGAGCCACATGGCGATGCCGATGGCCACGCCGAGGCCGGCGTTGATCAGGGCGATCGCGCCGAGGTAGTTGCCCAGGCCCCGCTCGATGGTGCGGATGGTCTTGAGCGTGGCACGCTTGTCCTGGAAGCGGTCGGCCACCTGCACGGCCTTCTGGATGAACAGGTCGCCCGAGGCCACGAGGAAGAACAGAAGGCACATCGCGAACACGGTCTGGCTCAGGAGGCCCGGCGCGGCGGCGAAGAGCGTGGTGGCGATGCCGCCCGTGGCGACCACCTCCACCGGCGTCGCAGGCTCGGGCGCGGGCGCCGCCGGGGCGGCGCCGGGCACCGCGCCGGGCGCGGCGGCCAGCGCCGGGTCGGCGGCGTTGCCCATCGCCTCCTGCGTGGCCTCGGCGGCCTCGGTGAACGGCTCCAGAAGGCCGCCGGGACCGGTCAGCGTGTCCATGGCGTCGTCGAGCAGCGTGGGGATGTCCTTCACGAACTCGGTGATCGGGTCGGCCAGCATGGCGATGGCGATGGCCAGCAGCACGCCGATCGAGGTGGTGAACACCGCCGCCGTGACCGGCGCGGGGATGCCGATCCGCTCCAGCCCCCGGCGGGGCCCGTTCAGCACGAGGCTGCCCAGCACCGCGGCCGTGACGGGCAGGAGGAACCCCGACGCCACGGTCAGAGCCTGGACCAGCAGGATGATGAAGATGCCGGTGACGGGCACGGCCAGCGGATGGCGCGTGCGCTTCTCGGGCGCCGCGGCCGAGGCTGCGGGCGGCGCGCCGACGCCGCCCTCGGGCACGCCGGGAACCGCGTGGACCACGTCGGCGGCGGCCTGCTCGGCGGCCACGGCATCCGCGGCGTTGTGAACCACGTGGCTCGCCGCCTCGGCGGCGGCCCCGGCGCTACTGCGCGGCGCCAAGTTCGTCGGCCTTGACGGCGCCGCGGTAGCCCATGGGCTCGCGCGGTCCGGTGGTGGTGTCGCGCGCGGTCTGCGCCTCGATCTCGCTGTTCAATTCCGCCCCCATCAGGATCACGTAGGCCGAGATCCACATCCACATGAGCATGACCACGACGCCCGCGAGGGAGCCGAAGGTCTCGTTGTACGATCCGAAGTTGGTGACGTAGATCGAGAACCCGATCGAGGCCACGAGCCACAGCGTGCAGGCGATCAGCGCCCCCGGCGTCAGCCAGCGCCACTTCGCCGGGTCGCGTGCCGGGCCGAAGCGGTAGAGCAGGCCCACGCCCGTCACCACGATCAGCGCCAGCGGCACGTAGCTCAGGAGCTGGATCGCCGTCTCCATCGCCGGCGCGAAGGCCAGGAACTGGAGGACCACCGGCACCGCGATGATCAGCAGCGCGGCCACGATCACGCCCACGATCATCAGCAGCGTCAGCCCCAGCGTGATCAGCTTGAGCTTCACGAAGCCGCGCGTCTCGCGCTCGTCGTAGGCCAGGTTGATGCCCTCGATCAGGCTGCCCACACCGGCCGAGGCCGACCAGAGCGCCAGCCCGAGGCCGAGGATCAGGCCGAGGGTGAGCCCGCCCTCCTGGCTGCCCGCAACCTTCTCGGCCTGGTCGAGCACGATCTGCGCCACGTCCTGCGGCACCACCCCGGCCACGCCGGCCAGCGAGTTCACCAGCTCCGACGGCTCGTAGAGGAGGCCTGCGATCGACATCAGCGCGGTGATGGCGGGGAAGATGGCGAGCAGCCCGTAGAAGGCCACGCCCGCGGCGACCAGCCCGACGTGGTCCTTGCCGATCTCGCCGACCACGCGCTTGAAGATGTCGATCCAGCCCCGCATCGGGATCTTGGTGGGGCCGTCCGCATGGCGCCCCCGGCCCGGCTCCAGCTCGTCGGCGTGGCGGCTCGACGCGGGCCGGCCGGTGTCGACCTTGCGCGCGGGCTTGCCGCGATCCGGGGAGGAGCTCAGGGCGTCGGACATGGGGCGGTCTCCGGTTGTGCTGCCGCGTCAACGCCGGGGGGGTGGGTCAGTTCCTCCCCCGCGGTCAGTTCCCCCGCCCGACCGAAAAGCGCATTTCGACGGGGAAGTGGTCCGACCCCACCTCCGGGCCGATCCGGAAGCCGTGCAGCGCGATGCCGTCGGTCACCAGCCCGTGGTCGATCGGAAAGCGCATCATGCGGCTCTCGGCGCTGAACGAGGCCAGGATGCCGCGCCCCGCGCGCGGGTCGTGGTAGCCGCCCAGCTCGCGGAACCGCTGGCCGGTGCGCGACCAGGACACGTCGTTGAAGTCGCCCATCGCCACCGTGGGCACCCCGTCGCGCCGCGCGAGCAGCGCCGCCTTGGCTATCTGCTCGTCGCGCTCATCGGTGTCGGTGTCGGGCACCGGTGGGCGCGGGTGGAGGCCGACGAAGGTGAAGGGCCGCCCCTCGTGGCTCAGCTCGGCCACGCCGGCGGGGGTCACGTCGTCCGACAGATACGCCATCTCGATCCGGTCCGCCGGCAGGCGCGTGGCGAGGATCATGCCGTAGTAGTCGTCCGCGATCCGCTCCGCGCGGTGGGGATAGCGCGCGAGGAACGGCTCCAGCGCCTCGGCCCACACCGCGTCGGTCTCCATCAGGAGCACGAGGTCGGGGTCGTGGCGCTCCAGGTAGTCGAGCACCGCGCCGTGGTCGCGGTTCTCCTGCAGGAGATTGAGGGAGACCGCCCGCACCCCCTGCCCCTCCACCAGTGCCACCTCCTCGGCGCCCAGCGGCGTGTGCGGCCAGATCCACCAGCCCTGCCAGCCCAGCACCCCCAGCATCGCCAGCACCGACACGCCCCGCGCGCCCCGCGGCAGGAGGAGGCTCAGGAGCAGCGCCACGAGGGCGGCGAGCGCGATGTGATAACGCGGAAAATCCCACATCCGCACCCACCACGCCGCGGAGTGCGACAGCGGCAGCAGCGTGACCGCGAGCGCGGCGAGGGCCAGCACGGCGGCCAGCCCGGCGAGGACCTTGCGGAGCATTCCGCGTCAGGCCGAGGGGTCGAACAGGTCGGCGGGCTTGTCGCCGCCCGCGGGCACCGCGCCGGTCCGCTCCAGGTGCGCGCGCAGCAGCGCGACGTTGCGCCGGTTCGCCTTGATCCCGACGTCGAGCAGGTCGCCGACCAGCGGCACCGAGCCCACCGCCCAGTCGAGCCCGGTGTTCAGCGCCATGCGCGCCTTCACCCGCCCCGGCACGCCCAGCCGGTGCGCCTCCAGCCAGATGTAGGCCGCCGGCCCGAGGGCGGCCACGTCGCCCACCCCCGGCAGCAGGCCGAGGATCGAGTCCCACCCGAACCGGATCGAGGTGCCCGGCACCCGGTACCGGCTGTCGAGGTTGTTCGCGAGCCGCTCCAGCTTGGCCAGCCGCGCGCCCGGCAGGTCGGAGCGGTCGGGATGCACCTCGTGGGGCACGCGGTCGCCGGCCGAGGGCCGGGCGTTGGAATGGGCGGGGGTCATGGCTGGGCCTCCTTCGCCAACCTTACGCCCGCCGCGCCCGCGCGGTTCCGCTCCATCCCCGCCCGCGCTAGGGTTCCGCCGGGGAGGGCGGCGCATGGACTTCACGGATCAGGTGGCGGTGGTCACGGGCGGGGCGCAAGGCATCGGCGAGGCCGTGGCCCGCCGCCTGCGGGAGCTGGGCGCCCGGGTCGCCCTCTGGGACATGGACCTCGCCCTCGCGCGACAGACAGCCGAGGCCATCGGCGCCCGCGCCTTCCCCTGCGACGTCGCCGACCTCGCGAGTGTCGAGGCCGCCCTCGCCGCCACCGAGGCCGCCCTCGGCCCCGCCGACGTCCTCGTCAACGCCGCCGGCATCGCCGGCCCCAACGCCCCCGTCCACGAATACGACCCCGCCGCCTGGGCGCAGGTGATCGCCGTGAACCTCACGGGCACCTTCAACACCAACCGCGCCGTCGTCGGCGGCATGCGCGCGCGCGGCTACGGGCGCATCGTCAACGTCGCCTCCGTGGCCGGCAAGGAGGGCAACCCCAACGCCTCCGCCTACTCGGCCTCGAAGGCCGGCGTGATCGGCTTCACCAAGTCGCTCGCCAAGGAGCACGCCGACGTGGACGTCGCCGTGAACTGCGTCACGCCGGCGGCCGCCCGCACCCGCATCTTCGCGCAGATGAGCGAGGAGCACATCGCCTACATGCTCTCCAAGATCCCCCGCGGCCGGTTCCTGCGGGTCGACGAGGCCGCCGAGACCATCGCCTTCGCCGCCTCGCGCGCCAACAGCTTCACGACCGGCGCCGCCTTCGACCTGAGCGGGGGCCGCGCGACCTACTGACGGACGAGCCCCACCCCCAGAGCCGGGGCCCCTGCCCGCCACGCGCGCATCTGCCCCCCGACGGAGGCGCGACCTTCGACCGGGGACCCCGCCGCGAGGCCGGGGCGGAGTCGGACACTGCCGGCGGCCCTGTTGGATGACGTCCGACAGCGTGCGCTTACGCCCACACCGGAGACACGCCCCGGCCCCGAGCCGGGGCCTTGGCCCAAAGCCCGTCGCCATCGAGACGGACCGAGGCGCCGGCCGGAAGCCGATACCCCAACGCAGCGCCGGGGCGCCGCCCCGCGTCACCCACCCGCGCCTTACGACGCTGCCCGCTCCGCCGTCGCGAACGGGCTCAGCCCCAGCCATGTCTGCATGCGCGCCGCGATGGCGCCGTCCCCGTCGAAAGCGATGCGCGCGCGCTCCGCCCGCACCGTGGTCAGTCCCATCCAGATCGCCGTCATGGTGCGCAGGTCCGTGGTCACCATCAGGTCCACCTCGAAGCCCGGGTCGTCGCTGCACAGGTCCACCTCGCCGGACGGCTCCACCACCATCCAGAAGTCGCGCTGCGCCGGCGGCAGCTCGGGGTAGCGGAACTGGACCACGGCGCGGCGCGGCGGCAGCGGCGCGGGGTCGATGTTGCGGCGCATGTCCCACATCAGGAGCGACGGATCGAGGTTGCGCAGCGAGATGCGCGACTCCACCCACTTCTGCCCCCACCGGCCGAACGCCTCCACGACCGGCAGGAGGTCGCGCCCCGCGTCGGTCAGCCGGTACTCGCTGTGGATGCGGTCGCCGGGGATCGCGCGCCGCGCGACGATGCCCTGCTCCTCCAGCTCGCGCAGCCGCTGTGCCAGCAGCGTGCGCGACATCTTCGGCACCCCCCGGCGCAGGTCGTTGAACCGCGTGGAGCCGGCGATCAGCTCGCGGATCACGAGCACCGTCCATCGCGTGCACAGGATCTCGGCCGCCATCGCGACCGGACAGAACTGCTTGTAGCCCGCATTCGGCATCGCCCGTCCCCCGGGGGGCGAAGGCCCCCGGCCCGCACTCTACCACATCCCGCCCCCGCCGTTCCGGTCCAGAAACTGGACCGCGGGGTCCAGACCCCGCACTATCGGCAGGCACCCGCGCCCCGCATCCTCGCCCCATGATCCGGGAGGACGCACCATGACCATCACCCTCAACACCCTCGACGGCGGGACCGCGGCGATCGGAGACGACGCGGTCGACGCCCTCGCCGCTACCTTGCGCGGCGCCGTGCTGCGCCCCGGCGAGGCCGGCTACGACGCGGCCCGCGCGCTGTGGAACGGGATGTTCGACCCCAGGCCGGGGCTCGTGATCCGCGCCTTGGGCACCGCCGACATCCGGACGGCCGTGCGCTTCGCCCGCGACGGCGACCTGCGCATCGCCGTGCGCGGCGGCGGCCACCAGATCGCGGGGCTGGCCTGCGAGGAGGGCTCGCTCCTGCTCGACCTGTCGCAGATGCGCTCGGTCCACGTCGACTCCGAGCGGCGCGTGGTCCAGTGCGACCCCGGCGCCCTGCTGGGCGACCTCGACCGCGAGACCCAGCTCTATGGCCTTGCCGTGCCGACAGGCATCAACTCCACCACCGGCGTCGCCGGCCTCACGCTCGGCGGCGGCTTCGGCTGGATCACCCGCAAGCACGGCCTGACGGTGGACAACCTGCTCGCCGTGGACATCGTCACCGCCGACGGCCGGCTCCTGCGCGCCAGCGAGCGCGAGAACCCCGACCTCTTCTGGGCGGTCCGCGGCGGCGGCGGCAACTTCGGCGTGGTCACCTCGTTCGAGTTCCGCGCCCACCCTGTCGGTCCCGAGGTCCTGTCGGGCCTCGTGGTCCATCCAATCGCGGATGCGCCGAACCTCCTGCGCGCCGTGCGCCGCATCTGCGGCGAGGCCCCCGACGAGCTGACCGTCTGGTCGGTGATGCGCGGGGCCCCGCCCCTGCCCTTCCTGCCCGAGGCATGGCATGGCCGCCCGGTGCTGATCCTCGCCGCCTGCTACGCCGGCGACATGCGCGAGGGCGAGGCGGCCATGCGCGCGCTCCGCAACCTCGGCGACCCCGTCGCCGACGTGATCGCGCCCCACCCCTTCGCGGGCTGGCAGGCGGCCTTCGATCCGCTGCTGACGCCGGGCGCGCGGAACTACTGGAAGAGCCACGACTTCACCGACCTCTCGGACGGTGCCATCGACGCCATCCTCGGCGCGGTGGACCATCTGCCCGACCCGGCCTGCGAGATCTTCATCGCCCACGTGGGCGGCGCCATGGCCCGCGTCGCCCCGGACGCCACCGCCTTCCCGCAGCGAAACGCGCACTTCACCATGAACGTCCACACCCGCTGGGAGGACCCGGCCAAGGACAAGGCCTGCTTGCGGTGGGCCCGCGACCTCTACGCCGCGACGGCCCCCTTCTCGGCGGGCAGCGTCTACGTGAACTTCGTGCCCGGCGACGAGCCCGGCCGGCTCGCCGAGGCCTACGGCGCGAACATGGAGCGCCTGCGCGCCGTGAAGGCCCGCTACGACCCGCACAACCTCTTCCGCGTGAACCACAACATCGAGCCCGCGCGCGAAGCGGTCGCGGCGCAGTAGGGGGCGGCCCGGCGTCTGCACGGGGGGCGTACGGGGGGTGCACGGGGGGCGCCCTCCGCACGGGCGCACCCTCAACACTGATTTCGCGGCGACGGTGCCCCCAGAGAGACTCGAACTCCCGACCCCCTGATTACAAATCAGGTGCTCTACCAGCTGAGCTATAGGGGCGCCGGAGCATCCCTAGCGCCCTCCGCGCGGGCGAGCAACAGCACCGCCACCAGCCCCACCGCCGTGATCACGAGGGCGGCCGGGGCGGCCTGCTCCAGCCGCTCCAGGGAGGCCTGGTCGTGCACGCGGGTGGCCAGGGTGTCGAAGCCGAAGGGCCTGAGCAGCAGCGTCGCGGGCAGCTCCTTGGTCACGTCCACGAACACCAGGAGCGCCGCCACCAGCACCGAGCGCCGCATGAGCGGCAGGTGGACCGCGCGCAGCGTCGCGCCCGGCCCCCGCCCCAGCGAGCGCGCCGCCATCGGCAACGCCGGCGGGATGCGCCCTAGGGCGGCGTCCACCGATCCTTGCGCGATCGCGAAGAACCGCACCGCGTAGGCATAGACCAATGCCGCCGCCGACCCCGTCAGGATCAGTCCCGGATCCCACCCCGTCAGGGCCAGAACGCCGTCCGCCACCCGGTTGTCGAAGGCTGCCAGCGGCACCAGCACGCCCAGTCCCAGCACCGCCCCGGGCGCCGCGTAGCCCACCATGGTGACGGGCAGGAGCGCGCGCGGCAGGGCCCGTCCGGTCATGCGAACGCCGTGCACCATGAACACCGCCAGCGCCGTGGTGACGACCGCGGCGGCCGCCGCCACGCCCACGGTGTTGCCGAGCGCCTCGAGCAGCCCCGGCGCCAGCCAGCCCGAGCCCAGCGCGTGCCAGCCCATCACCGCGACCGGGAACGCGAAGCCGAGCGCCACGGGCACGGCGCAGGCGACGGTGGCGGCCCAGGCGGCGGCCCCCTCAAGCGCCATCGGCACCGGGGGCCGCTGCGCGCGCGCGGTCTGCCAGAAGCGGCGGCGGCGGCGCGAGACCCGCTCCACGAGGGCCAGGAGCGCCACGGCGACCAGGATCACGCAGGCGATCTGCGCCGCCCCGCCCGCGTTGCCCGCCTGCAGCCACAGCGTGAAGATGCCCGTGGTGAGGGTCTGCACGCCGAAGTAGCTGACCACGCCGAAGTCGTTCGCCGTCTCCATCATCACCACGGCCACGCCCGCCGCCACCGCCGGGCGCGCGAGCGGCAGCCCGACGCGCGCGAAGCGCCGCCACGGCCCCGCCCCGAGCGCGCGCGCCACCTCGAGCCCCGCGCCGGACTGCTCCGCGA
The DNA here is from genome assembly GCF_025144335.1 of Jannaschia sp. W003. Classification (NCBI taxonomy): domain Bacteria; kingdom Pseudomonadati; phylum Pseudomonadota; class Alphaproteobacteria; order Rhodobacterales; family Roseobacteraceae; genus Jannaschia; species Jannaschia sp. W003. Next base: position 2,917,661 of record NZ_CP083539.1, read on the forward strand.
AGGCCGCGCGCGCCATGAGGTAGACGTAAGGGTAGAGCGCGAAGCCCAGCACCAGCACCGCCGCCCCGCGCGAGCGTACCGGCGGGAACCAGTAGTCGCGGGCATCGACCCAGCCGAACGCCGCCCGCATCGCGGTCTGCACGGGGCCGGCGTAGTCCAGGAAGTCCACGAGCGCGTAGGCCGACACGTAGGCCGGCACGCCGAGGGGCAGCAGCAGCGCCCAGGCCAGCGCGCCCCGCCCCGGAAAGCGGTGCATCGCCACCAGCCACGCGCAGCCCGTGCCCACCGCGGCGGCCAGCGCGCCGGTGCCGGCCATCAGCAGCACGGTGTTGCCCGCGTAGCGCGGCAGCGTGGTGGCGACGAGGTGGGGCCAGGGGTTCTCAGTGGGGAACAGCGCCATGGCCGCGACCGCCAGGATCGGGACGAGCACCAAGGCCGCGACGACGACCGCGCCCACCGACCACGGATCGGGCCAGGGCACCGCCACGCCGCGTATCTGAGCCTTTCCGTCGGACATGGCGGCGGGGGCTAGGTCATTGCCCGCCGCCTGTCCAGCGGGCTATGCGTCGCCGGCGCGGTGGGAGGCCCGCACACAGGGGAAGGAGACACATGCAGATCGCCATCCATCTCGGGGCGCACCGCACCGACGGGGACCTGATCCTCGAGACGCTGCAGCGCAACGAGGGCATCCTGTCCGGCCACCGCGTCGCCGTGCCGCCGCCGCGCCGCGCCCGCCCCGCGATCCGCCGCGCCGCGCAGGCGGCCGGGGGCGGCGGTTTCTCCTCCGAGGCGCAGGACGAGCTGCTGGTCGAGATGCTGGGCGAGGCCGCGGACCCGCGGCGGCTGGTGCTGAGCTACGAGGCGTTCCTCGGGATCTACGCGAAGGTGCTCGATGGGGGGCGGCTCTACGGCGACGCGGGCGCCCGCGCGCGCCTCCTGCGCGACCTCTTCCCGGACCACGAGCCGGCGTTCTTCCTGGCGATCCGCAACCCCGCCACCTTCGTGCCCGCGGTGTTCGAGGCGTCCACTGTGGGCACCCTCGCGGAGTTCACGGGCGGCCACGACCTCGGGGGGCTGCGCTGGACCGACGTGGTCCGCTCCATCCGCGCCGCCTGTCCCGACGTGCCGCTGACGGTCTGGTGCAACGAGGACCTGCCCCTCCTGCTGCCCACGGTGCTTGAGGCGGTGTCGGGCGTCGAGGAGCGGCTCGACGGCGACGACGCGGTCCTGGAGCGGGTGATGACGGAGCCGGGGCTGCGGCGCCTGCGCACCTACCTGCGCGACAACCCGCCCGGCACGCGCTCCACCTGGCGCAAGGTGGTGACGGCGTTCCTGGGCAAGTACGCGGACCCGGAGGTGGTGGAGCCCCCGATCACCACCGCGGGCTGGACCGACGCGCTGGTGGCGCAGCTCACGGCGACCTACGAGGACGACGTGCGGGCGCTACAGGAGCTGCCGGGCATCACCTTCCTGCGTCCCTGACGGGGACCGCGCGCCGCGCGGAATGCGGAGAGGGGGCGCCCCCCCCGCCCCGTCAGCGCATGCCAAGCGCTTCCTTGTACATGTCGAGGATGGCCTCCTCCTCGGCGATGTCGTCGGGCTCGCGCTTGCGCAGGGAGATGACCTTGCGCATCACCTTGGTGTCGTAGCCCCGGCCCTTGGCCTCGGCGTAGACCTCCTTGATCGCCTCGGCGATGTCGGTCTTCTCCTGCTCGAGGCGCTCCACGCGCTCGATGAACTGCTTCAGCTCGTCGGCCGTGACGCCGTAGGCGTCGGGATCGGTCGCGGTCTCGCTCACGGGGGCTCTCCCTCTCTTGCTCTTGCCTGCCTGGAGCGGGCGGGTTAGCGCCCGCCCGCGCCGGACGCAACTCGGAGGGAACGGTGGAGCTGATCGTCTGGGGCGGGGCCCTCCTCACGCTGCTCGGCCTCGCCGGGCTGGTCTACTGCATGGCCGTGGCCGCGCGTGCCCGGCGCGAGGGTGCCGCGGGCCCGGACATGGAGCGGCGCCTCCGGCGGCTGGTGGCGGTGAACCTCACGGCGCTCGCGCTCTCCACCCTGGGGCTGATGGCGGTGATCGTCGGCCTCGCCCTCGGATGAGGCGCGACGTCCCTTGCGAAATTGCAACGGCGGCTTGACGATGGCACGGGCGCGCCCCATGCATGGGTGTGGCGCGGGGGAGCGCGCCGCGGATACTCCGGAGAGGAATCGAATGGATCAGGACGTTCTTGAGGGTCGCCGGATCCTCGTGGTGGAGGACGAATTCCTGATCGCGCTGAGCCTTCGCAGCCAGTTCGAGTCCCTCGGCGCGCATGTCGCCGTGGCCGCCTCCGTGGCCGAGGGCCTCGCGCAGGCAGACGACGCCCACGACGCCGCCGTGCTGGACGTGCGCCTGCCCGACGGCGACGTGTTCCCGGTGGCCGAGGCGCTGGCCCGGCGCGGCGTGCCGCTGGTGTTCCACAGCGGCCACGCGGACGGCAACGAGCTGGAGCGCAGCTTTCCCGGCGCGATGGCCCTGTCGAAGCCCGCCTGCCAGGTCGCGCTCGCGGCCTCGGTGCGCGCCGTGATCGACGCGCCGCGGGGGGCCGCTCAGGCGCCGGGCACCTCGGGCGGCTCGGCCTCGCCGCGGTCGTAGCGCTCCCAGCCCTCGCCGCGGAACAGGTCCACGCCGAGCTGCGCGGCCACGTCGGCGAGGTCCACCATCACCCAGTTGTCCTGGATGCGCCCGTCCTGGACCTTCCAGAAGTCCATGTAGCGGATCGTGACGCGCTTGCCGGTGGCCGGGATGCCGAACAGCGGGCCCCGGTGCGTGGCCTCCTGGCGCCCGAAGGCGGCCGCCCACTCGCCCATGTAGAGCCGCGCCTCGTCGATGCAGACCTTGTCGCCGAAGGCCGCCTGGAAGGGCCGCTGCCAGTTGCGCTGGAACTCGGCCAGCCCGGTCTTGGTGCCGCAGCCGCGGTTGCCCATCCAGCGGAAGGTCTCGGCGAAGAACTCGCCCATGTCGGCGATGCGGTGGTCGTTCAGCCCGTCGACCATGCCCTCGATGACGCGACGCGTCTCCGCGGTCTTCGACATGTCGGTGTCGCGGGTCAGCTCGGCCTGCGGGGGGCGCGATCCCTTCATCGGGTGTCCTCTTCGATGATGCGGGCGCCCCGCCATCCGATCATGATCGAGGGCGCGTTGGTGTTGGCGGAGGTGATGCGCGGCATCACCGAGGCGTCGGCGACCCAAAGGCCCTCCACGCCCCGCACCCGCAGGCGCGGGTCGCAGACGTCGCCCAGCGCGCAGGTGCCGACCGGGTGATAGGCGGTGCCGGCGCGGGCGTCGATGTGGGCGTCGAGCGCGGCGTCGTCCTCGGCCTCCGGGCCGGGGCAGACTTCGGGCGCGCGGCGGCGGCCGAAGGGGGCCGTGGCGAGGAGGCGGCGCAGGGCGCGGAGGCCCGCGCGCAGCGTCTTGCGGTCGGCGGGGTCCGTGAGGAGGCCGAGGTCGATCACCGGGGCGCCGGCGGCGTCGAGCGTTAGGCGCCCGCGCGAGCGGGGCCGCATCACGCAGACATCCGCATAATATCCGGCGCCCCAGCCGATCGCGCGGGCGCCGTGCCCGACGCGGCAGGGCAGGAAGTGCACCTGCACCTCGGGCGGGCCGCCGGGGCGCAGCGGGAGGAAGGCACCTGCTTCCACGGTGTTCGAGGCGAGCGGACCGCGCCCCCGGAGCATCCAGTCGAAGGGGGCCGCCGCCCACAGGGGCATCTGCGCGAGCGTCAGCCCCCGCCCCGAGCCCGGTCCCTCGTGATGCACCATCACGCCCGGGTGGTCGTGCAGGTTGCGCCCCACCCCCGGCCCGCCCAGCCCCGCGCGCAGCAGCAGCGTCGGCGAGCCGATCGCGCCCGCGCAGAGCACCACGCCCGCGCGGGCGCCGATCCGCCGCCCGTCCGCGAGCCTCACCCCGGTGGCGCGGCCGTGGGAGACCAGGATCTCGGCGACCTCGGCGTTCGCGACCACGCGGGCGGGCGATCCGGCGAGGAAGGCCCGCACCGGCGAGCGGCGGCGTCCCCGCTCCATGTTCACCCGGAACGGCCCCGACGAGACCCGCTCGGGGTCGGGCGGCGCGCCGTGGACCCCGGCGAGCGCGCGGCCCAGGGGGTGGGGGTCGGGCAGCGGGCCGGGGCGCATCTCGCGCTCCACGGCCTCGAAGGCGGGAGCGACGTCGTCCCACCCCCAGCCCGGCCCCCAGGCGTCGTAGTCGTCGCGCCGGCCCCGGAACCAGACCATGGAGTTGATCGAGGCCGAGCCGCCCAGCATCCGCCCGCGCGGGATCGCGATCCTCCGGCCCCCCAAGGCGGTTTGGGGCGCGGAGCGGTAGCGCCAGTCGCGGCGCGAGCCCATCAGCCAGACCAGCCCGAACGGCATCGACACCAGCGGGTGCCGGTCCCCCGGCCCCGCCTCCAGCAGCACCACGTCGCGCGTGCGCGAGAGTTGACCGGCCAGGGTCGCGCCCGCCGCGCCGCCGCCGACCACGAGGATGTCGTGGGTCTCCATCCGTGCTTCCCCCGTGCCGCACTCGGGTGCGAGGGTAGCGGCGCCGCTCGCCGCGTCCATGCCGGAGACCGCATGCCCGAGATCCGCTCGCCCCACCCCGCCCGCTGCCATTGCGGCGCCGTGCGCCTGCGAGTGCGCCTCCTGGACGGCTTGCGCTCGGCGCGGCGGTGCAACTGCTCGCTGTGCCGGATGCGCGGCGCGGTCGCGGTGTCGGCGCCGCTGGACGGGGTGGAGGTGGTGGCGGGCGCCGAGCACCTGCGCCTCTACCAGTTCGGCACCCACGTGGCCGAGCACTGGTTCTGTGGCCTCTGCGGCATCTACACCCACCACCGCCGCCGCTCGAACCCGAGTGAGCTGGGCGTGAACGTTGCCGTGCTGGAGGGGGTGTCGCCGTTCGACTTCGCCGCGGTCGAGGTGATGGAGGGCGGGCGCCACCCCTCGGACGGCGGCGGCGGCGTGGCGGGGGTGCTGCGCTACGAGGCGACCCCGCCGGCCACGCCCCGGCCTTGAGCCGGAGCCTCCGTCGGACGTCGCACTGCCACTGCGGAGTGAAGCGCCGAGGGCGGCCAGAGATCCCGGGTCAGGCCCGGGACGCGTCGGCCTTGCCCGCCCCCTACCCCGGCACCTCGATCTCGCCGCGCAGATACGTCACCGCCTCGGCGCGCAGCATCACGGCGTCCGCCTCGACCCGGCACACCGCCCATCCGACGCGAGCCGAGATCTGCCGCGCGGCCAGCACGTCGCGCCCCAGCCGCCCGGCCCAGAACGGGGCGAGCAGGCAGTGCGCCGACCCGGTGAACGGATCCTCGTCGATGCCGGCGGCGGGCGCGAAATAGCGGCTCACGAAGTCCCCGTCCCGTTCCGCCGGCGCGGTGCAGATCACGCCGCGCGACGCCTGTCCTCCGCCGAGAACCTTCAGCGCCCGAAAGTCCGGCGCCAGCGCCGCCACCTCCGCCTCCGTGCCGAACACCGCCACCTCGTCCCATTCGTCGGCGGCGTAGTGCCCGCGCAGCACCTCGCGCGGCGCGGCGCCGAGCGCTGCGGCCAGCCCCTCGGGCGCCGCTACCGGGGCTACCGCGATGCGCGGCAGGCGCATCAGCAGCGCGTCCCCGTCGCGGCGCACCACCAGCGTGCCCGCCTTGCGGGTGCGGAACCGCGCCTCCTCCAGCGCGGGGTCGGCCAGCACCACGTGGGCCGAGGCGAGCGTGGCGTGACCGCACAGCGCGACCTCCACCGCGGGCGTGAACCAGCGCAGGTCGCGCTCAGCCCCCTGCCCCCGCAGGAACGCGGTCTCGGCGAGGTTGTTCTCGGCGGCGATGGCCAGGAGCGTGGCGTCGGGCAGCCACGCGTCCATCTCCACCACGGCGGCCGGGTTGCCGGTGAAGGGGCCGCGCGCGAACGCATCCACCTGCGCGATGGGCAGCCTCACGCCAGCCGCTCGCCCGTGGCGGCGTCGAAGAAGTGGCAGATCGCGGCCGGCACGTGGGCGGCGAAGGGCGCCTTGATCGCGGCCCGGAACTCCTTGGCCGCCTTCACCGCCACCAGCCCGCCGCCCGCGCGCACCGTGACCATAGTGGAATCGCCCAGGAGCTCCATGGAGTAGACCGGCGCCGCCAGCTCCCCCGCGCCGGTCTCCGAGACGCTCGCGTCCTCGGCGCGGAAGCCGCAGATCACCGGCCCCTCGGGCGCCGCGACGCCCGCGATCTCGGCGCCCGCGCAGCGGAACGTGCCGCCCTCCACCACGCCCTCTATGAGGTTCATGGCCGGCGAGCCGATGAAGCCCGCCACGAAGGTGTTGGCGGGGCGGTCGTAGATGGCGGTGGGCGTGCCCACCTGCTGCACGACGCCCGCGCGCATCACCACCACCCGGTCGGCGAGCGTCATGGCCTCGATCTGGTCGTGGGTCACGTAGATCGTGGTGACCTGCAGCTCGTGGGAGAGGTTCTTGATCTGGGCGCGCGTCGAGACCCGCAGCTTGGCGTCGAGGTTCGACAGCGGCTCGTCCATCAGGAACACCTGCGGCGTGCGCACGATGGCGCGCGCCAGCGCCACCCGCTGGCGCTGCCCGCCCGAGAGCGCGGCGGGCTTGCGGTGGAGGAAGTCGTCGAGCTCGACCATCGCGGAGGCCCGGCGCACGCGCTCGTCGTGCTCGGCCTTGGGCACCTTCCGCACCTTCAGCGGAAACCGGATGTTCTCGTAGACCGTGAGGTTCGGGTAGAGCCCGTAGCTCTGGAACACCATCGCGATGTCGCGGTCCTTGGGGTCGAGGTCGTTGACCCGACGGTCGCCGATCACGATGTCGCCCGAGCTCGGCTCCTCCAGCCCCGCGATCATGCGCATGGTGGTGGTCTTGCCGCAGCCCGACGGGCCGAGGAGGACCAGGAACTCGCGGTCGGCGATGTCGAGGTCGAACTCGTGCACACCCACGAAGTCGCCCCAGCGTTTCGTGACGCCCTTAAGCTGGATCCCGGCCATCGCGTCCCCCTGTGCTCCGGCGAGACTAGACAGGCCCCGCGGCCGGCGGCAAGCGTGTTGCATGCGTATGCAAGGGGGCGGCATGGACGAGGCGGAGCGGCGGGCGGCGCGCGATGCGCTGGAGGCCCTCGCGGGGGGCGACCTCGGCGTGCTGGCCCCCGACGTGGCGATCGACGCGAGCCACCCGTGGGGACGACTGCGGGGCGATCCGGCCCCTTGGGAGGCGCTGCGCCGCGCCCTGCCCGACCTCGAGCGCCGCGACGCGATCTTCCTCGCAGGCGCCAACGCCCCCGACGCGCGCTGGACCGACCTGCGCCCTTCGCGCCTCGTCGCCTGCCTCGGCTCCTACGTCGGCACCTTCCGCGAGCCCCTCGCCGGCATCCCGCCCACGGGCGGCGTGGCGGCGCTGGACTACGGCGAGGCCCACTGGATCGAGGGCGGCCGGGTGCGCGCCTCGTGGCTGGTGTGGGACTTGGCGGGGCTGATGATCCGCACCGGCGCGTGGCCGATGGCCGCGCCGCTGGGCGCGCCGGGCTTCTGGCCCGCGCCGCGAACGCAGGACGGGCTGCGGATGGCGCCCGCGCCCGGCGAGGACGGCGCCGCGCTGGTGGAGGTGTTGGCGATGCACCGGGGGCTGGACACCTTCCGAGGCCGGGACGTCGCCGAGATCGACATGGGCCACTGGGCCGACGGGTTCACCTACTGGGCGGGCGGCGCGATCGGGGCCGCGCGCGGGGTCGAGGGCTTCCGCGCGCACCACCAGATCCCCTACCGCCGCGCCTTTCCGGGGGCCGAGGGGCTGGGACACTTCGTGCGCCTCTCGGACGGGCCCTATGCCGCCACCGGCGGCGACGTCGGGCTGCGGCACACCGGGGGCGAGTATCTCGGCATCGCCGCGACCGGGCGATCGCTCCGTTTCCGGGTCATGGACTTCTACCGCATGGACGCGGCGGAACGCATCGCCGAGAACTGGCTGCCCAACGACACGCTGGGGCTGATGGCGCAGATGGGCGTGGACGTGCTGGCGCGCCTCGCCCACCGGAGGGGCGCGCCGCGCCGCACGCTCTAGACGCGGGTCCAGCCGAGGCCGAGCCGCACCACCTCGGGTACCATGGCGCCGTAGCGCCGCCCCTGCTCGGGGTTGGACGCGTTGCCCGCCGCGGCCCGCGCGCCCACGCCCGCCAGGATCGCCGCCAGCCGGAAGGCGGCGAGCGCGAGCCACGGCGTCAGGTCCGGCGCCTCGATGCCCCGCCGCCGGGCGTAGCGCGCAACGTGCTCGGCGTCCGAGGGCAGGCCCGCCGCGGCGCGGTCCACGCCGCTGAGGCCCCTGAGCGGCGAGTCGTGCGGCAGGTTCCACTGCATGACCTGATAGGCGAGGTCGGCCAGCGGGTGGCCCAGCGTCGACAGCTCCCAGTCGAGCACGGCGGCGATCCGGGGGGCGTCGGGGGCGAAGATCATGTTGTCGAGCCGCCAGTCGCCGTGCACCAGCGCGGGCGCCGCCTCCTCGGGGGCCTGCGCCGCCAGCCAGTCGCCCAGTGCGGTCATGGCGCCGTCGGGTTCGGCCACCGAGGCCGCGTACTGCTTCGACCAGAGCGCGGTCTGGCGCGCGAAGTAGCCCTCGGCCCGGCCGTAGTCGCCCAGGCCCACCGCCTCGGGGTCGATCGCGTGGAGCGCCGCCAGCGTGTCGGCGGTGGCGCCGAGGATCGCCGTGCGGTCCGCCTCCCCGGGCAGGGCCGGGTCCCAGAAGATGCGGCCCTCGACGTGCTCCATGACGTAGAACGCCCGGCCGAGCGGCCCGCCCTCCTCGTCGAGCAGGAGCGCGCGGGGCACGGGCACGTCCGTCCCCTCGAGCGCGCGCAAAACGCGGAACTCACGGTCCACGGCGTGGGCGCGGGGCAGCAGCGTGCCGGGGGGCTTGGCGCGCAGCACCAGCGCGCCGCCCTCGGAGTCGAGGCGCCAGGTAGGGTTCGACTGCCCGGTGCCGAAGCGCTCGGCGCCGCGGATGCGGCGGTCGAGGCGGGCCGAGAGCCATTCGAGGATTCGGGTGTCCATGGGGCAGGGTTGCGTGCGCCCGCGCCGGCCGCAAGAGTGCGCGCGACAGGGAGGACATCCATGAACCTTGGACCGAGCGAGCGGGGCGCCGCGATCCGCGACGCAGTGCGGCGGATGGTGCGCGAGCGGATCGCGCCGCTCGACGCCGAGTTTCACCGCGAGACGGGCGCCGCCGGGGATCGCTGGAAGCACTCGCACCGCCAGACCGAGATCCTCGAGAGTTTGAAGGCCGAGGCGCGCGAGTTGGGGCTGTGGAACCTCTGGCGCACCCACCTGCCCGGCGGCCCCGGCATCAACACCGTGGACTACGGGCTGATCGCCGAGGAGATGGGACGCTCCTGGCTCGCGCCCGAGGTGTTCAACTGCAACGCCCCCGACACCGGCAACATGGAGGTGTTCGCCCGCTACGGCACCGAGGAGATGCAGGAGCGGTGGCTCGGCCCCCTCATGGAGGGGCGCATCCGCTCGGCCTACCTGATGACCGAGCCGGACGTGGCCTCCTCGGACGCCACCAACATCGCGATGCGCTGCGAGCCGGACGGCGACGGCTGGGTGCTCAACGGCGAGAAGTGGTGGTCCACGGGCGCGGGCGACCCGCGCTGCGCGGTGCACATCGTGATGTGCGTGACCGACCCGGACGGCCCCCGCCACGGGCGCCATTCCATGGTCGTGGTCCCGCGCGAGACGCCGGGCGTGGAGATCCTGCGCGGGCTGACCGTGTTCGGCGACGACGAGGCGCCGCACGGCCACATGCATATCCGCTACACGGACGTGCGGGTGCCCGGCGAGGCGATGCTGCTCGGGCCGGGGCGCGGCTTCGAGATCGCGCAAGGCCGGCTCGGGCCGGGACGCATCCACCATTGCATGCGGGCGATCGGCATGGCCGAGAAGGCGCTGGCGCTCGCCGTGGCGCGAGGCCGCGAGCGGCGGGCCTTCGGCTCGGACCTCCTGTCCTTGGGAGGCAACGCCGAGCGCATCGCCGAGGCCCGCATCCAGATCGACGCCGCCCGCCTCTCCACCTTGCGCGCGGCGTGGGAGATGGACGAGGCCGAGCGCCGCACCGGCGCCATGAAGGCCGCCGCGCCCTACATCTCGGCCGCCAAGGTGCTGGTGCCGCGCGTGGCGCTGGAGGTCTGCGACATGGCGATCCAGCTCCACGGCGGGGCGGGCGTGTGCCAGGACACGGAGCTGGCGCGCCTCTGGGGGCACCTGCGGACGCTGCGGCTGGTGGACGGGCCGGACGCGGTGCACCAGCGGACGGTGTTCCGGGCGGAGGTTCCGCGGGGCTGACGGCGCCGGGGCGCTGCCCCGGACCCCGGAGTATTTACGCCAGGATGAATGGGCGTTCACCGCGCCTTAATCTTTCGTGCTCATCGTCCGACCTGCGGCACAGGCTGGAGAGCCGATGGCCGTCCAGGGTGAAGCCTCGCTTCATCGGCCCCGGTCCGCCGTGCAGCGGATCGGGGGCCTTCTTCACTTTGGCAAAAATACTCCGCGGGGGTCCGGGGGCGCGAAGCCCCCGGGGCTAACCGTAGTGCGCCACTGGCGTCCCCGCGAGCGCGGCCATGTTCAAGAGCCCCCGCGCCGTGATCGAGGGCGTCACGATGTGGGCCTTGTTGCCCATGCCCATCAGCACCGGCCCCACCTCCAGCCCGCCCGCGCGCATCTTCAGCACGTTGCGCGTGGCGCCCGCCGCGTCCGTGGACGCGAAGACCAGCACGTTGGCCGGCCCCTCGATCCGGCTCTCGTCGAGGAAGCGCGCGCGCAGCTCGGGGTCGAGGGCGGCGTCGAGGTTCATCTCGCCCTCGTAGCGGAAGTCCACGGACTGCGCGTCGAGCAGCGCCATCGCCGCGCGCATCGAGCGGCCCGAGGGCGAGTCGAGGTTGCCGAACTGCGAGCCCGAGCACAGCGCCACCTGCGGCTCGATCCCGAAGCGGCGCACGTGGCGGGCCGAGGCCACCACGGTCTCGGCCACCTGCTCGGGCGTCGGCTCCTGATGGACGTGGGTGTCGGCGATGAAGAGCGGCCCCTGGTCCTGCAGCATCACCGACAGCGCGCCCACCGGGTGCAGCCCGTCGCGGCCTAGCACATCGGTCACGTAGCGCAGGTGCCACAGGAACTGGCCGAAGGTGCCGCAGATCATCGAGTCCGCCTCGCCCCGCGCCACCATCACCGCGGCGATCGCCGTCGAGTTGGTGCGCATGACGGCGCGCGCAAGGTCGCGCGCCACGCCGCGGCGGGCCATGAGGGCGTGGTAGGTCTCGTAGTAGTCGCGGTAGCGCGGATCGCTCTCGGGGTTCACGATCTCGACGTTGGCGCCGGGCTCCAGGATCAGGCCCGCGCGCGCGGCGCGGGTGGCGATGACGTCCGGCCGGCCGATCAGGATGGGGACGTCCGTGGTCTCCTCCATGATCGCCTGCGCCGCGCGCAGGACGCGCTCGTCCTCGCCTTCCGCGAACACGATCCTGCGCTGGGCCTGGGCGGCGGCCTCGAACACGGGGCGCATCACGAAGGCGGAGCGGAACACCGACTGGTCGAGCCGGCGCTTGTAGGCGGCCACGTCCTCGACGGGGCGCGCGGCCACGCCCGACTCCATCGCCGCCTTCGCCACCGCCGAGGCTACCACGCCCATGAGGCGGGGGTCGAAGGGCTTCGGGATCAGGTAGTCCGGCCCGAAGGTCAGCTGCTCGCCCTGGTAGGCGGCGGCGGCCTCGGCGGAGGTAGTGGCGCGGGCGAGCGCGGCGATGCCCTCCACGCAGCCCACCTTCATGGCCTCGTTGATCTCGGTCGCGCCCACGTCGAGGGCGCCGCGGAAGATGAACGGGAAGCACAGCACGTTGTTGACCTGGTTCGGGAAGTCCGACCGGCCCGTGGCGATGATGGCATCGGGCGCAGCGCGGCGCGCGTCTACGGGGTCGATCTCGGGGCGCGGGTTGGCGAGCGCGAAGATGATGGGCCGGGGCGCCATCTGCGCCACCAGGGCTTCCGACAGCACGCCCGGCCCCGACAGCCCGAGGAAGAGGTCCGCCCCCTCGATCACGTCGCCCAGCTGCCGCGGCCCGCCGGGCTGGGCATAAGCCGCCTTCTTGGGGTTCATCTCGACCTCGCGCCCCTCGTGGACGAGGCCATGGAGGTCGCACAGCCAGACGTTCTCGCGGCGCACGCCCAAGGTGAGCAGCATGTCGAGGCAGGCCAATCCGGCCGCCCCGCCGCCCGTGGAGACGACCTTGATGTCCTCCCACCGGCGGTCCGTCAGGCGCAGGGCGTTCAGCGCCGCCGCGCCCACCACGATGGCGGTGCCGTGCTGGTCGTCGTGGAACACGGGGATGCCCATGCGCTCGCGGCAGATGCGCTCCACCTCGAAGCAGTCGGGCGCCTTGATGTCCTCGAGGTTGATCGCCCCGAAGGTCGGCTCCAGGGCGCAGACGATTGCGGCCAGCTTCTCGGGGTCGCGCTCGTCCACCTCGATGTCGAAGCAGTCGATGCCGGCGAATTTCTTGAAGAGCACCGCCTTGCCCTCCATCACCGGCTTCGAGGCCAGTGCACCGATGTCGCCGAGGCCAAGGACGGCGGTGCCGTTCGAGACCACGGCGACCAGGTTGCCCCGCGCCGTGTAGTCGCGTGCCGCCCCCGGATCGTCGCGGATCGCGAGCGAGGCATCGGCCACGCCGGGCGAGTAGGCGCGCGCGAGGTCGCGGCCGTTCTCCAGCGGCTTGGTGGCGCGGATCTCCAGCTTTCCGGGCTTCGGGAAGCGGTGGTAGTCCAGCGCCGCCTGGCGCGCCCCGTCGTCATCGCTCATGCCGCTCTCCCTTTCCCTGCGGTTTGAGGCAGGGACGCGGGGGCGGTCAACCGGCGCCGTGCGGGGCGGTCAGATCATCCGGCGGGACTCGGCAATACACAGGGCGATCTGCGCGCCCGTGGCCGTCAGCCCGCTGCGGGCCCGGAAGTCGCCCGGGTTGCGGAAGAACGCCGCCGCGCCGCGCCTCACCTCCGTGTCCGAGGCGCGGAAGCTCTCGGCGAGGTACCAGGCGGAGATCTCGGACTCGGTCATGTCGAGCGTGGCCGCGTGGGCCTCAGCCCAGCCGTCGGGGCAGATCGAGCCCTGCCAGCCCGACGCGAGCGCCACCTCGCGCAGCTGCTCGGTGCTCGGCGCGGTGAAGGTGCGCAGGCCTTCCGGCAGGCTGACGCCCAGCCCGAGGGCCAGCGCCACGAGCCCCGCGGCCATGGCCGCGCACTCGCGGCGGTTGCGCGGCGCGAGGTGCCGGACGCACAGCGTGCAGAGGCGGGCAATGGTGGATCGGGGCGATTGCGGCATGTTCACGGCGACTTGGGGCATTTGAGGCAGAGTTGGACCAACATCGTGGCAGGATCATGGCAGCCGATGCGGCCTGCGTCCACGGATTCGGTCCCTCCGCACCCGGTCCACCGCCACCGTTTCCCCCGCGCGCCCTTCCGTCGCCCGGCTCGCCGTGACACGGAGATGCCATGCCGCTCTGGGTCGCCGCCACGCTGTTCGCCGCCACGGTGCAGGCGCTGCGCTTCTTCCTCCAGCGGCGCCTGAGCCTGCGCGGCGCGGGGCCCGCCGCGGCCACCTTCGCGCGCTTCCTCTACGCCCCCCTCGCGCTCGGCGCCGGGCTCGCCGTGTTCCACGCGCGCGGCGGCGCCCTGCCCGCGACGGGCGCGGGCTTCTGGCCCTACGCCGCCGCGGGGGGCGTGGCGCAGATTCTGGCGACGATGTGCGTGGTGGCGTTGTTCTCGCGGCGCAACTTCGCGGTGGGCATGGCCTTCTCGAAGACCACCGTGCTGATGACGCTGGCGGTGGGCTTCGCGCTCCTCGGCGAGCTGCCCTCGGCCCCGGCGATCGCCGCGATGGCGGTGGGCGTGGGCGGCGTGGTGCTCCTGTCGGTGCCGGCGGGCGTGGCGTGGCGCGAGGCGGCGCGCAGCCCGGCCGTGCTCTACGGCCTCGGCTCGGGCGCGTTCTTCGCCGTATCCGGCGTGTCCTACCGGGGCGCCTCGCTTGCCGTGGAGGCGGCCGAGCCGCTGCTGCGCGCCGCCGTCACGCTGTTCTTCGTGACCCTCCTGCAGACTGCGCTGCTTGCGGTGTGGCTGCTCTGGCGCGACCGCGAGGGCCTCCTGCGGGTGCTGCGCGACTGGCGCATCACGCTCGCGATCGGGGCCACCTCAATGCTGGGCTCGCTGGGCTGGTTCACCGCCTACACTCTGGAGCAGGCGGCCCTCGTGAACGCGGTGGGCCAGGTGGAGCTGCTGCTCTCGCTCGGCATTTCGTGGATCGCGCTGGGCGAGCGCAGCACCCCGCGCGAGCTGGCCGGCGTGGCGCTGGTGGGCGGCTCGGTGGCGGCGCTGCTGCTGATCTAGGCGTCCATGACGCCCAAGCGGCGGAAGGCGCTGGTCTCGCCGCGGTTGTCGAAGAACGGCACGCCCGGCGCCGCGCGGCCCTCGCGGATCGCGGCGACCTCGGCGAGCACCACCTCGGTGATGAACGGCATGTCGAGCGCCCGCGCCTCGCGCAAGGGCACCCAGTGGAGATGCGCCAGCTCGTCCTCGGCGGCGCCGAAGTCGTCGGGATCGGTGGCGAGGCTGCCGGCATCGGCGAGGAAGAAGCGTGCGTCGAAGCGGCGGGGGCGGCCTGGCGGGGTGATCGCGCGGAACACGAAGCGCAGGGCGCCCGCGTCCGGAAGGAGGCCCGCGAAGCCCGGCCAGGCGCAGCCCGGCCCGTCGCCGTTCCAGGGCCGCGCGACCACCTGCCCCGTCTCTTCGGCCAGCTCGCGCAGCCCAGCCGCGGCGACGGCCTCGGGCGCGGTCCCGGCCCGGTCGGTGAGGGCGCCGCGGCAGGCTTCCGCGAGCGGCCGGGCGAAGCGCGCCTCCGCGTCGCCCGGCTCGGTCGCGCCGCCGGGGAACACGTACTTGGAGGGCATGAACGCCGCCGAGGCCCCGCGCTGGCCCATCAGCACCGCGGGGCCGTCCGGCCCCTCGCGCAGCAGGATCACGGTCGCGGCGTCGCGGATCGTGGTCATGCCTCGTAGGGCTCCGCCTCGGCGCCGCGGTCGAAGCCGCCCATGCGGTTGGCCCACTGCACGGCCACGATCACGCCCTTGAGGCGCGGCAGGAACCACAGCGACATGGCCACCGAGAGCGCCGAGAACGCCGTGATGAACCACAGCGGCGACGGCTCCCACTGCACGTAGGCCCACAGCATCAGCGGGCCGACCACGTGGCCCACGATCAGCAGCGTCAGGTAGGGCGGGCCGTCGTCGGCGCGGTGGTGGTGCAGCGCCTCGCCGCATTCCGGGCATTCGTCGCGGACCTTCAGGTAGCCCCGCATCATCGCCCCCTCGCCGCAGCGCGGGCAGCGGCGGCGCCAGCCGCGCCAGAGGGACTGGCCCAGCGGGCGGTCGGAGGGGGCGTCGGTGTCGGACGGATGGGTCATGGCGCGAGGCTACCTCCGGTCGGTGTCCCCCACCAGCGCGGGGCGGGCGAAAAAGTTGCGAAGGACAGCGACGGAACAGCGCGGGCCCGGCGTGAGAGGGGCATCGAACGGCCTACGACGGGCCCCGAATTTGGAGACGACCCCATGCGATTCACTCACCGCGTCCTCACCGTCGCCCTGCTGTCCGGCGCCGCGGCGCTGAGCCTCTCGACCCTCGATGCCGAGGCCCAGGGCCGCCGCGGCGCGATGCCCGAGTTCTCCGCGATCGACGCCGACGGCGACGGCGCGATCACCCAAGCCGAGATGGAGGCGTTCCGCGCCGCCCGCCTGGCCGAGATGGACGCCGACGGCGACGGCCGCGTCACCAACGCCGAGCGCGGCGCCGCCCGCGACGCCGCCATCGCCGAGCGCTTCGCCGCGGCCGACGCGGACGGCAACGGCAGCCTCTCGGCCGAGGAGCTGGCCTCGATGGGCAGCGAGCGCGTTGCCGAGCGGGCCACCCGGCTCATCGAGCGGGCAGACACCGATGGCGACGGCGCGCTCTCGGCCGAGGAGCTGGCGGACGCCCGCCCCGACCGCGGACGCGGCGGCGGCAAGGGCGACGGACGCCGGGGCGGCGGGCGCGACGGCGGCGGCCGGGACGGCGCCGCGTTCGAGCGGCTCGACGCCGACGGCGACGGACGCGTCACCGAGTCGGAGTGGACCGACCGTGGCGCGCGCCGCTAAGGAAGCCGGGGGCGGCACCGCCGCCCCCACGCACCCGGGGGGCGGATGCCGGATCACAGGCACGATGAAGCGGCGCTGCTCGCACGGGCCGCTGCGGGCGACGCGGCGGCTGCGGCCGAGCTCGTGGACCGGCTCGGCCCGCGCCTCCTGGCGTTCACGATGCGCATGACCGGCGGCGACCGCGCCGCGGCCGAGGACATCGTGCAGGAGGCGTTCCTTCGGCTCTGGCGCCATGCCGGGCGGTGGGACGCGGACGGCACCGCCGGCCTGGGCACCTGGCTCGGGCGCGTGGCCTCGAACCTCGCCGTGGACCGCGCGCGCCGCCTGCGCCGCGAGGCTCCACTCGAGGCCGCGCCCGAGGCGCCCGATCCCGCGCCCTCGGCGCTGGCGGGACTGGAGCGGGCCGAGCGCGAGGACGCCCTGCGCGGCGCGCTGGCCGCCCTGCCCGAGCGCCAGCGCCACGCGGTGGTGCTGCGGCACGTGGAGGGCTACGCCAACCCCGAGATCGGGGCCATGATGGGAATCGGCGTCGAGGCCGTGGAGAGCCTCGTCGCCAGGGGCAAGCGGCGCCTCGCCGCGCTGCTCGCCCCGCGCAAGGAGGAGCTGGGTCACGATGACGGATGATCGCTCGATCGACGACGCGCTGGCCGCGCTGGGCACCGACGAGGTGCCGCTCGGCGCCGCGTTCCGGGCCCGCCTCCTGGAGGACGCCGCCCGGGAGACCGCGCCCGCGCCTGCGCCGCGCCGCCGGTGGCACCTCGCCCTGCCCGAGCTCATGGGCCTCGCCGGCCTGCCCTTGGCGGCGGCCTGCGGCCTTGCGATCGGCCTCGCCAACCCCTCGCTGGTGCTGGCCCCCACGCCCTGGGCCGAGACCGCGGAGGCCACGGCGGCCGACGACGGCACCCTGCTCCTGGCGGACGTGTTCGCCGGGTGGGACCCGCTTGCGGAGGACGCGCAATGAGGCGGCGGTGGAAGTGGGTCCTGGCGATCTCGCTCGCCCTGAACCTCCTGGTCGCGAGCGCGCTCGTCGGAGCATGGCTCGCGCCGGGGCGCGGTGGGCCGGACGGGCCGCGGGGTTCGCGCGGGGGGCCGCCCGAGATCGGCGCCCTCGCACGCGGGCTGGATGCCGAAGCGCGCGAGGCGCTGCGCGACGCGCTGCGCGGAGACGGGCCGGTCGGCGAGGCGCGGGGGCGGATCGCGCGGGGCGAACTTGCGGTGCTCGCCGCGCTCCGGGCCGAGCCCTTCGACGCCGCCGCCTTCCGCGCCGCCCTGGACGCGCGCCAGTCGCTGCAGGGGGCGCTCGCGACGCGCGGCTTCGAGCGGCTCGCCGAGGTGGTGGCGGTGATGGACCCCGAGCGCCGCGCCGCCTACGCCGACCGCGTCGAGGCCGCCCTGTCGCGCCGCCAGCCCCGCTAGGGGGCCGCGTTCACCCTCCGGCGAGCGCCACGCTGATGCGGTCCCGCCCTTCGGCCTTCGCCGCGTAGAGCGCACGGTCCACCCGCTCCAGCGCGCGCTCCGGAGCCGGGCCCGGACCCGAGACGGTGGTGACCCCGAGCGAGACCGTCACCGCGAGGCGCCGCCCGTCGCCGAGGCGCACCGAGGTGGAGGCCACCGCCCGCCGCAGCCGCTCGGCCACGCCGTGGGCCTGCTCCAGCGAGACGTCGGGCAGCACGGCGAGGAACTCCTCGCCGCCGATCCGGCAAAGGAGGTCCTCGGCGCGCAGCTGCTCGCGCAGCGCGCCGGCGACGGCGGCCAGCACCTCGTCGCCGCGGGGATGGCCGTAGGTGTCGTTCACGGCCTTGAAGTGGTCGATGTCCAGCAGGATCACCCCGGCCGACCCCTCGGGCCCTCGGCACCGCGTCGCGACGCGGTCGAGATGGTGCAGCCCGTAGCGCCGGTTGTAGAGCCCCGTGAGTGGATCGATCACCGCCATCCGCAGCCCCTCCTCGAGCGAGGCCCGCATCCGGTCGGCGCGCCGCTTGCGCGCGATCTGCGTGCGCAGGCGCATGGACAGCTCGGCCGGGACCACGGGCCGGTGCGCCACGTCCGCGGCGCCGAGGTCGAGCGCGGTCGCGGCCCGTTCCGTGTCGCAGCAGGGCAGCACGATCACGCAGGCCGCGCGGCGGGTCGCGTGGCGCGAGCGCAGCTCCGACATGAGGCGCAGCCCCTCGCCGCGCCCGCCGAGGTCGGCATCCACCACGAACACGTCCGGAACCGCGTCGCCGTGCAGCGCCAGCGCTCCGTCGCGGTCCATGGCGAGGGGTGCGCCGTCGAAGCCGGGGGCGAGCGCGTCCACGAGATCCCCCGCCTCGTCCGTGTCGTGGCAGAGCACCGCGATCCGTCCCGGCGTGCGCCGGATCGCCAGGACCTTGTCCTCGCACGGATGGGCGAAGGCCTCCGGCGCCTCGGCCAGCCCCCCGCCGGCGGTGCCCCCCATGGCGAGGGGCGCCGGCGGATCGAAGCCGAACTCGGCGCCGAGCCAGGGGCCGCCGCGCTCGCCGAACTCCCGCTCCTCCTCCTGCGAGCGCAGGAGCGAGCGGACGCGGGCCAGCAGCGCCACCTCGTCCACGGGACGGGCGAGGAACTCGTCGGCGCCGGCCTCGAGCCCGTCGAGGCGCGAGGCCTCGTCGTTCACGGCGGTGATCAGGATCACCGGCACGGCGGCAGTGGCGGGATCGGCGCGGAGACGGCGGCAGACCTCGGCCCCGGAGACACCGGGCATCAGCACGTCCATGATGATCACGTCCACGCCGCCCGCGCGGGCGATCCGCAGCGCCTCCTCGCCGTCGGAGGCGAGCACCACGTCGTAGCGCGCCGCCGCGAGCTTGACCTTCATCACGATGCGGTTCGTCGCGACGTCGTCGACGATGAGGATTCTGCCCGACATGGCGAAGTCTCCCGGGTGGCGCGGGCCCGTTATACCATGCGAGACGGTTAAGAAATCGTAACCGACTCGCGAAGGGGGGAACGTCATGATCGCGCGAGATCGTGCGGAGGTTGTGGCGATCGGGGCGCTCGGCTGGCTCGCCGGCGAGGAGCTGCTCGACGCGTTCTCCCACAGCACCGGCATCGGCACGAACGAGATGGGCGCGCGGGCCGAGGACCCGGAGTTCCTCGGGGCCGTGCTCGACTTCGTGCTCGGGCGCGACGACTGGGTGATCGGCGCCGCCGCCGCCCAGGACCTGCCCCCCGAGGCGCTGCTGGAAGCGCGCGCCGCGCTGCCGGGGGGCGACCAGCACCACTGGACATGAGAGGGGGCGCCGCCCGGCGCCCCCTCCCCTCGCGATCATGCGCCGATCACTCCTCGGCGAACCACCATACGTCGGGCTGGAAGCCGATCCAGTCGCCGTAGATCGGCAGCCGGTCCTCGCGGAAGCGGAAGTCGGCGTCGTGGGCGATGTAGCTGATCGGGTTGTGCCAGGCCGGGATCACGTAGCGGCCTGCCGTCAGCACGCGGTCCAGCGCCTTCACGGCCGCGAGGTAGTCCTCGCGCGTCTCGGACTGGAGCATGGCGTCGACCATCGCCTCGATGACCGGGTCGTCCGTGCCCATCATGTTGCGCGAGCCCGGCGTCTCCACGCCGTCCGCGCCCCAGTAGAGCCGCTGCTCGGTGCCCGGCGACAGCGACAGGCCCCAGGAGTACCAGGTCATGTCGAAGTCGTAGTCCGTCAGCCGCTCCTTGTACTGTGCGCTGTCGGCGGTGGCGACGGTGGGCTCGATGCCGATGCGCTCCAGCGCCTCGGTGTAGATGTCGACCACGGACTGGACCTCGCTCGATCCTTGGCTGAGCAGGATCTCGAAGGTCACCACCGCGCCGTCCGGGTCGCGCAGGCGGCCGCCGTCGCCGATGGTGTAGCCGGCCTCCTCGAGCAGCTTCGTGGCGCGGCGCAGGCCGCCGCGGTCCGAGGCCTCGCCCGCGGACGCGGGCAGCTCGTAGCCCTCGAGCGTGCCAGGCAGGAGCTGGTCGGCGTAGGGCTCGAGCAATTCGGCCACGCGGCCCGAGGCCGGCCCCGCCTCCATTCCGAGCGGCGAGTTCGAGAAGTAGGACGTGATGCGCGGGTTGGCCCCGTCGTTGAGCACGCCGTTGATGTACTCGAAGTTGAACGCCTCGATCAGCGCTTGGCGCACGCGCCAGTCGTCGAACGGCGCGCGGCGGGTGTTCATCACGAGACCGGTCATGCCCGAGGGACGCTGGTGCGGGATCTCGGACAGCACCACGTCGCCGCGCTGCACCGCCGGGAAGTCGTAGTCGCGCGCCCACTTCGCCGCGTTCGTCTCGCGCATGGTGGTCAGCTCGCCGGCCTTGAACGCCTCGAAATGGGCGGTGGCGTCGCCGAAGAACTCCATGCGGATGGTGTCCACATTGTCCGTGCCGCGGCGGAACGGCAGGTCCGCGCCCCAGTAGTCCTCGTCGCGGCTGAGCTCCACGTAGCGGCCCGCGTCGACGTCGGTGATCTCGTAGGGCGCCGAGGCGATCGGCCATTCGGTGGTGCCGGACTTGAAGAACGCCTCCTCGCGGCCCTCCCACTGGGCCTTCTTCATGATAGGGCGCAGGCCGAGCGTCATCAGGAGCTCCCGGTCCGGCGCGTCGATCTCGAAGCGCACGCCGCGCTCGCCCACCGGCTCCACGGCGGTGACGCGGTCGAAGGCCGAGCGGTAGCGGCCGTTCGCCCCCTCCTGCCCGAGGATGTTCCAGGACCAGATCACGTCGTCCACGGTGATCGGCGTGCCGTCCGAGAACCGCGCGTCGGGGTTGAGCGTGAAGGTGATCGCGGTGGCGTCCTCGTCCACCTCCACCGCCTCGGCCAGCACCCCGTAGAGCGTGAACGGCTCGTCGTAGGAGCGGCCCAGGAGGCTCTCGTAGGCGATGAAGCGCAGCTGCCAGGGCACGCGGCCCGCGAGGATGTGGGGATTGAGGCTGTCGAAGCTGCCCACCTGCCCGTCCGCGAAGCGCCCGCCCTTCGGCGCATCGGGGTTGACGTGGGGAAGGTGCGCGTAATCCGCAGGCAATGCCGGCTCGCCATAGAGGGCGATTCCGTGACTGTCGGCGAGCGCCCCTCCCGCGAGCGCCGCGCCCAGCGCCGCACCCCTCAGCAGATGATTGAACATGTTCGGGTTTCCCTGCTCTTTGTTTCCTGCCGCCGACCCTATCCGTCGCAAAAATGCCTTGCAAAACTTTTGCTTGGACTTCGTGACGTGAACGTCTATACCTCTAGGCACTGCTCGATAGGTTTCTTGCCTGTATGAAACCTGCCTCAATGACTTAGCGCCGGCCTTGTGCCGGCGTTTTTTTTGGCTTTACAGCCAGTTGCATGGGCAGCGGCAGAACTTTTCCCCGAACCGGCGCTCCGGTCGCAGCGCTTCGGATACGCGTCCCGAGGGGGGAGGTACCGGAAACGAATCGCCCCATGCGCGACTCCCGTCAACTGCTCGGTTGCTTGGAAGTCGCGTGACGCTACGGCACTCTTCATCGGGACGGGTCCGCAGAAAATGGGGTGAACTCATGCTGCGGATGCGAGATAGCAATGCGGATTCAACTGCCATTCCCTTCCGAGGATCTCCGCCATGACCGAACACGCCGCGCTCCGGGGCAAGACCGCCATCGTCACCGGGTCCAACTCCGGCATCGGGCTGGGCATCGCCCGCAGCTTCGCCGCCGCCGGGCTCGACGTCGTGCTGAACTCCTTCACCGACACCGACGAGGACCATGCGCTGGCCGAGAGCCTCGCCTCCGAAACCGGGGCGAGAGTGCGCTACATCCAGGCCGACCTGTCGAAGGCCGAGGACGCCCGCGCGCTGGTCGAGAAGGCGGGCCGCTGCGACGTGCTGGTGAACAACGCCGGCATCCAGCACGTGGCCGGCATCGAGGACTTCCCCACCGCGAAGTGGGACGCGATCATCGCGATCAACATGAGTTCGGCCTTCCACACCGCCGCCGTGGCCGTGCCGATGATGCGCGAGGCCGGCTGGGGCCGGGTCCTCAACGTGGCCTCGGCCCACGGGCTGACCGCCTCGCCGTTCAAGTCCGCCTACGTGGCCGCAAAGCACGGCGTGGTCGGCCTGACCAAGGTGATCGCGCTGGAGACCGCCGAGGAGCCGATCACCGCCAACGCCATCTGCCCGGGCTACGTGATGACCCCGCTGGTCGAGAGCCAGATCCCGGACACCATGAAGAAGTACGGCATGGACCGCGACACGGCGGTGCGCGAGGTGCTGCTCGCCCGCCAGCCGTCCAAGGAGTTCGCCACCACCGACCAGCTCGGCGGGACCGCCCTGTTCCTGTGCTCCGAGCACGCCGCCCAGATCACCGGCACCACGATCAGCGTCGACGGCGGCTGGACGGCGCTTTGAGCCGCCCCTCCGTCAACCTCGCCCTCCAGGGCGGCGGCGCCCACGGTGCCTTCACCTGGGGGGTGCTCGACCGCCTCCTGCGGGACGATGGCGTGGACGTCGCCGCGATCTCCGGCACCTCCGCGGGGGCGCTGAACGGCGCGGCGATGAAGGCCGGCCTCGCCCGCGGCTCGCGCGAGGCGGCGCGCGAGAACCTCGACTGGCTCTGGGGCGAGGTCGGCGCGCTGCGCGACGAGCGCCTCGCCCCTTGGCTGGAGGCCTTCTCTCCGCTCGCGGTGTCCTACGCCATCGAGGGCTCGCCTGGCTACCAGTGGTTCGACATGGTCTCGCGCGGGATCTCGCCCTACGCCACGCCGGCCGCGGGCGAGCACGCCCTGCGCCGTCTCGTGGAGCGCCTGCGCTTCGAGGACGTCTGCGCCGCCGATCGCGGCCCCCGCCTCTTCGTCGGGGCGACCAACGTGCGGACCGGCAAGATCCGCCTCTTCACGGGCGCCGAGATCACCCCCGAAGCCATCCTCGCATCGGCCTGCCTGCCCACGCTGTTTCCGGCCGTGGAGATCGGCGGCGAGCACTACTGGGACGGCGGCTACACCGGCAACCCGGCGCTGTTCCCGCTGTTCGAGCCCGACCTGCCGCGCGACGTGCTGATCGTGAACATCAACCCGCTGGAGCGTCCCGAGCTGCCCGTCACCGCGCGCGACATCCAGAACCGCATCAACGAGATCAGCTTCAACACCTCGCTCCTGCGCGAGCTGCGCGCCATCGCCTTCGTGCAGCGCCTCGTGCGCGCGGGCACCGTGCCGGCGGGCGCCATGAAGGACGTGCTGGTGCACATGATCGCCGACGATCCCCTGATGCGCCAGCTCTCGGTGGCGACGAAGGTGGTGCCCTCCGCGGTGGTGATCCACCAGCTGCGCGCCGCGGGCGAGCGGGCGGCGGACGCCTTCCTGTCCGAGAACGGGGACAGCATCGGGCAGGCCTCCACCGTGGACCTCGCGGCGATGTTCGCTTGACCGGAACCCCCCGTTCCGGCGACACGTTGCCCGCCGAAGGAGTGCAGACATGAGCCGACAGGACTTCGCCCGAGACTGGGTGCCCTTCCGCGACCCCCTGATGAGCCGCTATCCCGGCCTCACGGACGGCGACTTGCAGGACGCCGACGGCTCCACCGCCGCGCTGGCCAAGAGCATCGCCGCGCTGCAGGGCGAGACCGACCTGGAGATGGTGCAGCGCCGCCTGCACGAGTTCCTTGAAGGCCCCATGCCCGCCGACGCCTTCGCCGATCCCTCCCACGATAACGCCGCGGCGCTGGAGTCGGGCGACTACATCCCCGAGGGCGAGGACCCGCTGTCCGACGACCGCCGCTTCGGCGACGACGGCACGGCCGAGCCCCCCGTGGGCCGCGACCGCTGATGCGCGCCGCGCTCGGGATCCTCGCCCTGCTCGCCGCCCCCGCGGCGGCGCACGACCTGCCACCCGTGGAGCAGCCCCCCGAGCGCGTGACGGTGACGCGCCCGCTCCTGCCCCAGTGGGGCACCCAGGGCGGCGAGGGGCGGGTGCGGCTGGTGTACCACTCGCCGAAGCTGGCCGCGCGCATGGCCGTGACCGAGTTCGCTGCCTACGAGCGCGCCTACGCCCGCCGACTCACGGCGCTGATGATGCGGATGCCGCTCGCGTCCGCCGACCCCATCGCCCGCCACGGCGCGTGGCACGACGTGGTGGGGGAGCAGACCGTTCCGGTGCTGACGATGGACCCCCTGCCCGAGCGGCGCGAGGATGCGATCACGCGGTAGCGAGGCGCTCCGTTTTCTCCGCGTCCCACACGCCCCGGCCCCGAGCCGGGGACTCCGTCACCCGCAGCGACGACGTTCCGGAGCGGAGCGCCAACGGAGCCTCGAGGCCCCGGATCGGGTCCGGGGCGTGGACTTGCCGGCGATCGCTCCATCCTCCCTCGGCATCGCCCGACTGCGCCGCGCTCGCCACCCCGCACGCCCCGGCCCTGCGCCGGGGCCTCCGTCATCCGCTAGGGCGCCGCTCCGGAACGGAGTACTAGCGGACGCCAGAGGCCCCGGATCGGGTCCGGGGCGTGGCGTCGCTCGATCGGCAGCCCCGCCCCTCCGGCGTCGGCTCGCGCCTCCGCGTCTGACCCTCGGATCGGTCCACTGGACCGATCCGTCCGCCTCCGGCGGACCGGGCCTGCTCCAGCGTCGGCTTGTGCCTCCGCGTCTGACCCTCGGATCGGTCCACCGGACCGATCCGTCCGCCTCCGGCGGACCGGGTCAGACCCCCTCCAGCAACATGATTTGCGCGTCCCCCGCCCCCTCCCGGTGCCGGCGCGCGGCCTGGTACTCCTCGCTGTCGTAGCAAGCCCGCGCCGTCGCCATGTCGGGGAACTCGATCA